>CAYZAE010000448.1:0-1581 GCA_964476125.1 uncultured Verrucomicrobiota bacterium | reverse complement strand
CCTCGCCCATGGCGCAAAGGAGCCAGCCAAAGGAATAGGAAATTTGACATGCGCGCTTTTTTGTTGTCCCTTCTGCTTCTGGCCGACGCGCTCCCGTCCGCCGCCGAGCCGCTCTGGGTGCTCAATAACGGGCGGGACGTCCTGAGGCTGGCGGCCGGCCAGGCCGACCTCGCGTTCAGTCAGGGCCTGATCACCATCGCTCCGACCGGAACCGACGCCACCCTGACCGTCCCGCTCGCGCCGGAGGAACGGTTCGAGGCGGCGCGTTACCCCTTTTTCGCGCTCCGCTACAGGTATCGCACCGCCATCAGGCAGGCGGGACTGTTCTTCACCACGGACGCACTCACCGCTCTCTCCGACCGCAGCTACTCGCCCTTCCCTGTGGAGGGGGATGAGAAGTGGCATGACCAAATCGTCGATTTGCGGGCCTATGCCCACGGCAACTGGAAAGGGACCCTCACCGGACTCCGCATCGACCCCACCAATCCGAGCGACACGAACTCGGTTCTGGCGATCTCGCGCTTCGGCTTCTTCCCTTCGGAGCCCGACGCGCGAAAGTTCCTGGGCGAGGCCGACGACACGCCCGATCCCGCCAAAGAAACGCTCTTCCCGAAGCCGGCCCCCGCCGCCGTCCCCTATCCGCCGGAGTATTTCGCGCGCGACCGGATCAGGATCGGCGCGTGGGGCAATTTCCGCCCCGTCGACCTCGACGAGGCGTACATCCGCACCTATGCGAGCTGCGGGTTCGACTGGCTCATCGCCATGCCCGACATTTCCGGCGGACTGCTCCGCGAGCCCCTCCTGCAATGGTGCGACCTAAACGGGATCGAGGCCTACATCGCCGACGGCGGCTACCTCGACCCGGCCGTGAAAACGGACGCCTATGCCGCCCACCCGAGTTTGCGGGGACATTACGTCATCGACGAGCCGGGCTCGGACGACTTCGACCGGCTGGCCGCCCTCTGCAACGGCTATGTGAAACGCACAGGCGGCAAGGTCCCCTACGTCAACCTGCTCCCCATGTACGCCAACGCGGCGCAACTGAAATACGGGGCCGCGGCGGACGCCATCCAGTACTACGATGCCGACCCCGCGCTCTTCCGGAAGTACTGTGACGCGTTCTGCACGAAGTTCGATGTCGGCTATATCTGCACGGACATCTACCCGCTCGGCTGGGACCAGGGACGGCGCGTCACCTACCGGGACTACGTGGAGTCGATCAACGTGATCGCGGCTTCCGCCCGCGAGCACAGCAAAGATTTCTGGTGTTTCCTGCAGACCTTCGCCTGGACGCCCTCCAAACGCACCCCCACCGAGGCCGAGTTCCGCTGGCAGGCGTATTCCCTGCTCTCCTTCGGCTGCAAGGGAATCCTGTGCTGGACCTACGCGGGAACCGAGCCCGCCTTTCCGTCCCTCGTGGACGCGTGCGGCCGGAGGACCGGCTCCTGGTATGACGCGAAAACCGTGTTCCAGGAAATCCGCCGGCTCTCGGACCTGTATGTGGCGTATGCCAATCTGGGCGCCTTCAATCACAACTGCACCGCTGCGGTCCCCTACCTGCGCCTGAGCAAGCCGTATGTC
>CAYZAE010000447.1:0-1597 GCA_964476125.1 uncultured Verrucomicrobiota bacterium | reverse complement strand
CAGCCCTCTGCCGCTTTCCTACCACCGCCCCCTCCCCACCCCACGCCCGTCCTCCGCCACGCGCCGGCACCAAAGCGCCAGAGGGCTGGCGCACTCCATAACACCGTCCCCGTATGGAGTGCGGCTGCCCCCTGCCGCTTTACTACAACCACCCCCTCGCCCCCCAACTCCGGCGCCCCCCCAACCCCGGCGCAACCTCCCGCCCCTTCCCGCTCCCCCGGCGAATCCAAAGCGGCGTCATGCCGCCGCAGTCCAAGCCCCCCACAAGATCCGGGCAACGTACGGCAAGAACCGCGTAGCCCTGAGCCACCGCTCCCCCTACTCTCCTCCGCGTCTCCATGAAACAGCCCACCGCGCCCGCTTTCACCCGCCGCGACTTTCTCCGCCGCACCGCCCTCGCCGCCGCCGGCGCCAGCGCCCTCCCCACCCTCACCGGCTGCCAGACCCGCACCACCGCCCGACGCCGCACCACCGGCCCCAACGATCGTTTGCAGATCGGCTTCATCGGCCTCGGCGGACGCGCCCGCTGGATCCTCAAAAACGAGGATCTTCCCGGCGCCGAAGTGGTGGCCGTCGCCGACTGCTTCCTGCCCCGGCTCGACGAAGCCTCCAGCCAGGTGGCCGGAGGCGATCGCTGGCACAAGTACCAGGATTACCGCGAGATGTTCGAGAAGGAGAAACTCGACGCCGTCTTCGTCGAAACCACCACCCACGCCCGCGTGCTCATCGCCATCCACGCCATGCAGGCCGGCCTCGACGTCTACGCCGAAAAACCCCAGAGCCTCACCGTCTCCGAAGGGCGCACCCTCGTTCAGGCCGCCCGGAAATACCGGAAGATCATCCAGACCGGTTCCCAGCAGCGGTCCATGCCCATCAACCGCTACGCCAGCGACCTCGTCCGCAACGGCGCGATCGGTAAAGTGCACACGGTCATCACCTGCAATTTCCAGGGCCCCAAGATCTGGAATCCCAAGGATACCCCCAACGAAATGCCCGCCGGGCTCAACTGGGACCAGTGGTGCAATCAGACCCCCATCCGCCCCTACTACATGGATCTCCAGTTCAAATGGGGCGAACTCGAGGACTACGACGGCGGCGGCCAGATGTGGGGCGTCACCGGCTGGGGCACCCACAGCCTCGACCAGGTCCAATGCGCCCTCGGCACCGACGACACCGGCCCCGTTGAAATCTGGCCCGAGCCCCCTGGAGGCCGCGACTGCAAGATCACCCTGCGCTACGCCAACGGCACCCTGCTCAAACTGGAAGGCAAGAACCGCAGCCTCGACGATCTCGGCGCCATCTTTATCGGCGACAAGGGGCAGATCGAAATCCTGCGCGGCGACTTCAAAACCGATCGGCCCGAACTCAAGAAGGACGCCCCGCACCCCACCCCTCAGGGCAATCGCGAGTCGATTCCGCACATCGAGAATTTCTTCAACGCCATCCGCACCCGCAAACAGCCGCACGCCGACGCCGAAACCGGCCATCGCGCCACCACCCTCTGCCACCTGGTGAACATCTGCCGCAAGGTCCAGCGCCGGCTGCATTGGAATCCCCGCACCGAACGCTTCGACGGCGACGAACAAGCCAACGCCCT
>CAYZAE010000446.1:0-1639 GCA_964476125.1 uncultured Verrucomicrobiota bacterium | reverse complement strand
TAGGGTGTCGTATCGTAGTCCCCGGGAATCGCCGGCTGCCAATGCTCGATCACCCCCAGAACCGTCTCCAGCGTCCGACGGTTGTTCATGTTCACCTCGTACTCGCCGGACCAATGGAAGGTCTTGCCGCCCTTCACCCGCTCAAGGCCCTTCAGGCAGACACCGTGCTTCCCATACAGCTTGATGTATTTCGCGGGAAAATCGTCGCCGACCACGCCCACCAACTTCGTCGGTGCAAAGAAGGACGCCGCCACTGCCGCATGGCTCGCAGAGCCACCGAGCAGCTTCGGATTCTCCTTCTTCGGAGTCTTGATCGAGTCCAACGCCGTCGTTCCAACAACAAGTACACTCATGATGCCTGATCTGATTTCGTCCTTAACTGCCCGAAATGAACGGGCCGACCAGCCCCGCCGTCAACGACGCGTTTCAAGGGGAGTCGACGAGGTCACGAGGCGAGTCCCCAACCCACTCCCAAACCTCAGCCTCCTCACGTCGTCTGCGACTACCGCTTCTTCTGACGGCGAACCGCCCGCACCTTCACGGCCTCCACCATGGCGTCGTAAGCCGCATGTTGCTCGGGTTTCAGCTCCTTCCGGATCATCGGGCTGTACTTCAGGAAGGACTCCTTGCGCTCCTCCGACAGGGCAGCAGTCCCCTGGATCTCGGCCTGCCACTTGATGATGATCGGACGGATGGCGGCGATCTGCTCGGGCGACAGGTCGATGTACGCCAGCATGTGGTTCAGCGCCATGTCCGGATTGCTCTGCGCCTGGATCGGCGGCGGCAATGGCCGGAAGGGCGAAACAGCCACCCGGGTGGGTGCCGTCCATCGTCCGGTAGCAACCCCCAGAACGAAGATCATGGCGACGGCCAGCATCACCCGCACGACCCGCCATTCGGGAAAGCTCATGAACGCCCCTCCCCCACCGGACCCATGACCATCTGGTCAAACGGTGTCAGGTCCCGATCCGGCTCCGAAGGCCGCATGGCAAACGCCACCACGCACACCGCCACTGCCAAAGCCAAACCCCAGCGGGTCACACGATCCCACAATTCCCATTCACCAGGCACTGGTGCGGAAGCCCAGCGCGCCGCCACCCGGGTTGCGAACCCAGCGGGCAGATCGTCCACCGGCGCCACGTCGGCGCGGGAAGCAACGGCACGCCGTGCCGCCTGACGCGCCAGCGCCAGAACCTCCTCCAATCGATCGCCTCCACGCTTCATCGGCCAGCCTCCAATTCCTTGAACAACGCCTTCAATCGGGCTCTCGCCCGAAAGGCCCGGATGCGCGTCACCCCTGAATTCCACCCCGTTGCCGCGCACACCTCCGCAATGGTCTTTCCCCGGAGCTCCAACTCCCGGATCAACGACGCGTCCTTTTCCGACATACACCCCAACAACCGCTCGATCAACTCCATGGCCGTTCCCTCCTGGAACTCGGTCGCCACTTCCTCGGACGGAGTCTCCTCCAACAACTGCTGCTCCGAATCCGTCAGGTCCGCAAACCGGAACTCCGGACGCGCCTTCTGCCGACGAAGCCGGTCGAGGCAGGTGTTCAGGGCAACCCGGCGGACCCAGTGCACGAAGGGCGTCTCCCCGCGGTACTGGTCCAACCGTCCGAAAATCCTGAGGTAAACTT
>CAYZAE010000445.1:0-1641 GCA_964476125.1 uncultured Verrucomicrobiota bacterium | reverse complement strand
GGCATCGCAGCGGACGACCGGGCGCATGGGCTGCCACTTCGGGCGGGCGAGGGTCTTCGTCCACGCCATGAGGTTGGGCCACGGGCGCACGACGATGATCCGACGATCGCTGAAGACGTAGAGCTTCCCGTTCTTGAAGGTGGTTCCGGGACGCAGCCGCTTGGGCCGCGCCATGACGGTGCCATGGAACATCTCGCGCACCCGGGCGACGAGATACTCTGCGGGCTTCGTATCCGAATCCATGCCGCCAGTTTCCCCGAACACGGCCCTTATTTTCAGGGCAGACAGTGGGGACATTCTCTGCCCTTCTGCTACGGGGTCGGATTTGGCATACTGGAGGGCGATGAAAGCTCCTCGTTCCGTCTCGAAGTCCAAGTATCTGTCTGGCCTCCAGTGCGCCAAGCTCCTGTGGTGCTACTACCACCGCAAGAAACTCTTCCCCGAGACGGACGAGTCAACGCAGGCCATCTTCGACCAGGGGCATGAGGTCGGCAGCTACGCCAAGCGGCTTTTCCCGAACGGCATCGAGATTGGGCGCGACCACTGGGACTACGACGGCATCCTCAAGGAATCCACCGCTCTGCTCGCGCAGCGAAAACCGCTCTTCGAGGCGGGCTTTCTTCATGCGGGCGGGTTCGCCCGGGTGGACATCCTCGACCCGGTCGGCAAGGACCGCTGGGACATCGTGGAGGTCAAGAGCGCGACCAAGGTCAAGGACGTGAACCTCGACGATATCGCCTTCCAGCGCTTCGTTTACGAGGGGGCGGGAATCAAGGTGCGACGCACCTGCCTGCTGGTCATCAACAACCAGTACGTGCGTCGCGGGGAGGTGGACCCCCGCCAGCTCCTCAAGCGGGAGGATGTGACCGACGAGGTGAACGCCCGTCTCCCGGGCGTGCGCAAGAATCTCGCGGCGATGCACGCGACCCTCCGCAAGGCCGATGAGCCGTCGGTGGACATCGGCCCGCATTGTTCGGCCCCCTACGAATGTCCGCTCATAGGGGTGTGCTGGAAGCACGTTCCGAAGCACAGCATCTTCACCCTCCGCGGCGGCCGCAAGGCATGGGATTGGTACGCGGCGGGGCACCGGGCCATCCGGGACCTTCCCGCGGACATCAAACTCAACGGCAAGCAGCAGATCCAGGCGCGTGCGCTCCGATCCCGAAAGACTCACGTGGATCCCGTGGCTCTGCGCACCTTCCTCCAGTCGCTCAAGTTTCCTCTCCACTTCCTCGATTTTGAGACGATTGGTCCCGTGATCCCCCTGTTTGACGAGGCGCGCCCCTATCAGGCAGTTCCCTTCCAGTTCTCGCTTCACGTGGTGGAGGCGGAGGGTGCCAAGCCTGTCCACCATTCGTTTCTCGCGGAGGGGCGCGGCGACCCGAGGCCCGCCTTCCTGAAGAAGCTTTCGGCCGATCTGGGGACCAAGGGGTCCATCGTCGCATTCAATGCCGGCTTTGAGACCAACGTACTCAAGCAGGCGTGCGAGGCATTCCCACGGTTCGAGCCTTGGCGGCAGAAGATCGAGAAGCGGGTCGTGGACCTCCTGGTGCCCTTCCGTGACTTCAGCTACTACCATCCCGACCAGGAGGGGAGCGCATCCATGAAAGCCGTCCTGCCCGCCATCACGGGGCGCGGCTA
>CAYZAE010000444.1:0-1673 GCA_964476125.1 uncultured Verrucomicrobiota bacterium | reverse complement strand
TGGAACTGCCGGCCGATCGAACCTCCACCCTGCGCTTCGCCGTGGCCGCGCATGACCAGGGAGACTGGCAGCTGCGCGTACGCGTCGATGGCCGCGTTCTCCACGAGAGCACCATCACCCACGAAGGTGCCCGCTGGCGGACGGTGTCCGTTGATCTCAAGGACTACGCCGGCCGAACCGTCGTCCTGCGCCTCGAAAACGCCGCCAACGATTGGGCCTGGGAGTTCGCTTACTGGGCCGACCTCGAACTCCGCACCGGCCAGCTCGCCGGCCGGTAACGCCCCGGGGTCTGCGTATGGAGTGCGGCAGCCCTCTGCCGCTTTCCTACCACCGTTCCCTCCCCACCCCACGCCCGTCCGCCGCCCATCGCCAAAGAAAAGCGGCAGGGGGCTGCCGCTTTCCAACAGCGTCCGCCCACCCAGAGAGATCTCATTAGCATGCCACCGGACGCCCTCGACCGCATCGAAGCCTGCCTTCTCGGGGCGGCGTTGGGGGATTCCCTGGGCCTTCCCTTCGAAGGCCTGACCCCGGACCGCATCCGACGACTCGTTCCAGGTCCCCTGGGCCATCGGTTCCTCTTCGGCAGGGGCATGGTCAGCGACGACACCGACCACAGCCTCTTCGTGCTGGAAGCCCTGCTGGAACAACCCGACTCGGCCGAAGCCTTCGCGGAGGCTCTCGCGTGGCGATTGAAGCGTTGGCTGCTCTGCCTCCCCGCCGGCATCGGCTTCGCCACCCTTCGAGGCTGTCTGCGTCTCTGGGCGGGCTACCACCCGAGGAACAGTGGGGTCTGGTCCGCCGGCAACGGTCCCGCCATGCGCTCAGCCATCCTCGGCGCCGCGCTCCACGCCGACCCAGCACGACGCCGGGCCTTCGTGAAGGCCTCCGCGCAAATCACCCACCGCGATCCCCGGGCCGAAATCGGCGCCCTGGCCATCGCCGAAGTCGCCGCCCATCAGGTCCTGCATCGCGGTAAAATCCCCGACATCGACACTTTGCAGCGCATGCTCACCGATCTCGATCCGCTGCCGGAGTGGAGGCAGGTGGTGATCGATCTGGGACGCGCCTGCGCTGAACCTCTCGCCCCGGGGCATGGCAGGGGCATCTCGGGCTACGTTTTCACCACGGTATCCGCGAGCCTGCTCGCCTGGTACCGGGCCGGGGGGCAGGTCCGCGAAACCATCGAATCCGCAGTCCGCATGGGCGGGGACACCGACACCGTCGCGTCCATCGCCGGGGCTCTGGCGGGAGCGAGCCAGGGCACCGTGGGACTTCCCGCCGACTGGCTCGCGGGAATTCTCGACTATCCCCATGGCGTGAACCGGATCAGGAGCCAGGTACAAAACCTGGGGACGAACGCCGCCCAGCCCAGGTCGTTTCCGTGGACGCTCCTTCCT
Organism: uncultured Verrucomicrobiota bacterium; assembly: GCA_964476125.1. Taxonomy (GTDB): domain Bacteria; phylum Verrucomicrobiota; class Verrucomicrobiia; order Limisphaerales; family CAIMTB01; genus CAIMTB01. Next base: position 276 of record CAYZAE010000444.1, on the reverse strand, counting down.
CGAGGCCTCGCCTTCACCCTGATCGTACTCCTTCACGGAGCACGACGTCTTCTCCCCCCGTTCTGACGACTGCGGGGTCAGATCTGGAGTGCGGCGGCAGGACGCCGCTTTTCATTCACCGTCCCTTCGCCCCCCACCGCCGGAACTACCACCCCCGTCCCCTCCGAACTCCCCCCGGCGAATCCAAAGCGGTGACATGTCACCGCACTCCACACGCCCCCTCCCCACCCCACGCCCGTCCGCCGCCCCGCGCTGAAGAAAAGCGGCAGAGGGCTG
>CAYZAE010000443.1:0-1675 GCA_964476125.1 uncultured Verrucomicrobiota bacterium | reverse complement strand
ATCTTTTCGGCCTCGGCGAAGGGCAGCTTGGATTCGGCGGCAGACTCCTGGGTAATGGAGTTGGCGCCGATGTTGATGGTACGGCAGTAAATCTTCTCCTTTTCGAAGAACAGCACGTTGCTGGTCTTGGCCCCGATGTCGAGCAACAGGGAGCAGCCATCCATGTCCCCGTAATTGTAACGGAACGCGTTGGCGAGGGCGGCGGTGGCCACGTCCACCAATCCCAGGCGCAGTCCATGGCCTTCAGCGGCCTTGAACATGCCTTCCACGAGGTCGGTCTTGATGGCGACGAGCAGCACTTCCAGTTCGCCGGAGGGCAGGTTGCCGAGGATTTGGTAATCCCAGACCACCTCCTCGAGCGGGAAGGGGACGTTCTGCTGGGCTTCGTACTGGATGATCTGGGTTGCCTTGGAGGCGTCAACGGGAGGGAGCTTGATGAACTTGGAGAAGGCCTGGAAGCCCGGGGCACAGACATTGCACTGGCGGGCCGTGAAAGTCTTGCTGCCCATCAACTCCTGCATGCCGCGCAGGAGGACGCCTTCACGGGCGGAGTCCTGGCCGCCGGCGAGACCGAGCGGCTTGACGGCATACCGGAGGAGGCGGAGGGCGCCGGCCTCGGTGGCATCGAACTCCGCCACCTTGAGGGTGCCGGCACCAAAATCGATGCACAGAAAGGATTTCGACGTGTTTAGCATGGCTTCCGCCCGAGCCGCCCCGGCCCTTGGGGAGCAGACGGCCGCCCCGGCCAGATGAAGCGTCGAGAATGTCGTTGGTGGTTACTGGAAATGAATCCGACGGTCAAACACAAACGTCCTGTCCGTGTACTGTCGGCGTGTTCCGGATCGTATCACTCCCCCTGAGAGCGGAACCACGCGATGGTCTGCTCCAAACCCGCCGGCAGGGGGACCTGCGGATTCCACTTAAGCAGTTTCTGTGCTCGTGTGATGTCGGGTTTGCGTTGCTTCGGATCGTCCTGAGGAAGGGGGCGGAAGACGATCCGACTCCTGGAGCCGGTAGCCCGGATGATGGCGTGGGCGAAGTCCAGCATGCTCATCTCGGCGGGGTTCCCGATGTTGGTGGGCAGGGGGGAATCGCACTGCATCAGGCGGTAGATCCCCTCGATGAGATCCGAGCAGTAGCAGAAGCTCCGGGTCTGGCGGCCGTCGCCGTAAACGGGGAGCGGCTTGTTGCTGAGCGCGGCGCTGATGAAGGAGGGCACAACACGGCCGTCCTTGACCCGCATTCTGGGTCCGAAGGTGTTGAAGATGCGTACGATCCGGGTCTCGAGGTCGTGTTCGTTGTGATAGGCCATGGTCAGGGCCTCGGCAAAGCGTTTGGCCTCGTCGTAGCATCCGCGCGGGCCCACCGGATTCACATGGCCCCAGTAGCTTTCGGGCTGGGGATGGACGGCGGGATCTCCGTAAACCTCGGATGTGGAGGCGAGCAGGAAGCGCGCTCCTTTGGCCTTGGCAAGGCCGAGGGCCTTGTGGGTACCGAGGGAGCCGACCTTCAACGTCTGGATCGGCAGTTCCAAGTAATCCACCGGGCTCGCCGGGGAGGCGAAATGCCAGACGAAATCCACGGGACCATCGAGGAACAGGTACTCGGTGACGTCCTGTTTGACGAAGCGGAACGCGGGGTTCCCGGCGTGCTGGGCAAGATTGGCGGTGTCCCC
>CAYZAE010000442.1:0-1697 GCA_964476125.1 uncultured Verrucomicrobiota bacterium | reverse complement strand
AATTCGACGTTGGTCTTGGTCTTCTTAAGACGCTCGAGCAGCAACTCCATCGCCTCCACCGGAGGCAGCGAAGCCAGGGCCCGGCGCAGGATGTGGATGCGCGGCATCTCGTCCGCATGGTAGAGCAACTCCTCTTTCCGGGTGCCGGATTTGGAGATGTTCACCGCCGGGTAGACCCGCTTATCGACCAGGGCCCGGTCCAGATGGATTTCCATATTCCCGGTTCCCTTGAACTCCTCGAAGATCACCTCGTCCATCTTGCTGCCCGTATCAACGAGCGCCGTGGCAATGATCGTCAAGCTGCCGCCTTCCTCGATGTTGCGGGCCGCCCCGAAAAATCGCTTCGGTTTGTGGAGCGCATTGGCGTCCACGCCGCCGGAGAGGATTTTGCCGCTGTGCGGCTGCATCGTGTTGTAGGCCCGGGCTAGGCGCGTGATGCTGTCCAACAGGATCACCACGTCGGTTCCCTTTTCCGCGAGCCGCTTGGCGCGCTCGATGACCATCTCGGCCACGTGCACATGCCGGTCGGGCGGCTCATCAAAGGTGGAACTGATTACCTCGCCCTTCACCGAACGCTCCATGTCCGTGACCTCCTCGGGCCGCTCGTCGATCAGCAGCACGATCAAATGGGCCTTGGGATGGTTGGCGGTGATGGAATTGGCAATCTTCTGCATCAACACAGTCTTCCCGGTCCGCGGCGGCGCCACGATCAGGCCGCGTTGACCGAATCCCACCGGGCTGATCAGATCAAACGCCCGCATCGCCAGATCCTTGAGCTTTTCATTCTCCAGGATGACCCGGCGGTTCGGAAAGAGGGGGGTGAGATTGTCGAAGTGGATCGGGGCCTTACGCTTGCCCACATCCTCGCCGCCGACGGTGTCCACCGTGGCCAGCGCGAAGTAGTGGTCCTTGTCCACCGGGGAGCGGATCTCCCCACCGACTCGATCCCCGCGGCGTAAGCCGTACTTACGGATCAAGCCCGGGTGCACGTAGATGTCCTCGCGCGTAGCGAGGTAGTTGTTCGCCTGGAGCCGCAGGAAGCCGTAATGGTCCGGCAGAATTTCCAGAATACCCTCTCCGGCCACTCTTCCGTTGTTGATCGCGTGCCGGCGCAGCATTTCAAAAATCAGTTCGTACTTGCGAAGACCCCCGGGATTTTCCACCCCGATCTCGATCGCTTTTTCCGCGAGGTCCTGAAAGGACATGTTTTGCAGGTCGTCCAGCCGCATGAGCGGACCGGTCGGCCGGGGAGCCTCCGGACCCCCGTTGTCGCCCCCACCATCGGGTCCGCCCTCTTCGGGCATCCGCCGGTAGTCGTAATCGTCGCGGTAGCCGCCCCCGCCACCCCCACCACCCCCGAAGCCGCGCCGATCGCGCCCTCCTCCGCCCCGCCGCCGCCGGAAAAAGCGCTGCCGGCCGCCGTAGTCGTTGCGAGGACCGTAGTCTCCGCCGCGCGGCCCGTAATCCTGGTTGCCCTGCTGTTCTGGTCCTTCGCCATTCATGATTTTAATTCCTCTGGTGCTGGCCCCCTTCGCGGGGCGGATTCCGGTCAACCCCGCCCGGGGTTCACCAGCTGTTCCGCCTGGTCCCGCAGGAGCTCCAGACTTCCTTCATTCCACAAGACCTTGTCGCTGGCTTTTGCTTTGGCATAGGCCGTTCATTGCTGGGAGATCCAAAAGTCCGACGCCGACGCCGTC
>CAYZAE010000441.1:0-1699 GCA_964476125.1 uncultured Verrucomicrobiota bacterium | reverse complement strand
GCGCCCAGAATTCCGTGTCGTTGGCGTTCGCGGGCAGCCGCAGGGAGACGCGGGTTCCGCCCGAGGGATTTGCCCGTTCCACAGTCAGTTCGCCGCCCAGTACGCCAGCGCGTTCGCGCATGCCGAGCAGGCCCAACGACCGTGTTTCAGCGGTTCGGGCAGGTTCCACGCCCCTGCCATCGTCCTCGATTTCGAGCAGGTGCTGGCCTTCGGACTCGCGCAGTTGGACGCGAACGCTGCCGGCCTGGGCGTGTCGGGCGACATTGGTGAGGGCTTCCTGGAAGATGCGGAAGACGGCGGTGGCGGCGTCCGCGGACAGCTTGGGCGGGTCCTCGGGAAGTTCGATGTGGCAGGAGATCCCGGTGCGTTCCTGAAAACGGGCCGCCTCCTGCTTCAGGGTTTCGGAGAGGCCGAGCGTGTCGAGGGCTTCGGGCCGGAGTTCGGTGGCGATGCGGCGCACCGAAGCCAGCGTTGCGTCGATCATCTCGCCGGCTTCCACGACGCGCTCCAGCCAGGCATTCAGTTCCGGGCGGCTCTCCTGTTCGCCGATCCGGCGCTCGAGCCAGTCGAGGTGGATCTTGAGCACCGTGAGCATCTGTCCCAGTTCGTCATGGATCTCCCGGGCGACGCGGGTCCGCTCCTCTTCGCGCAGCGAACGTAGCCGGGCGGACAAGGCCCGCAGTTGTTCGCGGGACGTGGCCAGCGCGGCCTCGGCCCGGCGGCGTTCCGACAGGTCGCTGATTCCTCCGACGATCCGGATCGGCCGGCCGGTCTGATCCCGGAGGATGTGCGTCCGATCGAGGACATCCGCGAAGGTCCCATCCTTGCGGCGGAAGCGGTATTCCCCGGCCCAGACTTCCTCCCCGGCATCGATGGTGTTCTGGATTCCCTGGACGACCCGATCCCTGTCCTCCGGGTGCAGGCGATCGAGCCACCCCTCGAGGCCGGAGGCGAGATCCTGTTCCGTGTAGCCGAAGAGTTTCCGGAAGCCGTCGCTCCGCCAGACGGACTGGGTGGCCACGTCCCAATCCCAGATGGCATCCGTCGTGGCGAGGGCGACCGCCTTGAATCGTTCGTGGTTCACCCGCGAGGCTTCGACGGCCTTTCGCCGTTTGCGAAAGGAACGACGGAGCACGGCATAGAGCAGCAGGCCCGAGGTGAGCGTGAAGTTGAGACCCGTCATGACGGCAAGGGCCGGGGAATCGACGGGATCGCCTCCGAGCCGGTCCAGAATCGCCTCGGCGAACACGGTCCAGATGGCAGCGAAAAGGACCCACAACGCCGTAAGTCCCATTTCCTCCAAGGGAAGGTCCCGCGCCTCGGTGGTCTCGGCGTCGATGCGAGGCGGTTGACTCCGCGGCGAAGTGTTGAGTCGGAACGACATCGTTGGCGGGGATCAACATGATCGGGCCTCCGATTCGAGGCAATCCCGCGACCGGTTGTCCATGGAGTGCGGCAGCCCTCTGCCGCTTTCCAGGAACCTCTTCGAAACACGCCGGGACGGGGGACGGATCAAACCGCTCACTCAGGCACCTGCAAAAAGCCGGCTGACGAGGCGCAGGGATCCAAGCCAAGGATCGGAGGGCGACGCGGGGAATAATTGTCAACAATTTAGACGCGACCCTATTGCCTATGGCTTATTCCGCAGGTGCCGCGGGAAGGGCGTAATCAATGTCCCGACCCGGCATGGGACCGCCTT
>CAYZAE010000440.1:0-1704 GCA_964476125.1 uncultured Verrucomicrobiota bacterium | reverse complement strand
TTCAATCTGGCGGATGGCTTCGCGGGTCAGGTGGAAGCGTCGTCCGAGTTCGGCTCGCGAAAGCGGGGATCCTCCCTGGAGCCCGAACCGCAGATCGATGACGGCACGTTCCATCTCGGACAAACCGGCGAGCAGTCGGAGGAGTTGGTCCCGGAGCAGGTTCAATCCGGTGAACTCCTCCGGTGCCTCGGCCGAGCTGTCGGCGAGGCGCTCGGCGAGACCGGGTGAGCCGTCGTCGTCGGGGGCATCAAACGGCACCGGGCTTTGCAGGAGGAACTGCAAGTCGCGCACATCAATTACGGACCGGCCGAGTTCGGCGGCTGCTTCCTCGACGGTGGCCTCCCGGCCGAGCGCCTGGCGGAGCCCTTGTTGGACGCGGGTCAGGCTTCGAAAGGCATCGAACTGGTGGGTGGGGATTCGGATCAACCGGGCCTGTCGGGCGACGCCTTCCTGGATGGCTTTGCGCACCCACCAGCTGGCATGGGTGGCGAAGCGGCAGCCGGGGCGCCATTCGTAACGTTCCACCGCCCGGATCAGGCCGGTGTTCCCTTCGGCGATGAGATCCAGCAGGGGCATTCCGCAGGATCGATAGGAGCGGGCCATCAGCACGACGAGACGCAGGTTGGCTTCGATGAGTTCCTGGCGTGCCTTCTCATCACCCTCCCGGATGCGACGGGCCAGGTCCGCTTCCTCCTCCAGGGAAAGGCGCCGGTAGGGACCGATTTCGGTGAGGTAAAGCGTCAAGCCGTCGTAGCCGCCCGGGTGGTCAACACCCGGGCGACCTGGGCGGATCTCCGTTTCCCGGAAGGAGTTGGGATCTCGGGGGAGTTCAAAGCGGTTGGACATGGGGATCCTGCGGATGGCGACGCGTTTGGCCCGGGCTGGGGGTTCGCGCGGCGTCGGGCATGGTCCCACGGTAGAGTCGGTGCCACGGTTTCGTGAGCGAGGGAAGCGCTGATTCCGGCGAGGGGAATTCGCCGGGCACTGTGTCAGGTCTTCACCTGACAGAGGGTCATTCCACCAGGCCGCGCTGCACCGCGTAGCGGGTCAGTTCGACGTTGGTTCCCAGGTTCATCTTTTGGGAGATGCGGGCCCGGTAGGTGCCGATGGTCTTTTCGCTCAAGGCGAGTTCGACGCCGATTTCCTTGAGCGTCCGGCCGCGGGCGATCAGGCAGAGCACCTGGAATTCGCGGTTGGAGAGCAGCCGATGCGGGTCCGCCGGTTCTTCGCCGGCCAGCGTTGCGGCCAGGCGTTCGGCCAGCTGGGGTGTGACGTAGCGACCGCCCCCGAGCACCTTGCGGATCGCGGCGAGCAGTTCGCTGGACGCGCCTGATTTGCACACGTAACCCGCCGCGCCGAGTTTGAAGGCTCGCACGGCGTAGTCCTCCTCGGTGTACGCGCTCAGGATCACGACCGGGATTCTGGAATGCAGACGCTTCAGGTCCTCCAGCACCTCGAGACCGCTGCGACCGGGCATGCGGATGTCGAGCAGGATGACCTCCCACGGTCCACGTTCCGCGGCGGCGAGGGTGCTGGCAGCATCGCAGGACTCCTCGATGGTCACGCCTGGAAATGCCTCCTCCAGAATGCCCCGGAGGCCCCGGCGCAGGAGTTCATGGTCGTCGGCCACCAGGATTCTCATGCCAGGCGCGCCCAGAATTCCGTGTCGTTGGCGTTCGCGGGCAGCCGCAGGGAGACGCGGGT
>CAYZAE010000439.1:0-1705 GCA_964476125.1 uncultured Verrucomicrobiota bacterium | reverse complement strand
GTTACTCATAAGGAACAACCATGAAACACACCCTCTCACTCCTCACCGCCCTGCTAATCGCGCCGCTGGTGGCGCATGCCATTGCGCCTGCGGCGCTCCAGACGGAATATCTGGAAAATCCGCTTGGCGTCGGAAATCCCAAGCCGCGGTTCTCGTGGATTTTGGAGGATGCCACCCCCGGCGCGCGACAGACGGCGTATCAGGTGCAGGCGTCTTCCTCGTCCGGAAAGTTGGCCAAAGCCGAAGCCGACCTCTGGGACAGCGGGAAGGTCGCTTCCGACGAGACGCTGGGGGTCGAATACGGCGGTCCGGCGTTGCCCAGCCGCTCGTTTGTCTGGTGGCGGATCAAGGTCTGGGATGGAAACGGGAAAGAATCGGAGTGGAGCAAACCGGCGATGTTTTCGGTGGGCCTGCTCCAACCGCAGGACTGGCAGGCGAAGTGGATCGGGGCGCCGCCGGACAATTCGGTGAAGCCGCATTTCGGGTTCCGTTCGAAGGAGGCGAAGTCGGAAAGCGAGACCAAATGGGTGCAGGTGGATATCGGGAGTGTCCAGAACCTCGATGGTTTCAAACTGTGGGGCACCTGGCCGGTGGAAGTCTTCTCGCCTCCCGGTGATGGCTTTCCATTGCGATTCAAGATCGAGGTGGCGCAGAAGGAGGATTTTTCCGATGCCAAGATCGTGGTGGATCGGACTGCCCAGGATTTTACCGGAGATTTGACTGAAATCGGTTCGGGCGCGGTCTCCTTGACTTGCCCGCCGGTGGCTGCGCGCTATGTCCGGCTGACCGCGACGAAGCTTTCCGGGTCCTACGAGATGGTGGGTGCCATTAGCCCTGGAAAATGGGACGATTCGGTGGAGCGCTGGCGGGCAGTGCCCACCCCCAAGAAGAATAAAAACACCTCCTGGAAACTTGCCCTTGCGGAGATGGAGGTAATGAACGGGGGAAACAACATCGCCCGGGGAGCCAAGGTGACGGCTTCCGATTCCTACGAGGACGCCATCCCGCCGAGTGCCACGGCCTACAACCGCGAAGGCTGGAAACGGGAGCACCTGACCGACGGTCGCACGGAAGGAACGCCCGGTTCGCTGTTCTCGCGGCAACAACCAACTCCGCTCCTGCGTAAGGAGTTTACGATATCCAAGCCGGTGAAGCGGGCGACTCTTTATGCCACGGCGCTGGGCAACTACGAGGCGCGCCTCAACGGGAAGAAGGTGGGCGACCAGAAGCTCGCGCCCGGCTGGGTGAATTACAGCGCACGGGTGCTCTATCAAACCCATGACGTGACCGGATTGCTCCGCCCAGGCAGCAATGCAGTCGCCGCGATGCTGGCCGACGGCTGGTATCGGTTGCGGAATCGAGCCGATTTTTTTGGCAGCGCTGAGCGGGTGACGCCAGGGTCAGGCCGTCCTGCCCTGTTCCGAAGTCAGTTGGAGATCGAGTATGAGGATGGCTCGCGGGAGGTGGTGGCCACCGACGGCTCCTGGCAATGCCATACCGATGGCCCGATGCGCTATGCCTCGATGTATGACGGCGTCACCTATGACGCCCGCAAGGAAATCCCCGGCTGGGATGAGCCCGGCAAGATGGGCGATGACTGGAAGAGCGTGATGGTGCGGCCAAACGACAAAATCGAGCTGACCGCACAGACGCATGAGCCGGTTCGCGTGCTTCAAACGATCGCCCCCGTAAAGGTGAGCGAACC
>CAYZAE010000438.1:0-1708 GCA_964476125.1 uncultured Verrucomicrobiota bacterium | reverse complement strand
GTTACTCATAAGGAACAACCATGAAACACACCCTCTCACTCCTCACCGCCCTGCTGCTGGCGCCTTTGGCCGCGCATGCCATTGCGCCTGCGGCGCTCCAGACGGAATTTCTGGAAAATCCGCTTGGCATCGGAACTCCAAAGCCGCGGTTCTCGTGGATTTTGAAAGATTCCACCCCCGGCGCACGACAGACGGCGTATCAGGTGCAGGCTTCTTCCTCGTCCGGAAAGTTGGCCAAAGCCGAGGCCGACCTCTGGGACAGCGGGAAGGTCGCTTCCGACGAGACGCTGGGGGTCGAATACGGCGGTCCGGCGTTGCCCAGCCGCTCGTTTGTCTGGTGGCGGATCAAGGTCTGGGATGGAAACGGGAAAGAATCGGAGTGGAGCAAACCGGCGATGTTTTCGGTGGGCCTGCTCCAACCGCAGGACTGGCAGGCGAAGTGGATCGGGGCGCCGCCGGACAATTCGGTGAAGCCGCATTTCGGGTTCCGTTCGAAGGAGGCGAAGTCGGAAAGCGAGACCAAATGGGTGCAGGTGGATATCGGGAGTGTCCAGAACCTCGATGGTTTCAAACTGTGGGGCACCTGGCCGGTGGAAGTCTTCTCGCCTCCCGGTGATGGCTTTCCATTGCGATTCAAGATCGAGGTGGCGCAGAAGGAGGATTTTTCCGATGCCAAGATCGTGGTGGATCGGACTGCCCAGGATTTTACCGGAGATTTGACTGAAATCGGTTCGGGCGCGGTCTCCTTGACTTGCCCGCCGGTGGCTGCGCGCTATGTCCGGCTGACCGCGACGAAGCTTTCCGGGTCCTACGAGATGGTGGGTGCCATTAGCCCTGGAAAATGGGACGATTCGGTGGAGCGCTGGCGGGCAGTGCCCACCCCCAAGAAGAATAAAGACACCTTCTGGAAACTTGCCCTTGCGGAGATGGAGGTGATGAACGGTGGAAGCAATATCGCCCGGGGTGCAAAGGTGACGGCTTCCGATTCCTACGAGGACGCCATCCCGCCGAGCGCCCCGGCGGCCTACAACCGCGAAGGCTGGAAGCGGGAGCACCTGACCGACGGGCGCACGGAAGGAACGCCCGGTTCGCTGTTCTCGCGGCAACAACCAACTCCGCTCCTGCGTAAGGAGTTTACGATATCCAAGCCGGTGAAGCGGGCGACGCTTTATACCACGGCGCTGGGCAACTACGAGGCGCGCCTCAACGGGAAAAAGGTGGGCGACCACAAGCTCGCGCCCGGCTGGGTCAACACCGAGAAACGCGTTTTGTATCAGACCCATGACGTGACCGGGCTGGTGCGACCGGGCGCGAATGCCCTCGCCGCGATGCTGGCCGACGGCTGGTATCGGTTGCGGAATCGAGGCGACTTTTTCGGGAGCGCCGAGCGGGTGACGCCGGGGCCCGGCCGACCTGCCCTGTTCTATGGCCAATTGGAGACCGAGTATGAGGATGGCTCGCGGGAGGTGGTGGCCACCGACGGCTCTTGGCAGTGCCATACCGATGGCCCGATGCGCTATGCCTCAATGTATGACGGTGTCACCTATGACGCCCGCAAGGAAGTCCCAGGCTGGGACCAGCCCGGCAAGACAGGCGATGGATGGATGAGCGCGGTGGTCCGGTCAAACAACAAAATCGAGCTGACCGCACAGCCGCATGAGCCGGTTCGCGTGCTTCAAACGATCGCCCCCGTAAAGGTGAGCGAACC
>CAYZAE010000437.1:0-1756 GCA_964476125.1 uncultured Verrucomicrobiota bacterium | reverse complement strand
ACGACGAGGGCGACCTCGCGGAGATGCGGGAGGGCGTACTGGCCGGCTGCGACGAGCTGACCGGCGCGGAGAAGGCCCTGGCGCTCCAGCGGATCAAGGTCCGGACGATTAGCGACAAGAGCGGCGAGGCCTTCGCCGCAGAGCTCGATGTTCTCCTCCAGGAGTCTGGCCCGTTCGACCTGGTGATGGTGGATCCCGCGTTCGCGTTCCTCGGCGGCGACAGCAACAGCCAGAAGGATGTGAGCCACTTCATGCGCGAGCTGCTCAATCCCCTGCTCCAGCGGCACGACGTCGGCATGATCCTCGCCCACCACACGAACAAGCCGCTCCGGGGTAAGGAGAAGGACAACTGGGAGGCGGGCGACTTCGCGTACCTGGGGGCCGGGTCGGCGGAGTGGATCAACCCGGCGCGCGCGGCCGTGGCGATCCGCTCCATCGGGTCGGACACGGTGTTCGAGTTCCGGGCGGCGAAGCGGGGCAAGCGACTGCGATGGACGGACGAGGCGGGAAACCCGACGAACGTGCAGTACATCGCGCACGACGAGCGGCCGGGGGTGATCTGTTGGCACAAGGCGGCGGCGGAAGATGTCGAGGACGTGGCGGAGAAGCGGAAGGGCGGACGGCGCAAGCAATACGAGGACTTCGAGTGCGTACATGCCGTACTGCATCGGCCGGGCGAGAGCCAAGCGTTCTACATGGAGCTGATTGCCGGGAAGCTGGAGTGCGGGAAAGCGACCCCGAGACGGATGCTGCAAGCGTGCGTCAAGGCGGGTTGGCTGGCGGAGCGGGGCGACGCGCAATTCAGGCGATACGAGGTCACCGAGCGGGGCGCGGGAGAGGCCAAAAGGCGTCCGAGTGCCCAGAATTGGGTGTCATGATTTCAAAACCCTCCATTTCCGGTTGTGAAATCGGCGTAAGTCATTGGAAACAACAGCCACTTACGACTGGCGGACAGGGTGGAAAATCAAAACTCAATTATGACATTTCATAACTACGCCCCCTACGGGGGCGGCGTAGTTATGAAATTGACGGGGGCGCGGCAAGCGAACCCGGCCTGGGCGAAAGGCGAGGCCGGAGCAAGGGGGTTGCGATGGGCAGCATGAGCAAGCGTAAGGGCGCCGCCGGCGAACGGGAGGCGGCGGAGAAGTTGAACCGGGTACTCGGGACACACCTGCACCGGGGGCGGCAGTACCACGGCGGTCCGGACTCGCCGGACCTGGCCGGCGATCTGCCGGGGCTCCACATGGAGGTCAAGCGCTGCGAGCGCCTGAGCCTCTACAAGGCGCTGTCGCAAGCGCGGCGGGATGCGTCGGTCACGGAGGTGCCCGCGGTCGTCCACCGGGCGAACAACAAGCCGTGGGTGATCGTGGTCGAGGTCGAGCAACTCATCCGGTTGCTGGATGTGGTGGACGCCGTCCGGGCGCGCCTGGATGGCGCGCCGGCGGCGGTGGGCGTGGCGGCGGGGATGGGATCGGAGGGAACGGAGGGAGGGACCAGCCATGGAATGTCATCGGTGTCCGCATAGCGAAGCGATCACGTTGGGGAAGTATCGCCGGGTGCCGTTCGAACAGACACCCTGCGCGCAGTGCGAGCTCGTCGAGGATTCGTGCCGGACGATCGAGTACGACGAGGAGCGCGGCGACGCGCGGGCGGTAGCCGGCGCGGCCGCGGCGCGGGACGAGGAAGTGCTGCCGGTCTCGGTCCTGAGCGAGGCCGTGGCGGAGTTGCTGAGCATGCCGCCAGGCGTGCGCGACGT
>CAYZAE010000436.1:627-1807 GCA_964476125.1 uncultured Verrucomicrobiota bacterium | reverse complement strand
CCCGGCCGCAAGCCCGTCCCCGCAGATCCTGCGGTCGTCGCCTTGGCCCGGGAACGCCGCGAGGCCAAACGCACGCCCGCTTCGTGGGCGGCCCGGATCGTTGCCCGGTCTGGCGTGGATTGTCCTGCCGACCGTGAATTGCGCTCCACGCTGCGGAACATCGACCTCCTGAAGCCCGAGGACGCCCGCTGGATCAGCCGGGCGGTGTTCTCCTACTTCCGCTGGTTGGGCTGGCTGGATCAGGGACGCTCCCTCGAAAAGCGCCTCGATCAGGCCATGGGATTTGCCGACACCTATGCGCGCAATCCAGCGGCCGCCAAGGACGAGGCGTTGCGCGCCGGTGCCGTGCCCGCCTGGATTTCCGAGGTGACGGATGTCCCCATTGAATGGCTGCGCGCCTTGCAACGGGAACCCCGCCTGTGGCTGCGCGCCCGTCCGGGAACCGCTCCCCGCGTGTGCCTCACCCTCGGGGCCCAATCCGATGCGAAGCCCGGTGTGGTCCCCGATTCCATCCTGTTCGGTGGGACACGCGATCTCTTCCGCACCGGTGCCTTCCATCGCGGCGAATTCGAGATCCAGGATGTGGCGTCGCAGGCCGTCGCCCACTGCTGCGCGCCCGGTTCCACCGGGAAGCCCGAGAAGTGGTGGGACGTCTGCGCCGGCGAAGGTGGCAAGACCCTGCACCTCTCGGACCTCCTCGCCGGCAAGGGCGAGGTCTTGGCCACCGACCGTGCGAAGTGGCGGTTGGATCGGTTGCAGCAACGCAGTTCCCGCGCGAAGTCCAAGGGCATCCGCTGGACCGCCTGGGACGAAACCCGGCCGATCCCCGCAGAACGCGGTTTCGACGGCGTCCTCCTCGATGCGCCCTGCAGTGGTATCGGAACGTGGGGACGCAATCCGCACGCGCGCTGGACGGCGACGATCCAGGACGTGATGGAGTTGGCCGAGGTCCAGAAGCGCCTGTTGGAAAGTGCGTGTCGTGGAGTGAAGGTCGGCGGTCGCCTGGTCTACGCCGTGTGCACGCTCACCCGACCGGAGACCTCCGGTGTGGTCGAGGCCTTCCAGAAGGCGCATCCGGAATTCGAACCGTGCGAGATCCCCAACCCGTTCGATCCCGCCGCTGCGCCGGCCACCCAGCGCATGTTCTCCCAGGGCGCCCGGCAGAATACGGAAAACGCCA
>CAYZAE010000436.1:0-617 GCA_964476125.1 uncultured Verrucomicrobiota bacterium | reverse complement strand
AGGACACCTGCGGCAACGGCATGTTCGTCGCCTGCTGGAGACGGAAGTAAGGGGGAGTTTCAGGTTTGAAGTCCTGAAGGCCGCGTGCCCCCACGCGGCGGAAAGGGGACGTCGCCGGGTGAGGACACCCGGCCTTCAGCGGGGAGAAATCCCATTCACGCCGCCCACGTTCCATCACCGCATGCCTCGATCCCTTCGCATCCCCCTCCTCCTGCTGATCGTGGGCAGCCTGTGCTTTGGTCTCTTTCTATGGAGCATTGAAACTGGCATCGGACACGTGCCTTACGACCGGACGGACAGCCTGAGACATCCCATGGGTTTCAATATTCGCTTCTTCTGGGCCATGGCCCACTCCGCCTGGTTGCTCTTCAGTCTTGTTGCGATCGTCGTCCTCTTCCTTGCCCAACGCCAACTCGCGTGGCGCACGCTCCGCCAAGCCACCGCACGACCCGCGCCTCGCTGATCCGTGAGGAGACCATGTGATCTCCGCCGGGGCGCATCTTGACACTGCCCCCGCATGGAACGGGGTGGCGACGTCCTCGTCGCCGTTCCAAAGCCATTCCCAAGGCGATGAGGACATCGCCGCCCCGTTCCCAGTCTCAAACGGGGGCAGTGTC
>CAYZAE010000435.1:0-1815 GCA_964476125.1 uncultured Verrucomicrobiota bacterium | reverse complement strand
AATGTGGGGGTCTGACCCCATTGCGGAAGTCACTCCTTTCGGAACGCGAGTTCCCCGTTCTCGGCGAGGACGGTGATGCGATCGCCGGCCTTGAACTCGCCGTCGAGCAGTTTGAGGGCGAGGGGATCCAGCAGCAGATCCTGGATCGCGCGCTTGAGCGGGCGCGCCCCGAACTGGGGATCGTGCCCCTCCCGGGCGAGAAGCTTTCGCGCCGAGTCGTCGAGGCTCACGGCCAGGTGCTGTTGTTCCAGCCGCTTTTCCAGCCGGGCCAGCTGGAGTTCCACGATCCGTCCCAGTTCAGCCTCACCCAGGGAATGGAAGATGATGATGTCATCAAGGCGATTGAGGAATTCCGGCCGGAAATGTCCGCGCAACTCCTGTCTGACCAGTCCCTCGAGCTGACGGTGTTCGGCGGGGGAGGTCCGACCTTCGATCGAAAACTGCTGGATGATCGGGGACGCCAGATTGCTGGTCATGATGACAATGGCGTTCTTGAAATCGACGGTCCGTCCCTGGCCGTCGGTGAGCCGGCCGTCGTCAAGCACCTGGAGCAGGACGTTGAAGACGTCCGCATGCGCCTTTTCGATTTCGTCGAACAGGATTACGGCGTAGGGACGTCGACGGACCGCCTCGGTGAGTTGGCCGCCCTCCTCGTAGCCCACATAGCCCGGAGGCGCGCCGATCAGCCGCTGGACCGAGAACTTCTCCATGTACTCCGACATGTCGAGCCGGACCATGGCCTGCTCGTCGTCGAAGAGGAATTCGGCCAGGGCCCGGGCCAGTTCGGTTTTTCCGACGCCGGTGGGGCCGAGGAACATGAACGAGCCGATCGGCCGGTTGGGATCCTGGAGACCGGACCGCGCGCGGCGCACGGCGTTGGAAACGGCTCGAACGGCTTCGGCTTGTCCGACGACACGCTGGGCCACGCGGGATTCCATGCCCACGAGTTTGGTGCGTTCCCCTTCCAGCATGCGGGACACGGGAATGCCGGTCCACGCGGCGACCACCCGGGCGATGTCCTCCTCGGCGACCTCGGTGTTCAGCAGGCGGGTGCCGGGGACGGATGTCTGGAGTTCAGCCTCGGCATCGGCGAGGCGGCGCTGCAGTTCGGGCAAACGACCGTACTGGATTTCCGAGGCGCGGCCGAGGTCGCCGATGCGCTGGGCGCGTTCCAGGTCCTGGCGGGCTCGTTCGATTTCGCCGTTCACGATGGAGACGGCGTCGAGCGCGGCCTTTTCGTTGTGCCACTGGGCCTTGAGACGTGAGGAATTCTCTTTGAGGTTGGCCAGTTCGCGTTCGATTTTCTGGAGCCGTTCCCGGGAGGCGTCGTCCTTCTCCTTGCGCAGGGCGGTCTGTTCGATCTCCAGCTGGAGAATCTGGCGTTCGAACTGATCGATCTCGGTGGGCAGCGAATCCAGTTCCATGCGCAGCCGCGAGGCCGCTTCGTCGATGAGATCGACCGCCTTGTCGGGCAGGAAGCGGTCGGTGATGTAGCGGTGGGACAGGGTGGCAGCGGCGACGAGGGCGTTGTCCTGGATGCGCACGCCGTGGTGCACCTCGTAGCGTTCCTTGAGTCCGCGGAGGATGGCGACGGTGGCTTCGACGGAGGGTTCGGCCACCTGCACGGGTTGGAAGCGCCGTTCCAGGGCGGGATCCTTTTCGATGTATTTACGATACTCGTCGAGTGTGGTGGCACCGATGCAGCGCAGTTCGCCGCGGGCCAGCTGAGGCTTGAGCATGTTGGCGGCGTCGGTGGCGCCCTCGGCCTTGCCGGCTCCGACCAGGGTGTGGAGTTCGTCGATGAACAGGATGATG
>CAYZAE010000434.1:0-1833 GCA_964476125.1 uncultured Verrucomicrobiota bacterium | reverse complement strand
CGCGGAGCAGGCGGAGTCCGGACGACCGGCCGGCGTGGATCAGTTCGGAGGGGGGGCGCCGCTGGAGGATGCGGTCGGCGAGGGCTTCCGTGACGGCCATGAGTTCGTAAAGGCCAGTCCGGCCGCGGAACCCGGTGTTGCGGCAGGCATCGCAGCCCTGGCCGCGGAAAAGGTGCGTGTCGGGGGCGAGGTGCAGGTCGGCGGGAACGGACTTGGGCTCCGGCAGGTACGGGATTCGGCAACGGGGGCAGATGCGGCGGACAAGACGCTGGGCCATGGTGCCGATCAGCGTGGAGGCGACGAGGTAAGGCTCGACGCCCATGTCGATGAGCCGGAGCGGGGCGGAGGCGGCGTCGTTCGTGTGGAGCGTGGAGAGCACGAGATGGCCGGTCAGCGAGGCCTGGACGGCCGCGCGGGCGGTTTCGAGGTCGCGGATTTCCCCGATCATGATGACGTCGGGGTCATGTCGCAGGATGGCGCGGAGACCCCGTTCGAAGGTCATGCCGACATGGGCGTCGACGGGGATTTGATTGACGCCGCGGAGGTGGTATTCGACGGGATCCTCGACGGTGAGGACTTTGATTTCCTTGCTGACGATGGAGTTGAGGGCGGCGTAGAGGGTGGTGGTCTTGCCGCTGCCGGTGGGGCCGGTGACGAGAAGGATGCCGTGGGGCCGGGTGATCAGGCTGTCGAAGAGCTGGAACGTGGTGTCGTCCATGCCCAACTGGGGAAGGGTGAAGAGCACGTTCGCCTTGTCGAGCAGGCGCATGACGATGCCTTCGCCGAAGAGCATGGGGATGACGCTGACGCGCACGTCGATCTGCCGGCCGCCGATGCTGAACTCGATGCGGCCGTCCTGGGGAAGCCGGCGTTCGGCGATGTTCAGGTTCGCGAGGATTTTGAGCCGGCTGACGATGGCGGCCTGGAACCGATGGATCTGCGGGGGGAGCGAGGCGTCCTGGAGCACGCCGTCGATGCGGTACCGGATGGAAAGTTCCTTTTCGAACGGTTCGACGTGGATGTCGCTGGCCCGTTGATTCACCGCTTCGATGACCAGTTCGTTCACCAGCTTGATGACGCTGGCTTCCTGCGCCATTTCGAGCAGGTCCTCGCTGGTGGCGTTCTCCGCCGTCGGACCGGTGGCATCGCCGGCCACCATTTCATCGATGGTATCCCCACCGACGCCGTAGTTGGCCTTGATCAGCTGGTCGATGTCGTCGGAGGTGGCGAGCACCGGTTTGACGACCAGCCGGGTGAGCAGTCGGACGTCATCGAGCGCGGACAGATCGAAGGCGTCGGAGATGGCGACCTGGAGCGTGTCCTGGGTGCGGGCGACGGGGAGCAGGCGTTTGCGGAAGACGAGCTTGGCGGGGAGCAGTCGGAGGACCTCGGCGGGAATGGCGAGGCTGGTGAGGTCGATGACTTCGAGACCAAGGTGTTTGGCGAAGGTTTCGAGAACCTGCCGTTCGGTGAGCAGCCCGAGACGGAGGATGGCGCGGTCGAGGCGCAAACCTTCCGCGCGTTGGAGTTGTTCCACGGACGCGAGTTGTTCCCGCGTCAGGAGGCCGTTTTCGATCAGTCGGTCGGTGATGCGCACGCCATGGGGCCGGGAGGCTGGAGCCAGCCGGACGGTGGTCCCTCCGGGGATCCGGCGGAGTTCATCCGGAACCGGAGAGACTGGGAGGAACGTCCAGCGGGCGCGGGCGCGTGGTCAAGGTTGGACAGTGGCTCAGAGAATCTTTGGTAGTTCATACCCGGCGCGGCGCGGGCGGGCGAGGAGGGCGTTGGCTTGTTCGTCGCCGTCGAAGCGTTCGGTGCGGGGATTCCAATGCA
>CAYZAE010000433.1:1229-1844 GCA_964476125.1 uncultured Verrucomicrobiota bacterium | reverse complement strand
ATCGTCACCGCGGCGCTGTGGTCCGACACCAACGCCGACAGTTGGCCGGACTTGTTGCTCGCCACCGACTGGGGTCCCGTCCGCTGGTTCCGCAACGAACGCGGCCGGTTGATCGAAGCGACCGCCGCCGCCGGCCTCGACGCCTGGACGGGCTGGTGGCGGACGCTGGCGGCGGGGGACTTTGACCGTGACGGCGACCCCGACTACGCCCTGGGCAACCTCGGGACCAACACCCGTTACCAGCCATCCCCCGCCACTCCCGACTGCCTGTTCCTCGCGGAACCCATCCCCGGTGCGGCCGCGCATCCCATCGAGGCGCTGTTGGACCCCGACGGGCTGTGGCCGGTGCGCGGACGCAGCGCCCTCGAGAAAGTGATCCCCGGTCTGGGCGCGCGGCTCCCGACCCACCACGCCTTCGCCCGGGCGCCCCTCGCCGCGGTGCTCGGAGCCGAGGTCCTGGCCCAGGCGAAACGCTTCGCCGTCAACACCGCGGCGTCCGGACTCCTGCGCAATCAGGGCGGTCGTTTCACCTTCGAACCCTGGCCCTGGCCGGCCCAGGTGGCGCCGGTGCACGGGTTGGCGGTGGCGGATTTCGACGGAGACGACCTTCCGGAT
>CAYZAE010000433.1:250-1219 GCA_964476125.1 uncultured Verrucomicrobiota bacterium | reverse complement strand
GCCCACCGCGAAACCGGACGGATGAACGGGGGGATCGGCCTGCTGCTGCGCGGCCGCGGCGACGGCGGCTTCGATCCGATGCCCGCCGCCGACAGCGGCCTGGTTTTGCCGGCGGAACACCGCGGCGTCTCGGCTGCCGACGTCAACGGAGATGGTCGTCCCGACCTCACGGTGGCGACGCGGAACGGTCCGGTGATCACCTGGGAAAACCAGGGCCGCCGGTAACGCCCTGGGGTCCCCCACCCACCCCGCGTGTCACCAGAACTGGTGACTGTCGCCCGGACGGGTGGGTGATAGGATGACCGCGTTGTTGCTGGAAGTTGTTTCCTCCAGTGTGTGTGAAAGGGCCGGACCTGTCGTCCGGCCTTTCGTTTCTTCGGGAGGTGTGGGGATACGGGGGCGGGCTCCAGAGAAGCAGTCGAGAAGGCCTTCCGGAGCCAACTCCCCATGAACCCGGGGTAGGGCGCGCTGTCCCCAGCGCGCCGCACTTTCGTGCCACCGCACAAGTCGGCGGGCGCGGAGCGCCCCGCCCTACCGGGTTCATGGCCACTGAGCAGGTCCAATCGGAACAGGAGACTTTCTTTGAACGTTTTCCTCCCTCGTTGTCGAAGGTCCGACGACAGAGGCTTGACACTGGGTGTACAACTTTCGTCGCACACGCAGCCGGATGTCGAACAGCCGGCGGCGATGGAAACCACCGCCCCCCCGGGCACGTCCGGACCGGCGGTGGCTCCTTTTGGAGAACAGCGCATGATCAAAGTAGCGAATCTGGTCAAGGCCTTCGGCCCGAAACTCGCCGTGGACGATGTCTCGTTCACGGTCGAGCGCGGCGAGGTCCTCGGCTTCCTGGGACCCAACGGCGCCGGGAAATCCACCACCATGCGGATGATCACCGGCTTCATCCCCCCCACCTCGGGACGGGTCGAGGTGGGTGGATTCGATGCCGCCGAGCATTCCATCCCCGCCAAG
>CAYZAE010000433.1:0-240 GCA_964476125.1 uncultured Verrucomicrobiota bacterium | reverse complement strand
GCTACCTGCCGGAAAACGCCCCGGCCTACTCGGACATGACCGTGCACGGCTTCCTGAGCTTTGCCGCCGAGCTCCGGGGCCTGCGCGGTGACGCGCGCAAGCGGGCCGTGAACCGGGCCATCGAAATGTGCTTCCTTGATGCCGTGGTCCACCAGAGCGTGGATACCCTGTCAAAAGGCTACCGGCATCGTACCTGCTTCGCCCAGAGCATCATCCATGATCCGCCGGTACTCATTCTCG
>CAYZAE010000432.1:0-1863 GCA_964476125.1 uncultured Verrucomicrobiota bacterium | reverse complement strand
GGTGATCCCGTGGAGGCACGAGGGCGTCACGCGCAATTCGAAATCGGGCCGCGGCTCGCTCAGCCGCAGGCGATACGCGAACTCCGGGCCACCGTGGCACTGGGCGTCGCCCAGTCGCACGAAATAAGTCCCCTCGGCCGGCAGCGTGAAGCGGATCAGGGAATCGGCATGGTGCGTTCGCAAGTCGTCGAACTTGTCTTCCTGGTCGTCGCTGAAGGCCAGCCGGCCACCGGCGGCGTCGAGCAGTTCCACGACGCTGTCCAAGGGCGATTCCAGCCGGCGGGCGGAAACCTCCGCCACGATCTCCTGGCCGGCGCGGCCCTCGAAACGGAACACGTCCCAGTCGTCGGGCCGGTCGATGCGCCCGTTGACAATCACGGGAAGCGTGACCGCTTGGGCGGCTGGCGTCGCATCGTTGGGCTCCTGGGCGAGGCATTCCGGCAGCGTGTCCGCGGAGAACGGCAGCGTGTTCGACATGATCTCCCCCTGGCGCACCGCAAGCGGGTGGAGCCCCGGCGTCATGTCCCGGGCGTCGATCGTCAGCGTGTCGGTCGGCAGGTTCCAGCCGGAGAGTCTCACGGTGGCCGAAGTCCCGGCTGGACCACCCAGCGGGAAAGCGCCGGTGAGGTAGGGGAGTTCGCCCAGAGTGATGCGATAGACGAAGTCGGGACGGCCGCGGTAAATCGCGTCCCTGATCTCGACCACGTACTGGCCGTCCTCCGGAACCCGAAAGAACAATACAGGATCGGGATGGAAGCGGTAGTCGTCGTCGTAAGCCACTTGTCGTCCCTTGGCGTCGTACAACGCCAAGGTGGCTTGAAACCAGCCCGGAACCGCGTCGGGCAGGTAGGGAATGAGGCCCCGGGCGCTGGCGGCGATCACCAGTTGCTGACCCTGGCGGGCCTCGAACCGGAAGCGGTCCGCAGCTCCGGGGGTGAACCGTTCGGACGAGTAATGAAGCATGTACGGCTCGCGGGGAATGATCTGCCCGTTGACCACCGTCGGCAGCGTAACGAGCGTCTCGGTCTTGGGCGGGTAGCGAACCAGGCCCTCCAGGAACCCCTGCGATTCGAAGGCGGGTTCTGCTTCCTGCTCGACACATTCGGCCAGTCGGCCGACGTCGAACGCCAGGGGATTGGAGATCCCGCGCGGCGTTTCGACCCGCAGTTCGCGCCGTCCGGGCTCGGCATTGGCAGCCAAGGTGATTTCCACCGTGACGCTGTCGGCCAGGGCAGGTTGCGTCTCGCGTCGCATGAACTCGGCGCGGGCCCGGATGAGCTTCTTGTGGACCTCGAACATCTCCTTGACGGTCTCGGGATCCTTGGTGTCCTTCCTCCGCAGTTGCTCGAGCTTGTCCTGCAGCACCTGCGTTTCCTGCGAGTTCAAGTGCCGGATGTCTTTCCTCACGACGGCCTGGATCCCGGCGCCCGAGACGTGCGCCTGCAGGACATCGATCTGGTAATCTCCCTTCCAGGAGCCCAGGAACTGGCCGCCGACCGAGACCAGGAACGTCGTGCCCTGTCGGCCGCCCGCCGGAAACACGTAGCCGATTCGCGGACGTTCGTCCGCCGCGGCCATCGATAAGGAGGCCAGAACGCCGATGAGCCCGCAGGCCGTCCAATGCCGGGATGCGATCATATTATCCTCCGAGTGCTTCGCTCACATGATTTCCTGCAACCGTCCCGCCAGCGGGATGCCGTCGGTGGCGGTGGGGGTCACGGTCAGTGGCAGCCCCAGCGGATTGGGCAGGTTGCCTTCGGGCTCGATGCCCAGCAACTCGTAGATGCTGCCGAGGAGGTCGCAGGGGTAGACCGGGCGGTCCTGGACCTCTTCCCCTTTCGCATCCGAGGAACCGACGACGCG
>CAYZAE010000431.1:0-1877 GCA_964476125.1 uncultured Verrucomicrobiota bacterium | reverse complement strand
GGAGATCGGAGTTCGGAGATCGGAGTTCGGGGCGACCGACGACCTTCGACACCCCCCCCACTCCCCACTCCCCACTCCCTACTCCGCACTCCCGACTCCCCACTTACCCCAGAACTCTCGCCGGCACCCGGCGGGGATCCCAGATTCAGGGCATGAAATGGCTCTCCGCTGCCGTTCCCATCGCTCTCGCCCTCGCGCTGCTTCTCGGGTCCCCGCTTTCCGCACGCTCCGAAACCGCCGCCGAACGCGATGTCCGCATGGCCTGGTGGCGTCAGGCCCGGCTCGGGATGTTTGTTCACTGGGGCCTGTACTCCGGCGCTGAGGGGGTCTGGGACGGAAAGCAATTCGGCGGCGGCGTCGAGTGGATCCAGCAGTACGCAGGCATTCCCGCCGAGGAATACGCCGCCCGTCTCCAGCCCCTCTTCCGACCCAAACCCGGCTTCGCCAGGGAATGGGCCCGGCTCGCCCGCGAAATGGGCGCTGAATACGTCGTCTTCACCGCCAAACACCACGAAGGCTTCGCCCTCTGGGACAGCCGGGTCTCCGACTTCGACGCCCGCGACATCACCCGCCGCGATCTCTTCAAGGAAATCGTCTCGGCCCTCCGTTCCGAAGGACTGCGGGTCGGCGTCTATTTCTCGGTCATCGACTGGCATCACCCCGACTTCCCGGTTCGCAACACCGGCCTTCCTCACCCGCTTGAGAAAAGCGCGGCCAAACAGGGCACCGACCCCGACGCCGGCCGGGACATGAAACGGTACGTCGACTTCATGCACCGGCAGGTGGAGGAGGTCGTGACGCGCTACGGCAAACTGGATGTGCTGTGGTGGGATTGGAGCAGCAAGGAAACCCAGGGCGCCTCCTGGCGCGCTCCGGAACTCATGAACCTGGTCCGACGTCACCAACCGCGGATCATCATGAACAACCGCCTCTACTTCTCCCCCAACGTCGGGGGCGACAATCTCGGGATCTTCGACACCGCCAAAGGCGACTTCACCACTCCGGAACAGCACATCCCCGCCACCGGCACCCCGGGCGTCGATTGGGAAGCCTGCATGACGCTCAACGGAACCTGGGGTTGGAGCCAGCATGACTTCGCCTGGAAATCCGCCGAAACCCTCGTCCGCAACACCATCGACATCGCCTCCAAAGGCGGGAACTACCTCATCAACGCCGGCCCCCGGGTCGACGGCTCAATCCCGGAAATGATCCAGGTCCGGTTCCGCGAACTCGGCACCTGGATGCACACCTACGGCGAAGCCATCCGCAACACCACCCCCAACCCCGTCGGCGCCGTCCCCTGGGGCCGCATCACCGCCCAACCCGGCCGTCTCTACCTGCACGTCTTCGACTGGCCCAAAAACCACCAGATCACCGTCCCGCTCCGCACCGCACGCACCGCCACCGGCTTCATGCTCGCCGATCCCCGACGCAACCCCATCGCCTGCGACATCACCGCCGACGGCATCGTCGTCACCCTCCAGCCACAGTTCCAAAATCCCTACGCCTCCGTCGCCGTCCTGGAACTGCCAACACGTTGACCCAGTCAGCGCTCGCCCGCCCGGACCGCCCCTGTTTCAATCTCCGCCCATGAACTGCGCGTCTGGAGTGCGGCGGCATGACGCCGCTTTGGATTCACCGTCCGAACGTCTTCCCGCTCCGGAACCGCCGCGCCGCCCCTCCCCCGCCCCCCTCCCCCGCGCCGTCCATCTCTGCCACCGCCTGCTCGGCACCCTGCGCCGACGCGCCTTTCTTGCGAATGTCTCCCTCCTTGCCGCCGCCCTGGTCGCAGGGTGTTCGCCTTCGGACTCCGGCAAGCGGTTGGTCGTGGGCATGGAACTTGGTTACCCGCCCTTCGAGATGAAGGATGAAAAGGG
>CAYZAE010000430.1:0-1890 GCA_964476125.1 uncultured Verrucomicrobiota bacterium | reverse complement strand
GTAATCCGGCTGTGGGGCGTCGATATCGTCCGGCGTTCCCTCGATCCCATCGGGTCCGACCGAACGGAGAACGACGGCGCCGTTGACCACCTCATAGCGGAAGGGTCTGTGCCACGGGTCGGGGCGGAGTAGGTCGATGTAGGGTCCGGACCACCCCGCGACATCGGGGGGCGTGACGAGGGACTCCAGTCCTTCGGGGGCGGTCGGGTACCGGCCGCAGTCGTCGCGGAACTCCTCCAGCGCCGTTCGCAAGGCCCAGAGGCTCTGCACGACGCGCACCTCCTTCGACGGGGTGGGCGCCAGGATGGCCTCATTCCGGGCATAGCGGAAGGGCAGGGCGACGCCCAGCAGTACCAGGGCCGCGAGTCCCATGATCATCCAGGATCGGCGCGAGAATCCGAGGGAGCGCAGCGCTTTGCGCCGGAGGGCCTGGCGTTCCTTGTGTCGTTCCCGGGCCAAGCGGGCCAGGCGCTGCTTCTCGATGTCGGTCGGCTGCATCCGGAGCCGGAGCGGGAACCGCATGACGCGCGCACAGGTGGGGCAGCGGTAGCCGCCATGGTCAACAAAGAGATGGCCGCAGTAGGGACACCGCACCTTCTTTGCCGTCGGGGCGGACGGCACGGGGGCCGGCGCGGCGGGTTTGCTGGGTTCGGTGGCCATGGTTCGTTTCCGGACGGCGACGATGATGGCCGAAACGCATTCGGAAGGCGAGGCACTTTTCCCGCGGCGAAGGGCGGAGAGGGTTGGGGCGCTCCCAGGATTCAGGAGTCAGAATTCAGGATTCAGGAGTCAGAATTCAGGATTCAGGAGTCAGAATTCAGAATTCAGGAGTCTGAATTGGTGTCTGCAACTTCTGGATTCTGGATTCTGACTTCTGAATTCGGTGCGATTTGGCCAAGAAATCGCTTGCCGATGCGGAGGGCATGGGGTATAAGCGAATGATGCTCCAACGCCTCATGCGAATCCTCGCGATCGTTGGCCTTGTGGGCGCCCTGAGAGCTTCCGCGGAAGTCGAGGAAGGGGCGCCTGCTGCCGTTTCCCCAACCGAGACCCTCATCAAGAACGAGACCCGTTTCGCCTCCGCTCTGGTGCGAATGGGATTCCCGGATTACGCCAGGAAGGTGTTGGAGCAACTGGTCGGGGCTCATCCCGAGGCGAAAGCAGCCGTGGCGGGGGGGCGCATCGAGGCGCTTACGGCCCAAGGGAAGTTCGACGAGGCCGAGGCGCTGATCGCGTCCATGCCCCCGAATTCGCTCGAGACCCAGACTATGCGGCTGGTCATCGGCGACCGGTACTACCAGTTCGGGAAGTTGCGCAAGGCCAGCGAGATGTACGACTCGTTTTTCAGGGCCTACTCGAACGGGCCGCCGCCCGAGATCCGGATGTTCTACGAGGAATCCGCCTACAAGTATTCCCAGATGTTGATGAACAAGGGCGACAGCAGCGGGGCACTGCGGGCTCTGCGGCTCGTGTTGCTCGCCAAACCGGAGGCCGATATCAAGCGGCGCATCAAGTGCGACATGGCCGAACTCCTCCTCAAGGTTGGGACGGCGGCGTCGGGAACCAACAGGGCGGTCGCCTTCAAGGAGGCCACCGCGCTCTGCAACGAGATCCAGTTCGGCGGCGAGGACGCGCTCTTCGGCAAGACCGTGGTGATCATGGCGCATATCGCGAAGGTGACCGGAAGAACCGAGCATGCGCGCAAGATCGTCACCGATTACATGCCCATGCTGCAGAAGATCGACGACGCGCTCAGGGAACAGAAGCTCTCCTTGCGGGACAGCCCCATGGCGGAGTGCCGGTACCTGCTTGGAACCTTCTACGAAGCGGACGGCTTGGCGTCGTACGAGGATAAGACCAAGGAGGCGGAGGCGCTCGTGCACCTGCACA
>CAYZAE010000429.1:0-1910 GCA_964476125.1 uncultured Verrucomicrobiota bacterium | reverse complement strand
GTTTTGCGGATCGATGTGGGGCTTGATCCGGTTGGATCCCAGGCCCCCGCCGTATTCCGGGTGGGGCCCGGGGGAGAGGAACGGCTTCAGGGCGGGGTGCCTTCGGTGGCGAGTGTTTCGGGCGAACTGTATCGCTTCAGCCTGGATCCGTCGTCGGCTGCGGCTGGCAGCTTGGTTCGGGTCCGGGTCCATCTGTTGCCCGGGGCGGACGGTTTGGCAGGAGTGTCTTTTGCCCTCCGGTACGATCCCATTGCTCTCCGGCCGCGGTCGGTCACCGACCTGCGGCTTGGCGCCCTGGTCCCGGCTTCGGCGCTGGTTCTCTGGAATCCGGCCACCGATTCCGCGGTGTCGGCGGCTTCGGGCGTGATTCGTTTCGCCGCAGCCACGGCCAGGTCCTGGCCGACCGACGAAGGTTTGCTGGCCGAAGTGCAGTTTGAGGTGCAGTCGGCTGCGGGTGAACGCGTTCTCTGGCCGATCGTGCTGGAACGCTTCGAGTTGACCCGGTCCGGGTACGATCTGGTTTCGGGTGCGGTTGGGACCTTGAATTTCAAGGGGCGCGACGTGCGACCCCTTCAGCTTCATCCGTTGGCCCGCCAGTCGGACGGGGGATGGGGCGTTCAGATCACGGGCGAGCCGAAGTCCAGGATCCGGGTGGAAGCGAGTTCGGATCTCGTGGATTGGGTGGTGGAGCGGGATCTCGATCTGGATGGGGATGGCATCGTCCGGTTCCTCCCCGGAAACGGGTCGGCTGGGGGTGGAACCGCTCCGCAGGAATCGAGCCGTTTTTATCGCGCCCAGTTGCGGGACTGACCTGCTTCAGGATCCGAGCAGGTGCTTTTTCAGGCGCTTGAGGAACCAGCCCCAGGCCTTGGGGTCCTTGAGTGCATGCAGGTTGTTCGCGAGGTAGCGCAGGGGCTGCCGCGTGAGTTTGTGCATCAGTTTGCGCCGGACCATTTCAATGGCGGCCTCGGGTTGCAGAGAGGGCACGTCAAAGCGGTCCCGCTGCCATTGGAGGTAGGCGCGCCAGCTTGATTCCAGATCCGTCGGCCAGACGCCATCGACGGCCGGTGCCCTCCGGTCCCGGACCGTGATGACCGGTTGGTCGGTGACATGCACGGACCCGCCTCCAGCGGCGATCAAGCCGGAGAGCATGGCGTACATGTGGGAATAGTCCGTGGCCAGGGTTTCGACGGCGACCTTCTGGTCGAAGAGCGCGGTGCGAAAGACGTTGGAGGTGACGAGGGTGTGCTCGATCAGGGCGTGCGGATTGGTGCGGGCACAGGCGGCGACGTACTCGCGGTAGGAGGGGAAGCGATGGGGGCGGGGCAGTTGCGGGTCGTAGTTGGTTTCGAAGCAAAGCACCAACGACGGAGCGTCGTCCCGGGAGAGCAGTTCCACGAGGTGCCTGACCGCTCCAGGGCAGATGATTTCGTCGTCGCCCACGATCCAGCAAAACCGGCCGGTGGCGGCGCGCACACACGAATTGACGTTGCGGGAGGCCCCGACGTTTTCCGGGTGTCGATGGGAGGTCAGCCGCGGAAAGCGGGCCGCAATGGATTGGATGACGGCCGGGGTGTCGTCGGTGGAGGTGTTGTCGGAGACGTGGAGGGAGACGAGCGAAGCCCGGTTGGGGCCGAGTTCGAGGATCTGGTCGGCGAGTGCGCCCAGGCTTTCGAGCAGGTAACGCGAGCGGTTCCGGGTGGGGATCCCGATGGAGAGCAGGGGCGCACTGTCACGGTGGGGGGCGGGCGCGGTCATGCGGCGGGGCCAATGTAGGGGAAAGGCGTGGGCGGTTGAACAGGAGGAAACTATGGAGTGCGGGCAGCCCTCTGCCGCTTTCGCGCAACCGGGGGCATGCCAGTCGACGCCGGTGTCGTCCCGGACGTGGGGGGGTGTTCCGGGGGATGGGG
>CAYZAE010000428.1:0-1916 GCA_964476125.1 uncultured Verrucomicrobiota bacterium | reverse complement strand
AGACCCCAGACCCTAAATCGAACGAGCCATGAACGAATCCTCCATGCCTCCGGGCATTCCCGTGACGCCGGTGACCTCGGACAAGGACGTGCAGACCTGGGCCATGCTGTGTCATCTCGCGGGTCTTTGCGGCATACCCTTCCCCAGTTTCGGCGCCATCCTGGGCCCCCTGGTGGTCTGGCTGATCAAGCGGAATGACCATCCAACCATCGATGCCGCCGGGAAGGAGGCGCTCAATTTTCATCTCTCGATCCTGATCTACAGCTGGGCGCTTGCGGCTGTGGGGATTCTGACGCTCTGGCTGTTTATCGGCTTCCTTTTCCTACTCCTCGCTGCGGTGGTCACCCTGGCCGGACTCGTCTTTGCGGTCATCGCCGCCGTCAAGACCAGCAACGGCGAAACGTACCGGTACCCGCTCTCCCTCCGGTTCCTCCGTTAAACCCGTACCAACTCGCGCCATGCCTTCCCGTGCACCCCTGGCTCCGGAGACCGGCGACGGCCGTGGCAGCCCCCCGGAACCTCGCCACTCACGACGCGCCTTCCTGTCCACCCTGGCCGCCGGACTGACCCTGCTCGGCGCAGGCTGCGCCTCCCCCTCCACCACCGCGTCCGGACTCCGCTGGACCGCCCCGCAACACCGCGAGACCGCCGGCCGTCTGACCTCGGTTCTGATCCGGGATTTCGAGGACCGCGTCACCGCGAAATACGACAGTTCCCCCATCGACCGCCGGGTGGCCAAGAAGCAGCAGATGCAACGTGCCGTGGTGGAGGTTCCCGGGCTGCTGGCCCGGCACCTGACGGCCACCGGCCGATTCGCCAGCATCTTGCGCGAGGGCAACCCGGATACCTCCACCCTGGTCCTCCGCGGGGTCCTGGTCCGATACCATGAGGAGGACGGCAACACACGGCGGTTCACGACGAACAACGCCGGTTACGCTCAGTTCGAGGTCCACTTGGAACTGCGGGAGGGTGCCACGGATACTCTGCTTGCCACCCTGATCGCCGAGAATTCCCCCGCCGGCATCGGACGTGGCGTGCATCCCGCCGAAAGCCTCGCCACCGCAACGGACCGCGTGTGTGCTGACATCGCCCGGACGCTCTCCCGGTGAGCCACGGTTCCGAGGTCGGTCAAGGGGGTCTTCGGGCCGCTGGACGGCCGGAATCTTTTCCCCTACGTTGCGCGGCATGTCGAAGGCCGCGAAAGCGCCTGAACCCACTTTTGAGGACGCGCTGGGCAAGCTCGAATCCATTGTTGAAACCATGGAATCGGGCGAGCTCCCCTTGGAGCAGTTGCTTACGCGTTACGAAGAAGGGACGCGCCTCGTGAAATTCTGCCAGGACAAGCTGTCCGCGGCGGAACTGCGTATCCGTCAGCTGGAACAATCCGCCGGTGGTGAGCCGGTGGAGAAGCCCTTCGAACCCGCCGAAATCATGCCCGCGTAAGCGGCCTCCGGGTCGTCTTCACGCTCTTCCATACCCTTTGTGGAACCCAACCAACCTACGCCACCCAGGATCAACCCGATGAGCCGTTACCTCGACATGGTCGACCATCCGGATCACCTGAAGAAGCTGACCCTCGACCAGTCGGTCCAGCTCGCCACCGAGATCCGCAGTGAACTGATCACCAAACTCGCCAAAAACGGCGGGCATCTCGGTCCCAACCTGGGCGTCGTCGAACTCACCATCGCCCTCCACCGGGTCTTCCGCACCCCCAAGGACAAGTTCATCTGGGACGTCAGCCACCAGGTCTACGTCCACAAACTGCTCACCGGCCGCAAAAACCGCTTCCATACCATCCGCACCACCGACGGCCTCAACGGCTTCGCCCTGCGGACGGAAAGCGACCACGACTGCTACGGCGCCGGCCACGCCGGCACCGCCCTGTCCGCCGCCCTCGGCATGTGCGCCGCCCGCGA
>CAYZAE010000427.1:0-1968 GCA_964476125.1 uncultured Verrucomicrobiota bacterium | reverse complement strand
GGTACACGGTCGAGACGGTACGCTGGGCGATTGGGCGCGGGTTGATGGGGGTTCTGCCGGTCTTCGGGGAGCGGAGGGTTGCGTTCCCGGTGGAAAGGCCGTTTGCCGTTGAGAAGGATCAGCACCTATTGCAGGTGGCGTACCATGTGCGCCTTGGCCCCCAGTCGCAGGGCAATCCGCATCCCAGGGCGAGTTGGCGCTTCATCCCCTCGGGGTGCGGGTCCTGGCCGTTCGTCGTGGTGGATGTGTCGCGGGCAGAAGCGGTGTTCGCGCTTGAAGGGCAATGGGATGCCCTTTCTTTCCTTGAGTTGATGGGGTGGACGAAGGAATGGCCCAGGAGCGGCGCGGTGGTGGGGATGCGCGGCGCGACAAGCTGGAAGCGTTTCCTGAAGCACTACACGTTTGCGAAGGGGGCGACGCTGTTCCTGCTCGCCCAGAGCGACGACGCCGGTCAGCGGTGGTTCGGGAAGGACGGGTTTGCGAGCAGGGCGTGGGAGAAGTTCGGCTGTGTCTACGGCTTCAGGATGGGCAAGCACGGCGCGCGCAAGGATTTCAATGATATGGCGAAGGCGGGGGAGCTCAACGGTGCGGGGTTGGCCGAGCGGTTTCGGCTCAAGCTGCAAGTGAAACCCGGAAAGCCGAGGGCGACCACAAAATGAAAAACGACGATTTGAATGTGGATGTGGAGGAGGTCGCGGCGGGCGTGGTTGCGGTGGGGGACCTGACGCTTGTCCAGCTTCCTGGGGATAACCGGGTCATCCTCGATTTTATCCGCGATCTTGCTCCCTTGCTCCAGGATAAGGGCCTTTACCGCAGGGATACGATTCCCGTGATCGCCTACGCTGAGCGCAAACGGTTGGAGATGCTTAATGCCTCGGCGTTCACGAGTTGGATCGAGCAGCACGTCCAATGCTACAAGGTTCGCTACGACAAGAAGGGCAAACCGTTCAACGTGAGCCGATCGATGCCGGGCGAGGTGGCCGACAAAACGCTGGCCTCCTGGCAGTTCTTTGCCGAGATGCCCAACATCCTGCGACTCAATACGGTGCCGAAACCTGTCTGCCGCGCATCCGGTGCGATGGCGCTTCTGGAAGATGGGTACGATAAGGAGTCCGGAACCCTGACGTTCAAAGCGGAGAGTCCCTACAAGATTATCCCGCTGCAGGAGGCGACTGATTACATCCGCAACCTGCTCAAGGAATTCCCGTTTTCGGATTGGAAGGAAACGCCGATCGCAGACGAGGATGGCGGCGGCGTGTTGCGGCAGAGTCGCGGCATGGCGATTCAACTGGCATCCATGCTATCGCAGTTTGTGGACCAACTCGTGCCTGCCAACGCGACGAGGATGGGATTTATTTGGAACGCAAACACGCCGCGATCTGGCAAGACCCTGCTGGCAAAAATCGCGATCATCGCGTCATCCGGATCCGTGGCTATCCAGAGTTGGAATGCCAAGGACGAGGAGCTCAAGAAGGTGTTGGATTCCGAGGTCCTGCGCGCGAGCAGCTACATCTTCTTCGACAATATCAGAGGGCACATCGCGTCCCAGGTGCTCGAGGGGTTCGTGACGGCGGCGCATTGGACGGGGCGCGTGCTCGGGCAATCGAAGATGTTCACGGCGGAGAATACCGTCACCCTATTTTTGACGGGCAACGATTGCACGGTGTCCGCCGACATGGCGTACAGGTGCCTGGTGGGCGACCTGTTCGTCGAGGAAGCCAACGCAGGGGACAGGAGCATCAAGGAGGTGATCGGCGATTCGTGGTTGGTCAAATGGGAAAATCGGCACGCCATCCTTTCCGCGCTTTGGTCAATCGTGCGGCACTGGGACGCGGCGGGGCGTCCCCCTCCCAAGGCAACATTGAGGGCTGGGTTTGAGGAGTGGTCCGCGGTGATCGGTGGCATTGTGGAGTTTGCAGGGTTCGGGAACTGCTTCGAGGAAATCACCTTGGACATGGCGGGGGATAC
>CAYZAE010000426.1:0-1976 GCA_964476125.1 uncultured Verrucomicrobiota bacterium | reverse complement strand
GCCGTGATGGCTCCGAAGGCGTAGTGGCTGAAACTGTTCATCGACGCGTTCTGGTTCCCATCAAGGCCGTTGAATCCGTGCTCCCGGGTGTAGCTGTCCCAGCGTTCCCAAACCGTGGTGGCTCCGTTGATCACTTCATACCCCCACGAAGGAAACTTGCGGCTCTGGAACAGGCCCACCGCGAGGTCGTGCTGCCCATGGGCGCTGAGAGCCGGGAGGATGTCGCGGGTGCCGAGAAACCCGGTCGTCATGCGGGTGTCGTTGGCCGTGATGCGCGCCGCCAGAGCTCTGGCCACGGCCACGGATTGTTCGGGCGACACCAACCCCATCGACAGCGCCAGCACGTGCGCGGTCTGGCTCGGGACCTTCAACACGCCCTGGGGATCCAGGTAATCGCGGGCAAACTGCTGCGCGATCCGTCCCGACAGATCCCGATAGGCCGCCGCCTCACCGTCCCGCCCGAGTGCCCCGGCCATCTCGGCCATGAGCTGCGCGCTGAACTTGAAATACGCCGCGTCCACCAGCTCCAGCGGCGTGGGTTCCTTAACGTTCAGCCAGTCCCCCCACCCGTTGCCGTCGCCCCGGCCCCGCAGGTCCGGCGCCCGTTTCTTCCGGAACTCCATGAACCGGGTCATCGAAGGCCACAGTCGCTCCACCAACCGGGTGTCACCGTACACCTTCCAAACGGTCCACGGACAAATGATCCCCGCATCGGTCCAGGCCGTTCCCCAGTTCTGCCCGGGCGACCCGTGTCCCATCGGGTACGGGGCGTAATCCGGATAGGCGCCGTTCTCAAGCTGGGCTTCCACCACGTCATCCAGCCACTTGGTGAAGAACGCCGCGACATCGGCGTTGTAACTCGCCGCCCGGATGTACGCCTGCGCGTCCCCCATCCAGCCCAGGCGCTCGTCGCGCTGGGGGCAGTCGGTCGGCATCTCCACAAAATTCGCCCGCTGGGTCCACTGGGTATTCTTCCAGAACCGGGTCATGACCTCGTCCGAACAGGCAAACTCCCCGACTTGTGGAGTGTCGTTGTGCAGCACCAACCCCGTGATCGCCGCCGCCCCCGGCGCAGTCTCCAGGCCGGTCAGCTCGACATACCGAAAGCCATGATAGGTGAACCGTGGCGTCCACGTCTCCCCCCTGGCATCCCCGCGCAAGGTGTAGAAATCCGTCGCGCGCGCGCGCCGCAGGTTCTCGGTCATCAGGCGGCCATCCGGATGAAGCATCTCGCCGTACCGCAACTGAACGCGCGCACCCGCCGGTCCCTTGACCCGCAGTCGGACCGCCCCCGCGATGTTTTGTCCGAGGTCGAAGATCCACGTGCGGGGAACGGGTTCGGTGACTTGTTGAATCTTCAGTTCCTCCGTCACCCGGATCGGCGGCGCGGCGTACGCCTGCATTTTCGGCGGTTTCCGGAACCCGACCTCCACCTCCCGCGATCCGCGGTTGTCGTGGAAGACCGCCTTCAGGGCCCGGTTCTCCGGGGCCGGGATCGCCGGCTGCCATTTCCAGTCGATGGCTCCCCCGCTCTGACACCAGTCCGCCCGGTCACGCCGTGCATCAAACGCCTCGCCCATGATCAAATCCGCCTCGCGGATCGGCCCATCCTCGGAAACCTCCCACGTCGCATCGGTGGTCACGGTCTCGCGGCTGCCGTCCTCGAACTCAAGTTCGAGCTGCGCCAGGAAGGCCGGCGTCTTGCCGTAAAAGTTCCGGCCCGACTTGTTCGGTCCGTACCCGACCAGCAACCCATAGCCCACATAACCGGCGTACCAGCCATCCGCGACGATCGCACCAACGCAGTTGCCGCCGCGCCGAACAAGGTCCGTGACGTCGTGGGTCCGGTAGTGAGCCCGTCGTGCGTAGTCCGCCCAGCCCGGCTCGAACCAGGCATCCCCCACGCGACGACCGTTGATCCAGCATTCGAACAAACCCAGGGCGGACGCATGCAGCGTGGCCCGCGCCACGGATCG
>CAYZAE010000425.1:0-2008 GCA_964476125.1 uncultured Verrucomicrobiota bacterium | reverse complement strand
GGGCGGCGGCCGGCGCTGTCGCCGGCGACGCAGGCGGCTGGTCGGCCGTCGCCGAGGGGCCCACCAGCGACAGGCCCGCAAACAGCCCCAGGGCCCCGACGAGGGCGACAATCAGTCCGACTTTGGCGAGTCTCCGCATCGTGGCTGCTCCTTCTGTGTTCCCTGCCGTCATGCCAGCATGTCCTTGATCGCGTCGACCCCGGGCACCTTCCCGACGGCCTTGACCACGCCGTCGACGGCCAGCGCCGGCGTCATCATCACGCCGAACTCCATGATCTGGTGGATGTCCGTGATCTTCTCGATGGCGTACTCGATGCCCATCGCCCGGGCCGCCGCCTCGGCGTTCTCGGCGAGTTTCTTGCACTTGGGGCACCCGGTCCCCAGGATCTGCAGCGTCTTCATGGTCGCCTCTTCACGGAACGCTCCGCGGCCTCACAGGCACTGGAGCACCTTGCCGGCGTCGCGGGCGTTGGCGCGGAGGACCCCCTCGACGCACTTCATGAAGTTCAGCACGCAGGTCGTCCGGAGGCGGTACATCATCTTGAGCCCGTCCTTCCGCTGCTCCACCACGCCGGCCTTCAGCAGCACCCCCAGGTGCCGCGACACGTTCGAGCGCTTCGCCCCCACGTACGTCGAGATGTCGCAGACGCACTGCTCCCCATCCCGGAGGAAATCGATCACCGCCAGCCGGATCGGATGCCCCGCCGCCGCGATCACCTCGGCCTTCAACTTGTAGAGCTTCCTGGTTTCCTTGTCCATGGCGTCACCTCGTCCTTGCCACTATAACACATTTTTGTAACACACTACAAGGCAAATGCGGCCGCGTTTATTGACCGCTAGATGGGAAAAGCGCGCGGTTCGGCGCATGTTCGGGTTGCGCCATCGCGTGGGGGTGTGTATGGTGGGGATATGCGCACGGAAGCGTTTATCGAAGGGCTCGACATGCGTCGCCGCATTGCGGTTCGGCTGTTCGAGCGGAACCTTTCCTCCCAGGAAATCGCCGAGGTCGTGGAGGTCCATCCCCAGACCATTCGAGCTTGGCGTCGTGTCTATGAGGCCGGCGGGTGGGAGGCCTTGAAGGCCAAGCCACACCTGGGGCCGCGCTGCCGGTTGACGGACCGGCAGAAGCAGGAGTACCTGGCGTTGTTGGAGCGTCCGCCGGCGGAGTACGGGTACGGCGAAGGCCCCTGGACCACGCAGCGGATGGCGAGGCTGATCGAGGATCGCTTCGGCGTCTCGTACAGCCACGACCACGTGGGGGTGATCATGCACGAATTGGGGTATTCCTGGCAGATGCCGGCCAAGCGGGCCCGCGAGCGGGACGAGGAGAGGATTGCGGCGTGGCGGCAGCAGACCTGGCCGCAGATCGTGCGGGAAAGCGGCCGGCGCAAGGGGGTTTTGGTGTTCGTGGATGAGGCGGGGTTCTCGATGATCCCGACGTTGAAGAAGCAGTGGGCTCCGCGGGGCCAGACGCCGGTGGTCCGGCATCGCAATCGGTGGTTCCGGAAGGTGAGCGTCATCGGAGCCATTGGCATCAGCGCCGACCGGAGTCAGGTTCAGTTGTCGATTCACTGGCACCCCGAGACGCACATCGACCAGGAGAAGGTGTCGGTGTTCCTGGCGTCGCTGGCCCAGGAATACCCCGGGGCGCTGGATATCGTGTGGGACAACCTGGCGGCCCACAAAGGGCCGCGGATCCGCGCGTTCCTCGAGGCCCACCCCCGCGTACGATTGCATGCACTACCGCCGTATGCGCCAGACCTGAATCCGGTCGAGGGTGTGTGGTCGCTGACCAAGTACCACAGGATGGCCAATCACGGGATCGACGACCTGGAGACCCTGCAAGCCCGCGCGGAAGAAGCCGTGGCGGACGTTGCCGCACAACCTGATCTTCTTCGTGCCTGCATCCGCCACGCCGACCTCGCCGATGCGCTCTGGCCATCTAGAGATCAATAGCGGGGGTGCCTGCACCGCGTTCCGCCCGTCTTCGGGCGGTATCCCAATCCAC
>CAYZAE010000424.1:0-2031 GCA_964476125.1 uncultured Verrucomicrobiota bacterium | reverse complement strand
GCCGCCGCCCTGCATTCCCTTTTCCCCCGATTCCTCACCGCCCTGCTCCTCACCCTGGTCCTGTCCCGGAGCCTGACCCGCCCCACCCTCGGCCAGGACCCGATCCAGATTCAGAACCAGAGTAAGATTAAGAATACGATTAAGAATAAGACTAAGAGGCCTGCCCCGGACGCCAACGGAGACCACGCCGTTTCCCCGACGAGCCCTCCCCTCCCCTCCCCAGGCGGCGGGACCCTCCGCATTGCCCTCGCCGACGACCCCCGTTCCCTCGATCCCCGCCAGCTGTTCTCCGCCCAGGAAGGCACGCTCGCCTGGCTCCTCTTCCAACCCCTCATCGACACCGATCCGAAGACCGGCCAACTCGCGCCGGTGCTCGTCGAATCGCTGCCGGAAACCAGCCCCGACGGCCGGATCTACACCTTCCGGTTAAGGCGCGGAATCCGGTTCTCCAACGGCGACCCTCTGACTTCGCGGGATGTCGTGGTCACCTTCGAACGTTTCTTCGATCCCGAGGTCAGCCCGAATCCCTCCGACTTCGCCAGCATCGAGGGCGGACTCGCCTTCGCGGACGCGCGCCTCAAGGAAAGATCCGCCCCTGCCAACAACGATCGAAAACCGGGAACCCGCTGGATCGAACCCACCACCGTTCCGGGCGTGGAGGCACCCGACGATTTCACGATTCGCATCCGCCTGACCCAGCCCGATCTCGCCTTCCTGCCCCAGCTCAGCAAGCAGTGCGTCGTGCCGCGCCTGGCCGCCGGTGCCGGCATGGCCTTCGGCACCCGCCCCATCGGCTCCGGTCCCCTTGTGCTCCGTCGCTGGGACCGGGGAACCCGAATGCGCTTCGAGCGCAACCCCCATTACTCCCCTCCCTCCCAACCACGACCCGATGCCGTTGAAGTCCAGATCGGGATCACTGGCGAAACCCAGGCGATGATGTTCGAACGCGGGGAACTGGACCTGCTCGACGGATTGAACGGACCGGACTTCCTGCGATTCCGCCGCGACCCGCGGATGAGCCCAACCCTGCGCGTCGTTCGCGAAACCAGCGCCCGATACGTGGCGCTCAACTGCGAACTTCCCCCCTTCACCAACCGTTGGGTGCGACAAGCCCTCAATCACGCCGTCAACCGCGAAGCACTTGTCCGGGCGATCTCCGGCCGGGCCGGGGTTGCGCCCGGTCCCGTGGCCAGCGTCATCACCGAACGCCACCCATCCCTTCCCCGTTACGCCCATGATCCCGCGCGTGCCCGGGAACTCCTGCGCCTCGCTGGATGGCCGAATGGATTCAGCTCCGTGCTCTGGGTCATGCGCGGCGCGCCCATCGAAGTCCGGATGGCCCAGATCCTCCAGCAATCGCTCCGGGACATCGGAGTGAACATTCAGATCAAGGAAACCAGTTTCGCGGCGTTCTGGGACTCCATCAGCCGCCGTCGTGAAGTTCCCATGGCGCTGACCGGTTGGACCCCGGACTTCAACGATCCAAAGAACCCGCTGTCACTCTTCGACGCCGACAACATCCACGACGAAGGAAGCCTCAACCCCTGTTTCTATGCCAACCCGGCCGTCCAGACCCTGTTCCGCGCGGCGAACGTCGAGGTCCAACCGGCCCGGCGCTTCGAACGACTTCGGGAAGCGGAGCGGCTGATTGTGGAGGATGCCCCGGCCATTTTCCTGGTCCACCTCCACGCCGAGTCCGCGATCCAGCCGTGGGTCCGGGACTACGTGCCCGGAGGTTTCTGGCCCACCGTCCGCATCGAAAACTGCTGGATCGCGCCGTAGCCCTCACCCCTTTTCCTCCCTTCAAAAGCACCTCTTTACCTCCTCCATCCCACAGC
This sequence comes from uncultured Verrucomicrobiota bacterium, assembly GCA_964476125.1. GTDB lineage: Bacteria > Verrucomicrobiota > Verrucomicrobiia > Limisphaerales > CAIMTB01 > CAIMTB01. The sequence goes on along the minus strand of CAYZAE010000424.1, from coordinate 193 downwards.
CTTTCTTCTCCGGCCTTTGTGCCTCGGTGCCTCGGTGGTGCAATCCGTCTTTCTGTCGGCCCGTGACGTGTAGATCGCGGGCACCAACCTCGAGGTTGCAACGTCTGGGGACGTCTGCTAAACCCTTGGTCGTTCGCTGGAAGCGGGTGTGGTCCAATGGTAGAATGCGGGCTTCCCAAGCCTGAGACGAGGG
>CAYZAE010000423.1:0-2048 GCA_964476125.1 uncultured Verrucomicrobiota bacterium | reverse complement strand
CCGGCTCCGTGCGCTTCACCACCGCCGACGGCGGCCCGGTCCACGGGATCACCGTCACCCTCGATCCCGACGCGTCGCCTTGAGGCAACGTGGTTGAGATCGGGGGCGAGGGCTCCGGGCTGTCGTGGTGAGCATTGGCCGTAACGATTCCGTTGGATTGGAGACCGCAGACGCCCTCCAGGAACCGGGTTGAACGTTGAGAGGGACCAGCGGGTTGACGGGAGAGGGCCGGGGTGAGGGCCCGCCATTCCCTTCGAGGTTCAGGGTCCCAATGCGTTTCCATTTCTTGGAAAACTTTCCTCTCCATGAACCGACGCACGAAACGGTTAGCCGCCGAGGTAACGAGGCGGAAGCGAGGGCAGGCCCACCCGCAGGGTCCGCCTCCTCACGTCGGCGGCTACGGTTCATGGTCCCAACTCGTGATTCGCGAATCATTCCCCCTACCCATGTGAGAACGGCCCCCTGTCGCGCTTCTCCACCATTCTTCGCGCCCCCGAAAAATTATCTGCGCCCTGCTGGCGTGATTGGGCCGGGGAAAGCGCCTTGATCCAGTAACAGGTCTTCCGGCGCCGAAAGGGCCGATGACCCAAAACACAACCACCGCGCGATCTCAACCCCGGCGGGCGAATCAACAAGCAGGGAAATACCCCCATGAAACCAGATCACAGAAACCAACGGCTCCTGGCGACGCTCCTCCTGGCCGTCTCAACCCTGGGCACTCAGGCCGCACCCAGCCTCATCCCTCCCACCGAAACCTACGCCGGCAAGACCCACTCCCAATGGCTCGATTCCTGGTTCACCTGGATGTTCAGCATCCCCGGAAACGCCCAGGATTTCCCCTTCATGGACCCCACCGGGGCCCATTCCGGCGCCAACCAAAGCGGTCCCGTCTTCTTCTTCGCCAAGTCCTGGCTGGGGGTTAAAGGCAATCCGCCCGAGCAACGCGCCGCAACCGTGCCCGAAGGCACCGCCCTCTTCCTTCCGTTCAACGGTTACTATATCGACCCCCGCCCCGACCGCGATCCCGCGACCATTGCCGCGGAGAACCGCGCGGCGTTGGATGACTGGGGGACGCAAGTCTTCAAACTGGTGGTGGATGGCCAGGACATCCCCGTCGACAGCAGTCTGACCTCGCCCATTCTCCACGCGACCTCGGTCTACACGTTGTCGATACCCGCCAACGCCGCGGCTCGCTCGCCCGACGTCGGCTATGGGAATTTGCCGGAGGCGGTCTATCCGTTCCAGAGCTACGAATGGTTCGTCCTGCTCAAGCCGTTGCCGGTAGGCCGGCATGTGGTGCATCTCTTCAACAACGGTTTCATCGGCACTCCCAACGAATGGGTCTCGGATGTCGTCTGGACCATCGACGTGGTTCCCCGGCCGCTCCGTCGGACCGTCATCGCCACCTCCGCGACGGAGTTCTCCGGGTTCCGCGACGTGGCAGGCTGGAGCTATGGCTATCGCACCGTCCCGGCGGCGGGCGCGACCGAGAACTACGACCCTGAGCGGGACTTCATCCCCTTCAGCGGCGGACCGGCCCAGGGCGATTGGGATGGCGAACGCCAGCAATGGAACGGCACCGCCTGGAAGGCGAAGGACGGCACCGAACTGGCCGCCGGGAGTTCGCGGCTGGCCGCCGCCAACCGCTGGACGATCCGCCGCTGGCAGGCGTCCGAGCTGCTCGAGAAAAGCCCGGTCGCGCTCAAGTGGACCTTGGCCAAAGCCGACGCCACCTGCGGCAACGGCGTGACCGGCGCTCTCTATATCAACGGCCAGCTCGTCAATAAGGCGACCATCCCGTTTGATCAAACCACGGTGCTCACCCGCACGTTCTACGCGCTGCTCACCCCGGGCGACGTGGTGGACCTCGCGCTCCGGCCGCTCGGCGCCGACGTCACCGACGACGTCGGCTGCGACTCCGCGCTCATGACGTTGAGCGTCAGCACGGTGATCCCGAACGCCCCTCGGCAGCCCGACAACAAGCTGTTCTTGACCAGCCTCCCGACCCGCAAGCTGGAGATCCTGAGCCAAGCCACGGCCAATGGACG
>CAYZAE010000422.1:0-2070 GCA_964476125.1 uncultured Verrucomicrobiota bacterium | reverse complement strand
GGCCTCGACCAGTTCGCGGTAGGTTCCGGCGTTGAGGTCGGTGATGACGGCCTGCTTATTCTCGTTATACGCGAACATCCGGCTGTTCCGGTTCATGCATTCGTTGCAAGAGGTGCAGCGGTGGGTCGCGATCCATGCCTCGTCGCGCGACACGGGGACCGAGGGTTCGTTGGCGCCGGCTTGGGACGCGATCGCCTCGAATTCGTCGGGCGGTGGCGCTTGGCGGGAGGATGCTTCGATGATTAGCTTCTCGGATTCCCAGGTTTGCCTCGCTTCGGCGAGAGCCCGATGGGCGTGGGAATTATTGATCCCTCCCAATTCCTGCAAGCTGTGCCAGCGCCTGGCGATCCGCTGCGCCAGATGCTTCTGCTGCCGTAGGAATTGGCGCACACCCGCCGTTTCCTGCGCTAACCTTCGAGGAGATCGCCCAAGGCGTGGAGGGCGTGCAACGGGCCTGCGGGCACCAAGGCATCCAGGGCCTGGATTTTCTGCGTCTGGACGTGGACTGGGACCGGATGGATCGCGGCCGCGAAGCAAGCTGGGCCGACGTGAAACGCCTCGAAGACCGCTGCCGCAGCCAAGGCATCGCCTTCAGCCTGATCTACTGGGCGGCCGACGAACCACGTCTGGCCCAGGCCGGGCAAAGCCGCCCGGACACTTGGCTCGCGGGCATCCTGAACCAAGAGACGGCTTATGCTCAGGCCCGAGGCGCGCCCGACCAGATCGTCGTCGAGAGCTGGCTGCACGTTCCCGCCAGCGCCGTCCCCGACAGCGATCCCCACACCTTCACCGGGTCCGTCCTCGAGTTCCTCACGAGACCATGAAGCGCAGCGCCGCATCGCTGTCGATCATCCGCGCAATCCGCGCACCGCGACGGAACCTCGGCAAGACCCCCGACAAGGACCGAGGGGACGGGGGCTTGCAGTTCGGCGCCCGCCTCTCTAGCCTACTTGGATCGTCGTAGTCGTTGCGCCGGCGCCCGGAGACCACTGCCATGCATGCCTGTTTCGCCGTCCTGATCGCCCCGTGTCTCGCCCTTGTCGCCGCTACGCCGGACAAGGCGCCCTTCCCGATGGACTGGTCCACCCACGCGCAAACCGCCGTCGACCTGAGTTGCCATCTCGACGCGCCGGCCGGCAGGGACGGCTTCCTCCGCGCCACGGACGGACGCCTTGTGAAACCCGACGGCTCGCGCTTCCGCATCTGGGGCGTCAACATCTGCGGACCCCAGTGGAACGAAGAGCGCAACGCCATTCCCGTTTGGGGCCGCGCCCCCGTGCTGATCGAGCCCGTCACCGGCGCCGTCACCCTGCGCGGTCTCGACGCCAAATCGCTCCGCGCCCGGGCCCTCACCGCTGCCGGCGTGCCAACGGATGCCGCCATCCCGGTTGCCGCCTCGGCGGGAGCCTTCACGCTCACCCTCGGCACCCCGCCCGCGACGATGGTGCTGATCGAGAGCGGGCGATGATCCTCCTGGTTGGACGGCCCGCCGTGGGGCCGGCGAATGAAGTGGTGTGCCGGTGCAGCTGACTGAACGATCGAAGATCCCCATCGTCACGCGCCAAGTCACGGGCGAATAGACCAACCGAACCCGAGTTCGACCATGAAGCACACATTTCAACTGATTCACGCGTTCTTTCTGGCCACTTTGCTGTTCTGTCTTCACCTTGGCTTCGGAGTAAACTGTCTCACGGCGTCAGACCCAGCAAATGTCCCGCTCGCCGAGCAAGGACGCCCCGCCATTGTGCCCGGAGCCACCGAGTTAAACCGTCCTGCTCCCAGTATTTCTCGTAGATCAACAACCGCAACGAAGGCTCCACCGAGGCGCAGACTTTGATCAACTTGGAGTTCTTCAAGTGGCTCCATGATGAGTATGGAATGCATCTCGACACGATTTCTACCATGAAACGACGCACTTTCATTAAGACTACAGGCCTGACTGCTCTCAGCGCCTGTTTGCCCGGCCCAATTGGCCAAGTCCTTCCCGCCCAGGCTGCGGAATCCCGCCTCACGGGCAGCGGACCGCTCTCGGGTCGGCGGATTCTCACCTTCAACTCGGTCATTCGAGTG
>CAYZAE010000421.1:0-2076 GCA_964476125.1 uncultured Verrucomicrobiota bacterium | reverse complement strand
CAACTCTCACTCTCCAAGGCTTCGGAACCACCCGCCGTCGAGCAAGTCTTCCAATCCGGAGATCCATCATGAGCGCCGCCCTGCGTTTCATCGCGTTCTTCGTCATCGCCATCGGCGCTCTGGCCGTCTGGCTCGTCATCGAGTTTCGCAACCTCGATCAGGGAGACCACCGTTGAAAACGATCACCGCACACCGCTATGTCAGCCCCCGATCACGCCCACTCACACCCGAGGAATCGGAAGTCAGACGCATTGCCTATGCGCTCAAAATCCCCACGGCCGAAGCATGCGAGGTCGCCGCGCGTGATCTCGCGCCGCTCCTCGATGCCGCCGAGGCATCCGCCACCCACATCGTGTTGATGCCGGTGCCCTCCAGTCTGGGCACGGTGGACGCCAACCGCCAACTTGCCAACGAGCTCGCGGCGGAGATCCACCGCCGCTATCCCGAACGCCGAGTCCAGGTCAAGATCACCGTCGGCCGGCAACATCCGGTTGAATCTTCCTGCGTGCGCCGCCGTCGCGGTCTCCCTGGCCTGACTGTCGAAGATCACGCCATGATCCGAGTCGCCGGACCGCTCACGGCCACGCACACCGCCTATTACTTCCTCGACAATGTCATCACCACCGGCAGCACTCTGGCCGCCTGCCGCGCCGCCCTGGGCTTTGGCGAAGGCATCGCCTGGGCCGACGCCGGCAAACTCCCCATCTCGCAGTGAACAACCCAACAGAAAGGAACCGAACCCATGAGCGCAACCCGAGAATACGTAGTCGTGCGAGCACGCATCCCCAATGGCGGAAACCCCGCCATCGTCTACCTGATCGACGCCGAAGACCTGCAAGAATGCCCCAACATCGCCGACTACTTTCCCGCCCGAACCAGGGACGTCCAGGAAGTCGGCAGGATCCAAGTGATGGGCGACACCCACCTACTGGGCACAATGTACGAAGAATCGCTCTGACGCACCGCGCCGCCGCCGGCCACCCCGGCGGCGGTCCTCCCTCTCCCCCTACAAGGAACCCCCTCACCCTCCCACGCCGACGGTGAACTACCGTTCACCATCTCGCCGCACCCCCACCATCCGCCGACTTGGGGCCCCCGCTTCGCGTACCGCTCCGCGCCTGCTTCTACCTGAACGAAACCCCCTCGAAATATGTCGCAACATGCAGCAGTCCAAGGTCTTGCGACTGAAAGGCGACAGGTCGGTCTACGCCCTTTACCCCCTGAATACCCCACCGCAAACAGTCCATTTCAGCGCGTGACCACCTGATAATCGCACGCTACCCCCTCAAACAGGCACCGTTCCAGACGCACGGACTGCCGGCCGCCGCCGAGTCTTCTGCTTCGCCATTTTGCGGGCGAACAAATGGCGCAGTTCCGGGAACAAACGCAGGGCTCGTTTGTGGCGCATCTCCGCGCCGGCAGTCGTGAGCCCCTGCCTCCGCGCGATCTCCGGATACGGCACCCCGGTGAACCGCCAGCATACGACGTCCCGGACTCCCTCTGGCAGTGCCAGCAACCGGTTGACGAGTTCCGCCATCAGGCCTACCGGCAACTTACCCTCGACCGTTTCCAACTCCTCGGTGAAGGGGACCATTTTGTCGGCGACTTCCTCACCCCGACCGGGAACATACACCGGCCGATCCACCTCCACCTGCATGGTGAGAAGGGAGGACTCCCGCAACTCGCATTGCGCGCATGGCGTCTGCCTGAACGTCATTCTCGAATACTTCCCAGCCTCAATCGCCGCCCGATGTTTACAACGATGACACTCCATGGCGCTACCTCCTCAACCTTCACCCATTCCCTGACCAACCAACCCCAGTTTCCAGGTCAACATCCCCAGAGCATCGGCGGTGTCCAACGTCACGCGCAGGTGGGGATACCGACGGGCCATCAACTCACGGATCATCCGTTTCCGGTCCGCTTTCTCTTTCGGCAGTCCGCCCAGGCTCTTCATCCAGACACCGGGCGCCACCTCCTCGAACGGGATCCCCAGGGAATACAACCCAGCCTCGACCTGTCCGCAATGCCGGGCGAACTTCGTCGCCGCATTGGGATGGTCGCCGGGCATCCAGT
>CAYZAE010000420.1:0-2078 GCA_964476125.1 uncultured Verrucomicrobiota bacterium | reverse complement strand
CCCCCGTTATGCCCTCCTTCCGGAAAGTCACGTACTTCGCCTGACGCCCTTCCATCCACCCGTCGTAGATCCCCGCCTTGTCCTCGCCGGGATCGGCGGGGACGAGTTGCACATTCGCGGTGTCGGCGAACTGTGTCCGAATCCTCTGAGTTTTCTCGTCAATCACCGGGTTGCTGTCCAGGTCCGGATGCCACGACTGGTCATAAGTATGCGCGCCGGGGCCGGCCTTGATGTAATCGGACACGATCCAGTAGGAGGGCCGCACGAACAGCACCCGGCGGTAGACCCTGACGCCCGCTCCGTAGGATTCCACCCATGCGCCTACATAGTCGAAAACCGGATTGGCCGCTGTCCAGATGTCCGAATTGCCGCTCCGCGACTGGTTGCCGCCATCGATCACGATCGTGTTGTGGGCGATCGTCGTGCCGCTCTGCCATTGGCCCGAGGGATCGGTCGGGTTGTAACTGCCCGGACCCGGATCGGCGAGCAGATAGCTGCCATAGGCATAGATATCGAGATTCAGGTCGTCCGGACACGAATGAGGGCCGCCCACCCGGGCGTTGATGAACGCGCCCAGTCCGTTCTCATCCGTCCAGCTCGTGCGCATCGTGAAGGTCTTGCCGACGGGATAAAGCCTGGAGTGGTACGGCGGCGCGGTTCCCCGCTCACCGTTGCTGCCGAAGTAGATCAGGTGCGGGTTTCCAGTCGTTTCACCGGCCTCCAGCACCATGGATCGCACGCTCATGCGGCTGCCCGGCCCCCAGTTGTACAACGTGCCCGCCGGCGTGGTCACATTCATATAGTACTCGGCCATTCGACCGTAGGGTTCCGCGCCCGGCAGAAGAATTCCGCGCGCTTTCATGACCACGTCAATGCTCTCCTTCATGGCCACCAGCGTGCTGCGAATATAGCCGGTGCACGCCTCGCCATTGGCTCCGTCGGACAGAAGCGTCGACCTCACGTTCGACGCCTGTCGCTCGGCGTTGGCTTGCCACCAGCCGGGCTGTGAAATCTCCGGGTAATACGTATTGACCAGAAGCCATCCGAACTGGATCGACCGCGCGGCGTTCCCCCCGTTGCCGGGTTCGCCGCTCAAGATGCGCCCACTCTCGAAGAAGGCTTTCAACAGGGAGGTCCACACTTCCGGCGCCGTGAATTCGCTGTTGAGCGTCAGAAGCATCTGGGGCGCCCCCCACAGCCGCCTCCCGACATCGACCTTGTACCAATGGCTGATCCGCTGCTTGGTCAGGAAATCCATGGCTCCGAACAGGGCGTTAAAGGCATGTTGTTCGTTGCCCGTCACCGCGTAGAAGCTCGGGGGCCTCATCGCATTGATGGCCCCGCCACCGCCGAAGGCGCCGGAAGGAATCCAGAATCTCGCGAGCCTCTCCGCCCCGGGCGGACGGAACCAGTCGAAATCGATGTCCTTGTAGAGGAACAAGTAGGTTGAATGGTTGCCCCAGTTCAGGCTCTTCTCCCGTCCCTGTAGGACGGCGGGGGGAATGCCGAATACGGCCAGATTGACCTCCTTGCGCTCGCCCAGGGGCTTGGCATAAAGATGCAACGTCTGGGAGAGGATCTTCTCCTCATCTGTGGAAATCGAGGCGGGCGGATTGAATGAGAGATACGCGCGCATGGTCTCGTCGCTCGCCGGGTCCGGGCCCTCCGGAATGGGACCCTCCTGCACCATCAGCAGGTCGTTCGTGCCATAGTTGATCCCGGCATACTTCCCGGCCCGAATGGTGGTGTCGCCCTCCGCCTCCAGGACATACTTGGTCTTATCGGTGACGATCTCCAGTCTCGGCGCATAGCCCTTGTTCTCGCGGCTGCGGATGCCGACCAGCCCGGCCCGCTCCCAGTCGGAGATGAGACAGGCGGTCACGACGCTGCCGGTGGGCATTTTCACCGTGTGCCACTGCCAATCCCCGCTGACCGTGAATGCGGCCAGGGTGCGGCCTTCCCGGACTCCTCGAAGTTGTGCCTCTGCTTCAAGCATGCTCGTTTCGCCAAGAGGCCCAACCTCAGGCATGACAACGTCCTTGCGGGCGCGATAGTAGGCGAGCAGTTCCTTTTTTGCC
>CAYZAE010000419.1:0-2083 GCA_964476125.1 uncultured Verrucomicrobiota bacterium | reverse complement strand
GGTCGAAGGTCGAAGGTCGAAGGTCGAAGGTCGTGGGTCGAAGGTCGTGGGTCGAAGGTCTTGGGTAGCCGAAAAGAACCCCGATCGTCGCGCGGCCCCCCCACCTCCCGACTCCCGACTCCCGCCCCCCAGACGCCAGACGCCAGACCCCAGCCCCTTCCCCCCCCCGAACTCCGAACTTCGAACTCCGCTCCCCGCTCGCTAACCTTTCACCAACGCCAGCTGATGGGTGAGGTAGGGCAGCAGCTGTTTCTTGCGCGAAACCACTCCCGCCATCTCGTAGATGCCCGGTTCGCGCTCCGGATAATCGATCGTCCGTAGAAATCGGGGATCCCCCGCCAGCAGCAACAGCGACGTCTGCTCCACGACATCAGTCACCAGCAGCGCGGAGAAAAAGTAGCCCTTCTCCCGGCAGTACGTGGCCAGCGCCCGGCAGACCAGCTCCCGGCACCGCTCGAAATTGTCGAAACCCAGCTCCTCGATCTGCGCCACCGAAAAGCGCCGGGTTCCCTCCTGGTACTCCTTGCAGTCCGCCACGATCGCCTGCTCCGCCGGTCGCGACACCAGAATGGACCCTGACGCGAACAGCTTGTCGGTGAACTCGCGGGCGTTGACCTTCGCCAGCTTCTCCAACCGCGCCAGCACTTCCGCGTCCCGGGCGGTTGTCGTCGGCGAGGTCAGATTCAAGGTGTCCGCCACCAACCCCGACAACAGCACCCCCGCGATCGAAGCCGGCATCTCGACGCCGTACCGGAAAAAGCAGTCGGCCACGATCGTGCTGGTCGAACCCACCGGCTCGTTGCGAAACAGAATCGGCTGCTGGGTTCTCAACGAACCGATCCGGTGATGATCAATGATCTCCAGAATCTCCACCTGGTCCGCCCCCGCCACCGCCTGCGAAAGCTCGTTGTGATCCACCAGGATGAGCTTGCGATCCACCGTCTTGAGAAAATCCGACTTGGTCAGGATCCCCACCACGCGCTGATCGTCGTCCACCACCGGAAACGCCCCGAAAGCCGAATTCGTCGCCATGTCCCGCACCCGCGCGATGGGTTCATCCCGGTTGAAGGACAGGAAATGCTCGTCCTGCACGTGCCGGACCGGAATCGCCGCCCGACACAGCATCGCCGTCGTCGCCGTGTCCACCGGCGAAACGATCAGGGACACCTCGTTCCGCCGGGCCATCGACTGGATCTCATCCGACACCGCCAGCCCCCCCGTCACCACCAGCGCCCGCACCCGCGCATCCACCGCCAGTTGCTGCACATCCGTCCGATCCCCCACCAGCACCAGCAACTTCTCCGCCGGATAGTTCTGGAGGCGCTCGGCAAACGACGAGGTCCGCATCGCCCCGATCATCAGGATCAGGTCATCCTCACGATCCGGCTCGAAGGCGCAAATCATCCGACCACGCAGGGCCCGGGCAATCCCCCGGAGCGATCCCAGCACCCGACGCGAATCCCAGGCCCGGCCTGCCGCCGGAAAGAAGAACTTGCTGGTCTTGAACACCGAAACCAGCGCCTTGCAGCGGCGGTCCGTGTCCAGGATGGGGAGGACCCGGACGTTGGCGTTATCCATCAGGGTCAACGCCTCCGTCGCCGTCGCATCCGGCCCCACACTGAGGACGTTCGTCTCCATGACGTCCGAGACCCGGGGCGACACGTCCGTCACGAACCGCGGCGCCGGAACGCAGAACGCGTTCAGGATGAAATCAATCCGCTCGTTCGTGTCCCCGCACCGCGCCGCCACGGCGGTTGCGAGCCCGGTTCGACGACGAAACTCCGCATACCCGATGGCCGAACAAATGGCGTCCGGATCGGGATTGCGATGACCAATGACCAGTACCTCCGCCATGTTCTGAAAGGAACCTACCGAGCCCACCCCCCAGCGGCAAGGTGTCCCCTTGCTTTCCCGTTTACCACCTCCCCCCCCGGCGCTCTGGCATCCTCCAACCCCTTCGGATTACGCTCGCCCCGGCCTCGCATGAAATCCCCCGCCTCCAGCACCCCCCCCCCCCCCCCGCCCACACCCCCCCCCCCCCCCCCCCTCGGCCCCCCCCTGGGCCGCGACTCCGACTGGCCCC
>CAYZAE010000418.1:0-2105 GCA_964476125.1 uncultured Verrucomicrobiota bacterium | reverse complement strand
CATGCGGCGACGGAAAAATCACCCGTGCCGAAGTTCAGCGCGGGATGGTCTTGAAGCTCGATCCCGCTGTCGATGCCGTTGAATCGCGCGCCATGAGCGAACTCGATTCGATGGGCTTTGGTTTGAGCACCGAATCCGCAAAGTTCCTCACCGTCCTTCTCGAGCGGCCAGTGGGCAATCAATCGTTCTTCGCCAGATGTTGTCATGGAATCCTCTCAACTCTCATTTGTGATTCTCCCCTCCCGATGAGTCCGGCGTACTACGGCCATAGACCCCGATTCCACCGCTTAGCTTGAAGCGCATGCGAGATCGTCGGGGCTGCGGCCCCGCAGGAGGCCGGGGCACCCGCGAACAGGGCGGCCCTTGCGAGCGCGGCGAGTTTGGGATGGGCGAGAGGTCAACGCTGATGCATTTCCTAATAACACCAGAGCGTTCCTAGCAGCCCTCGCGGCGCGATCAAGGAATCCCGCCTTCCTTGAAACATACAATCCTGAACAATCGACCCGCCGAAACGGATCCGTCGACAGCAACCCCCCCTGCCTGTAGGGCTTTGGCCGCAGGCCGAAGCCCTGCATGCCGCTAGACCAAACGCTGGTTCTCAGACGGCCGGGTGCTGCTTCCGAGGGCGAAGCCCGTCGCCAGAAAGCGCCCCGGAAGGCGGGCCGCCCCCCTGGCCGCGCGGTCGCACATCATCCGGACCGCCTCGCGCCCGAGGTCGGCAAACGGCTGGCGGACGCGCGTGAAATGCAGCTGTGCCCCGGGCGCCGTGGGAAGGCCCGTGCCGCCAACCACGCTCGACTCAGCGGGCACCTTCACCCCGCGCTCCGCGAGGGCGCGCAGGACCCCGGCCGCCAACAGGTCCCCGTAGCAGAGGAACGCATCGAAAGGCGAACTTCCGGACTTCACCACTCCTCGCGCAATCTGGTAACCGTCCGCTTCCGTTCCCGACGCGCCACAGAGAACCTCCATCCGTCGCCCTTCCTTCTCGGAGGGGCTGAAGCCCGCCATCAGCCCGGCCGCATAGAGGCTGCTGGACACGGTGGCATCCACGGATTCCACCCCCACGAAGGCCACCCGACGGCGGCCGGTCTCCCGCCAGGCGCGCCCGAGGCGCCGCGCGGCGTCATAGTAGTCGGTGGAGACGAAGTTCGCCGTGGCGTTGACCGCAGGGGGGTTGACGTGGAGCACCGGTTTGCCCGCCTCCTCGTAGGCCGCCACGACCTGGGCGTCCACCAAGGGAGGAATCAGCAGCAGCCCGTCCACCTCGGCGATCTCGCGAAGGAGTTGCCGCTTCACTTCGCCCAGAACCAGCGAGGTCACGTTCAGGGGTAGGATCATCATGCGGCGGGGGGCGTTGCCCGCCGCGTGGAGGACCGACTCGATGATCCGCCCCCCCCACATCGAGGGCGCCTGGGGGCGGGGCATGGGCAGGTTCAGCGCCAGGCGGAACACGCCGGATGAGGCGGACCCGCCGGCCAGGAAGGTCCCATCGCCCACGCGGGCGCGGACGCGCCCCTCACGCGCGAGACGGCGAAACACCGACTGCACGGTCGCGAGACTCACGCACACACGTGCTGCCACCTCCCGCACCGTCGGCAACCTGGCCCCTTCCGCGAGCCCTCCGCGGCCGATCTCGGACTCCAGGTACGCCAGGGCCCTCTCCGCGGGCCTCATCCTCGCCCCCACCCCAGACGGGGAAATGCCAGGGAAAGCCTTCGCCCCCTGAGGGACCGAAGGACTACCGCGCTTCTTGCGGACGATGCTCATCTCATTCAAAACGCATCTGCTCAGGTTGTTGGGTTTATCCGCCTCGGGCGGGTTCCGCGGTTCATCAGTTCCTTTTCCTCGCGTGATGCGCGGTGAGCCAACCGTTGAACCACTGAACCGATGAACCGTGAACCCAAGTAGGCATACAAAAACATACATTCACCCGCTCGCTTGCCAAGCCTGAATTTCAGGACGCGCGCTTGACCCCGGCCCATGACTCCGGCTATCAGGCCCCGGGACGGCCTCTCCCCTCCCAATGATCACCCCTTCGCACATCGTCGATACCCACCAGCACGTGTTCTGGAGCGGACGGGATGATGACGGGCTCATCCGCGACA
>CAYZAE010000417.1:0-2112 GCA_964476125.1 uncultured Verrucomicrobiota bacterium | reverse complement strand
TCGGGTGATTTCCGGTCCAGCGCTGGTCCACGCCGGGGATTTCATGGCCGGCTCAGAGGATGGCCTGGGGAATGGAGTCCAACCTCAGAGACGTTCCCCGCCGTCCTCCCACACCACCGGACGTACGGTTCCGTATCCGGCGGTTCATGAAGACCGAAGCGAGCGCTTCAGAGTGAGCCAGTGGACCTCCTCCATCAGTGAGATAAGTCCCAGTTTTCGGAAGTAGGCTGTGGGTAGCGCTGCGTTCAGGTGCGATGCACCGGCATTCCACCACGGTCCCCGGCCATTGAAGGCACTGCATCGGGCTCTTTCCCGATCCAGTCCCAGGGCGGCCAACCGTTGCATCCGTCGTCGCGGGCGCTTCCACTTCCTCCATTCCATGCAGCGGAGTTTCCTCCGAATCCATTGGTCGAGATCCTCAAATACCGTTCTCGTTTCCGCGATGCTGAAGTAACCAGCCCAACCTCGCAGTTGGGGTTGGAGCTCCTCTAGGAACCGCCTCAGGTTCCGTCCACGTCCCTCGCGGAAACGTTGCCGGAGCTTGTCCCGAAACCGCTCCACCGACTGTGGCGCCGCCTTGATCCGACTCACCGGCTGGGAGGTGAAGGAAAAGCCCAGGAATTTTCGATTCCACGGCCGATCCACCGCACTCTTCGCCAGGTTCACGCTCAAGCGCAGGCGCTCCTTCAGAAACCGGGTCAGCGTGCCCATCACCCGTTCCCCAGCAGCCCGACTGCTCACGTACACGTTGCAATCGTCAGCATACCGGCAGAACCGATGGCCTCGCCGTTCCAGTTCCCGATCCAGATCGTCCAGCAGAATGTTCGATAGCAACGGCGATAAGGGCCCACCTTGCGGCGTTCCCTCGTTGCGCGCTTCGACCACTCCTCCGGCGAGGATCCCGCTCTTCAGGTAGCCTCTGATCAACGCCAGCATCCGCCGGTCGTTCACCCGTCGGGCCACCCGGGCCATCAGCACATCGTGGTTCACGCGGTCGAAGAACTTCTCCAAATCCAGGTCCACTACCCAGCGCTTGCCGGCGTTGACATGGCCTTGGGCCGCCTTGACCGCTTGGGCAGCACTGCGTCCGGGCCGAAACCCGTAGCTGTGCTCCGAGAACTCGCCTTCCCAGATCGGGCTGAGTATTTGATGGATCGCCTGCTGGATCAGTCGGTCCAAGACCGTCGGGATCCCCAGCATGCGTGTTCCTCCACCCGGCTTCGGAATGTCCACCCGCCGCACAGGCCGGGGTTCATATCCTCCAGTCAGGAGTCGCTCTTTGATGCCTGCCCAATGCTCCTTCAGGTATCCACGGAGTTGACCAACCTCCATGCCGTCGATACCGCCGGCACCGCGATTGGTCTCCACGGCCCTGAGGGCCTTGAGCATGTTCTCTCGCCCGAGCATTCTTTCGAACAGCCCCGGCTCTCCAGGTCCGATCATTGCCGAGAGACTCGTCGGACTTGAGCCGCGGAACTGCCTCGATCCGGGCTTCCGGCCCGATCCTTGCAGATCCACTGCGGGCGTCTCAGCCCACACTTCTGGCTCTCCCTCTCGCATCGCGTCTTCGGTCGACCGACCTTGTCTTCACGTTCGATCCTTCAGTCGCAAGACGACCTACTATGATCTCGGCTGACTTCTCCGGCGTCATCGTCGCCGCCTTTCGGCGGCGCTAGCTTTATCGCAACGCCAGAGATCTCCCCGGGTAATGCACACTCTCCTCCACACTTATGACCGTCGGATATACGCCCGTGGGTTCCGTACAAGTTTTGGACTTTGAAGATTTAGGCCTCCTTGTCCCCCACGTCCGCCTCGTATCCGCTTCCTGTTCGTCGATCCAGTGCTTTGCCTCCAACTTCCTTCAGATCCCGCCTCACGGCGGACACCCTTGTCGTGCAGCTAGGCAGTTCCCCTTGTCGGGCCTGCTCGGGACTTTAACCCGTTGGAGAGTGCGCCCTGCCGGGCGCACCATAAAAAAAGAGGGGCCGAAGCGAACTTCGGCCCCTCCGTGAATCAGACGCGACCGCTTACTTGCGGATGCGCGCGAACTGGGTGGCCTGGTTGGCCGGCACAGTCAGCGGGCTGGTGGCACCCGCGACATCGGTCCAAGGA
>CAYZAE010000416.1:0-2116 GCA_964476125.1 uncultured Verrucomicrobiota bacterium | reverse complement strand
TCGTGCGTCGTGCGTCGTGCGTCGTGCGTCGTGCGTCGTGCGTCGTGCGTCGTGCATCGACCCACGACCCACGACCAACGACCAACGACCCACTCCCCACTCTTTTGCAAAAAGATGCCCAGCGGCCAATGCCGCGAGGAATCCAGGCGGAGCCCCATTGGCGTGCCCACCGGGAGCCATTAGGATGGGCCCCGTGCTGAATGCTGTCCGTCCATCGACCGCTCCCAGGGCGTCGATGCCCCAGGGTCTTTCGACCGTGGTGCCCCTCAGGATGCCCGAGGCGGCCCTGGTGTCTGCCAGGATCCGGTCCGCCCACCTCGCCGCCGCATGAATCCGCTTCGTCGCCGGGATCTCCTGCTGTCGTTGAAGTACTGCACCATCGAGGCGTGTTTCAGCGTTCCGATGCTGAACCTGACCCTCACGCAGTTCCCTTTCATCCTGGGGTTCGCGGTCGCAGGGCTCGGCTGGGGGGCCGGGGCCATCGGCTGGCTGGCCGCGATTCACCACTTCTGCAACGCCGTCCAACCCCCATTTTATTGGTTCCTCCGGCGACACTACTCCCTTCACCGGATCATGGTTCTCGGGTTCTGGTTCAATGCCCTGCCCTGGCTGGCGGTCCTGGCCTTTCCCTGGATGACCCCCTCCAGCCGCGACATCCTGTTCTCCACCATCGTCTCCGTCGCCACCCTGGCCAACAGCATCGCCTCCGTGGCCTGGTCGGCCGCCACCAGCGACCTCGTCCCATTACACATCCGAGGACGCTACTTTGGCCGGCGCAACATGGTGTTCGGATTCTGGACCCTGGTGGTGGTGCTCGCGGCCGGGATTGCGGCGGAGCACTACGGCAACACCCTGACCGCCTTCGGGGGCATCTTCGCCGCCGCGGCAGTCATGCGGTTGATCGGCCTGTACTTCATGCTCCGCATGACCTTCCCGGCCCCGGTGATGGCGCCCCAGCAGACTCCGGATCGGTTCACGGACTACCTGGCTGTGTTCCGGAGCCCGGCCTATCTGTGGCTGGTGCTGTTCATCGGGTTCTGGGGCTTTGCCCTGAACCTTGGGATGCCGTTCTACAGCGTGTACGTGCTGCGGGAGCTTCAGTTCACCATGCGGGACCTCACCGTGCTCACCACCCTGGCGAGTCTGGGGGGACTGCTGGCGCTGCCTTCCTGGGGCGTGCTCAGCGATCGGTTCGGGAGCAAACCCGTGCTCATGACCTGCGCCTTCCTTTGGGCCGGCACCGCGCTCCCGGCCTGGCTCTTCGCCGGTCCAGCCCATCAACTGCATCTCTACGTGAACTACTTCCTGGTGGGCGCCGTCACCGCCGGGTTCCAGCTCTGCCAGTTCAATCTCATGGTCAAGATGGTGCCCGCCCGGTCCAAGGCCCCCTACATCTCCGTCTTCCTCGCCATCACCAGCCTGCTCACCGCCATGGGTCCGCTCATCGGCGGTCGCTTCCTCGCCCTGAGCCCGCGCGATCTCGGAACCTTCGTCGGCCAGCCACTGCTCGAATACCACGTGCTCTTCGTGGGTTCCCTCGCCCTCTGCCTGCTCGCCACCCACCTGCTCCAGCAAATGCGCGAACCCGCCGAACGCCCGCTCCGCGAACTGGTCCGCGTCATGCGTTCCATGCGCGAATTCAATCCCGTGCTCGGCGTCTCCGCCGTCGCCGAACTGGTCTTCACCCCCAGCCGCCTCACCCGCTTCGCCGCCGAGTCCCTCCGCAATCTGCGTCGTCAAACCTCCGACCTCGCCGATGTCGGGGAGGAACTCGCCGACGCCAGCCTCCGCGCCCTGCGCGACCGCCTGCTGCCCGATCGCAAACGCGACCCCCGCGAACGCGACGACGAGTAAAGCGGCGGAGGACCGCCGCGCCCCTTTGGACTGCGGCAGCCCCCTGCCACTTTCCTTCGCGCCTCCTTCGCCCCCCAACCCCGGAACACCCACCCCCGCCGAATCCAAAGCGGTGGAGGGCCACCGCACTCCACACGCCCTTTGGACTGCGGCAGCCCCCTGCCGCTTTCCTTCGCGCCTCCTTCGCCCCCCCAACCCCGGAACACCCCCCCGTCCCTCCCGCCCCCGCCGAATCCAAAGCGGTGGAGGGCCACCGCACTCC
>CAYZAE010000415.1:0-2131 GCA_964476125.1 uncultured Verrucomicrobiota bacterium | reverse complement strand
TGTCGGCGTCGCACAGTTCGTAGGTGCGCCGGGGATCCAGCATGGTCAGGCGGAGCAGGCAGGAGGATTCGGACGCCTCCTCCATGCGGAAGGCAAAGAGCACCCCGCTGCCTGTCTCCGGATCGAAGTAGAGGTAGCTGGTCCAATGCGTCCGGTCCGTCGGCCCGTTCCACGGCGTCAGCAGGTAGAAGTCCTTGAGCAGGTAGTCCTTCACCGAGTCCCACTCGCGCAGGCCGGAACGGATCAGTTCGAAATCGGTCCCGGGATCCTGCACCCACTGCGCGGAGAGGTTCAGGATGGGATTGTAGGAGGCGCGGAAGATGTAGACGTCGCGCTTGCCGTCGACCGCCAGTTCGTACGATTGCTCGACGCAGGCCGCGCCGTGGAATGGTACCCAGCGGTTGAAGGCCGTGCCCATGGACAGCCGCAGCGCGGTGGTCGTCCGGTCGGCGTCGCTGCGCATCAGCGGGATGCCCCGCCGCAGTGATTCCAGGTCGTTGCGGCCGCCGCCACTGGCGCAGGAATCCACGAAGGTGTCCTTGCCGTGGCGCGCGCACCAGGCGATGATGCCGTCCCACAGGCGGTAGTGCGCGATGACGGATCGGTTCTCCACGATGCCCGTGCGGTCCGCGCCCTCCAGGGCGGACAGCGTGTCCCAGCAGGTCCGGGGATCGCTGTTGTTGTCCTCGCGGTACATGTCCACGTGATGCCGCTCCAGGAAGGACAGGATGCGCCCCAGCGTCCACTGGAAGCAGGCCTCATTGCCGATGTTGTTGGCAACGACATTGCCGCACTCGATGGCCCATTCCTTCTTGTATCCCCAGTTCGCCACCAGGTCGTCGACATGGGTGACGCGCTCCGGCTCGAACCAGACCAGGGTCTTCATGCCGTGCCCATGCGCGAAGTCGACGGATTCGCGGAAGGATTCGCCCGGCCACTTGACCGTATCCAGTTCCCAGGTCCCGATGGTTCCCCACCAGTCGCTCGCCACGGTGCTGCCGTCGGGCGCGCAATACCACCCGGCATCGAACCACCGGTAATCGAACTTGATACGCTCGCCGAGCATCTTCTCCAGTGACGGCTTCCAGGTGAAATGCCGCTCGGAGATGCTGCCATCCGAATTGGGGAGGCCGGTGTCCCCCGCCAGCCAGGTGGTGCTGAAGGGCTTCACCGGGTCGCCCTTGGCGTTGAGCCGTGGCAGGTTGCAGTCGAGGAACCACCGCCGCCAGAGGTTGGTGGCGTGGTCCTCGTTCCGCACCGTGTAGGGGAGGAACGACATCAGCGGAGAGCGGATCCGCTCCCCGGGCTTGAGGTAGGTGCACAGGTCGTTCGTGCCGGAGGCGGTGAAGCGCGTCAGCCCCCGCCCGTCCGCGGTGAACCGCGCCTCCCAGGTCCCGCCCCAGCCGAGCGCGATAAGGGTCCCGCCGTCACCATGCTCGAGATTGAAATAGGGGAACCAGATGTGCGTGGGGCGCCCCTTGTCGGAACGGAAATGCACCGGTGCTTCCTCCAGCGCCCTGGCGTACGGCCGGTACTGGTTCTCGTGGTCTCCCAGGATCCCCTTCAGCACCGGCCGCGCCCCGGCGAAGTCCATGTCCGTGGCCCGCATGTCCCGGATGACGCCGGAATTCCGCGTGCCGGTGTTTTCGAACCAGACGGTCCACTCATAGGCCCCGTACCCGGCATAGCAGGCGGTATCCACCGTCACCTGCAGGTCGCCGGACTGAAGCACGAAGAGATTGCACTCCTTCTTCCCCTGGACGGAACGGCGGTGCTCGACCTGCCGGAAGGTCGCCGCCGGAAAGCCTGTGTAGGCCGTCCCGTCGTAGACGAACGTGAAGGGCAGCGTGCCCAGATCCGCGATGTATCCCTCATATGCCGTCATGCCCGGTCTCCTCTGGGTTCACTTCTTTCCCGTTCTTCACTGGCGTTCCCTGCCTCCCGCTGCTCCGCGTAGATGCTCTTCATCGTCTGGTATCCGTTGTTTTCACTTCGGTTCCGGAAACGTGAGTTTCTGAGTGGGATAGCCGCTTGTCTCCCGTGGCGTGCCGAAGGCGTGCCGGGAATTCGATCCACGAAGGATCTTCCGGTCCGGAGTTCGTCCGGGCCACGCATCCCCAGTAGCCTTCAC
>CAYZAE010000414.1:0-2137 GCA_964476125.1 uncultured Verrucomicrobiota bacterium | reverse complement strand
AGCCCTCTGGCGCTTTGCTTGACCGGAGGAAGGAAACCCGCGCCGGCAACGGCCCGACCCCAAGTGCCGAAGCGGGATCTGCGAATGGGGGGGGCGAAGGGAAGGCTGAGGTTTAAGGACGTCGCGCGGGATGGAAAGCGGCAGAGGGCTGCCGCACTCCATACACGTCGGCCTATGGAGTGCGGGGACATGTCACCGCTTTGGATTCAGCGCGGGCTGGGGAAGCGACGTCGGTGGGCCTTCCAACGTCGGGCGGCGACGTATCGGCGAATCGAAAGCTGCGACATGTCGCAGCACTCCAAAACCCCTTTCACGCGGCGATCCTGATGTATCCCTTCCCCGGATCCCTATCCATCCCCCGGCCGACAACTCGGAGATGCGCCCGGTTCGGTCTTCACCCCGGCCCCGGTCTCCCTACACTCCGTCCATGGCCCAGTTCCCGCGCAACCCCTGGCTCGCCAGCAGCCTGCTGCTCGTCTTCGCCCTGTTCCTGGGCCCGGCCACCCCCGCCGCCGAGCCCACCCCCTCCGGCACACCCCTCCGCCTCAGCGTCTTCGATGTCGATGCCACCCCACCCGTCGGAAGCCACCTGGCCTACGATCCGGTCACCAACTCCTGGGACCTCGGCCTGCGCGCCCGCGGCATCGTGCTGCTCGGGGCCGGCCAGCCCATCGTGCTGTGCGCGCTCGACTGGATCGGTGTCGGCAACGAAGGGCACGACGCCTTCCGCCAGACCCTCGCCGATGCCGCCGGCACCGTGCCCGGCCGCGTGAGCGTGCATTGCCTCCATCAGCATGACGCGCCGGACTGCGATTTCGGCGCCGAGAAAATCCTCCGCGAAGCGGGTGTCGATCCCCGTAATTACGACGGCACCTTCGCCCGCGAAGTGCTCCAGCGCCTGGACCGCGCGGTGCGTGACGCCATGGGGAAATCCGTGCCGATCCAGGAAATCGGCCTGGGCCAGGCCGAGGTTCACCAGGTCGCCTCCAACCGCCGCATTCTCGGTCCCGACGGCAAAGTGCGCGCCGTGCGCTACACCGCCACCACCGATCCCGCACTTCGGGCCGAACCCGAGGGAACCATCGACCCCATGGTCTCCCTGGTCAGCTTCTGGACCACCAACCGTCCCGTGGCCGTCCTGAGCTACTACGCCGTCCATCCGCAGAGCTATTATCGCACCGGCATTCCCAATCCCGACTTCCCGGGAGTCGCCCGGTTCCTACGACAGATCGCGGTCCCGGACGCCCTCCACGTCCATTTCAACGGCGCCGGCGGCAACCTTGGCGCGGGGAAATACAATGACGGCGCGAAGGAGAACCGCCGGCTGCTCGGGGAACGGTTGGCCGATGGCATGCGCCGGGCCTGGGAAACCACCCGCCGCGAACCGTTGTCCGCCGAAAGCGTCCGCTGGGGGATCGAACCCGTGCTCCTGCCGCCGACGCCGCACCTGGTGGAGGCCGAGTTGATCGCCCAGTTGAAGGGCAAGAACGCCGCGTTCTTCCTCTCCGGTGGCGCCGCCCGGCTGGCCTGGCTGCGTCGATGCCAGCAAAAGCATGCCATCGACGTCACCTGCCTGACGCTCGGCCGCGCCAGCCTCCTGCACCTTCCCGGCGAACTCTTCGTGGAGTACCAGCTCGCCGCCAAAAAGGAGCGCCCGGACCGCTTCGTGGCCATGGCCGCCTACGGCGACTATGGCCCGGGGTACATCGGCACCCGGGTCGCCTACGAGGAGGGTGGCTACGAGACGAGCCCCACCTCGTCCAATGTGACCCCGGAAGCCGAAGCCATCCTGCTCGGTGCGATCCGGAAACTGCTCGCCCCAACCCCGACAGCGACCAACAGCACCCACTGGTCCTTCCAACCCCTTCGATCCTCCTCCGAACTCCTGGCGCAGCTCCCCGCTGCGGCGACCGTTTCCGCTTCCAGGCCGGTCTCACCCATCGACCGTTTCATCCGCGCACGCCTCCAAGACCGCGGACTCGCCGCAGCCCCCGAGGCCGACCGCGCCACGCTCATTCGTCGACTCAGCTTCGATCTGCTCGGACTTCCGCCGTCCCCGGACGAAATCGATGCCTTCGTGAAGGACGCCTCGCCGCGCGCCTGGGAGAATCTTGTGGATCGCCTGCTCGCCTCGCCG
>CAYZAE010000413.1:0-2243 GCA_964476125.1 uncultured Verrucomicrobiota bacterium | reverse complement strand
CTTCACACGGAAGGGGTCGCAGGTTCGAACCCTGCAGCGCGCACCATCCTTCAAGTTCCTCTTTCGTAAGGCTTTCCTGGCCGCTGACCCAGCGGTTTAATCCGATCGGAGAATGGCTCGGAGGGGTTCTTGGGAATCCGGAAGGGGGGGGTGTCCCTCTGACCCCTCGCTCTGACGACGCGGAGATGTCGGGGCCGACGCGAATGTCGCCCTGCCGGTGGGGTGTCACTCCGCGGCGGATCTTGGGGCCTTACGCCGCCTGAAGCGCCACCCGGGGCCGAACCGTCCGAGAGATTCGAACTTCGAGGTGGTCGCGGGCGACCTCCAAATCGTGATGCGTCTGCAGGTCGAGCCACCATTCGGGCCGCGTCCCGAAATACCGGGAGAGCCGGAGGGCAGTGTCGGCGCTGATGGCTCGCTGGCCGCGGACGATTTGGCTAATCCGGAGCGCCGGCACTCCCAGGGCTTTGGCGAGGGCGTACTGCGTCAGTCCGAGCGGCTCCATGAAGTCGCCGAGGAGGATTTCACCCGGGTGAACAGGGGCGATCTTGGTGGATTTCATCGGTTTCAATGGTAGTCGCAGATTTCCAGATCGTGGGCGTCTTCTCCTTCCCAGCGGAAGCAGACGCGCCATTGGTCGTTGACCCGGATCGAGTGCTGGCCGGTTCGGTTTCCTCGGAGCGGCTCCAGCCGATTACCGGGTGGCACTCGAAGATCGTCCAGCGAGCGAGATCGATCCAGTTGCACGAGCTTCCTCAAGGCGACACGCTCGATCTGGGGCGGAAGTCCGTGGGCGCGTTCGCGTCGCCAAAGGCGCTCCGTCCGGCGGCACGCGAAGCTTGCGATCACGACGCGATAGTATCGCTAGGCGATACTTCGTCAATCTCCCTTCGGAATCAGCCGCCAGAACCGTTCTGCATCCGCGCGGGTGACGAGAGCTTTGTCGTGGGTCTTCAGTTGGGCAACGGAGTGCCCGAGTTGGTCGGCGACGTTCACCGGGTTGCCGTCGACGGCGAGCCAGTAGCTGGCGGCGGTGTGGCGGGTGACGTCCTTCGGCCACTTCTCCCAGTTTGCGTGAAGCGGTCCGGCCAGGAGTACTACCGCATCCGCCAGGGCAACTCTCGAATCGTGTCCGAGATCTTCGACGACCGACTGGTCGTTGGGGTCATCGCGGTGGGGCATCGACGGGAGATTTACCGCTGAGCTCACACCGAGGTCACCTTCGTCCCGCGATCCGAGGTCAACCGATGCCCGCCGGCAGGGTTCGGCCATCGTGCCGAGCGCGTTCCGAGCCGTCAGCGCTGGGTTGCGTCCCCGGCGCCGTTCCACAGGGCGTTGTTCGGAACACCGGCGGTTCCGGCGCCACGACCGTCCAGCTTGGCGGGGTCGAGCGATTCGGCGTGGCCATCCACGAAAACCAGGTTCACCCGGCCGCCGTTGCGTGCGGCAGGGGTGGCGCGGTGGGCATCCGAACCGTCGCTGCCGCCTTCGTAGTACGCGTTTCCGGCGCCGGGTTCGGCGCTGGTGCTTCGACTCCCCTGGGCGCCGAGTTGGACGGAGCCCAGGGGCGGATCGAGAACGTAGACCGCGGATCCCTTATGGCCGTAATCGTTGGCCGGGCTGCCCGCCCGTGCGCCTTTGGTGTCCCCGAGGCAGAGGGTTCCCGAAGTGGCCCGGAGTTCGGTGCTGCGGGCGTGGTAGGGGGCGATACCGCCCGGCTGCCGGTTGTTGCCCAGGTACTGGTAGTTGAAACCGTAACCGCCGAAGTAAATCGTTTCCGCCGTTTCGATCAGCCCGGGGGCTACGGTGTGGGCAAACGGCTTGATCATCGTCTTCCGGTCCTCCGGGGTGAGGTTGGGACTGAGGTAGGCTTTTTCGATGCGTAGGTACGGGAAGATTGCGTCCGCCCAGCGTGTTCGCGGTTTCCCGAGATCAGTGGTTTCTGATTTCAAGGAGGAGTGGCCGGGGAACCGGTCGTCGTTGTCGTCGACGTACAGCTGCATGCCGAGGCCGAGTTGACGCAGGTTGTTCAGGCTGGCGAGCGATTTGGCCTTGGTTTTTGCCTTCGCCAGGGCCGGCAGGAGCATGGAGGCCAGGATGGCGATGATGGCGATCACCACGAGCAGTTCGATCAGCGTGAAGCCACCGTGGCGACGGCGGACGGACCTGATTCCGGGTCGGGCTTCGGTTTGGGCGGCAAAGGCAGCGTGACTCATGCGTTCTGATCGTGGGGGAGCGCTGGC
>CAYZAE010000412.1:0-2276 GCA_964476125.1 uncultured Verrucomicrobiota bacterium | reverse complement strand
AGCTGCCCTTCAGTCAGGACGCCCGCAATCTTCGCCGCCCCGATGGAGGGAATCCGGTCAGGATGGATCAGCCCGAGCGCATCCAACGCAGGCGCCTCCACGATCTGCCACTCTCCCTTCGAGGTGAAATGGAACTCCGCGGATTCTCCCTGGCTGCGCGGTGTCTCCCGCGAAGCATACTGCCCATCGGATCGCTTGACCTGCCAGCCGCCTGTCCCTGCTCCCACGATGCGAATCACATCCCCCTCGAGCCCGGTTGGCGGAAGAGTAAACGTCACCGGTCCATCCTCGCGTGTTCGTTCCGCCAGGTATCCTGTGTTGAGAGCCAGCGGTACCTCGGCGTCCGAGGCTGAGACCCAGAGGAATGCGCCTCGGCCTCGAAACACTCCGGCTTGAACCATGCCAGAAAAGACCGGACTGGAATCCAGGCGAGCCACGCCGACCGGGAGTTGACTCTCCCCAATCACCCCAGTGATCTGGGACGCGGACACCGGTCCGGAAACCGACTCGGCCCGGAACGCATCAATGGCGAAATCCGCTCTGGTGGCAAAAAACGCAGTGTGGCTATGACGGGCAAAGGCAACGGCATCCAGAGGATAATCGGGCGTCAGCCTTTGGAACGGTTCTGTTCCATTGCTAAACCACACCTGGATCACGACCGCATTCCTTTGCGCAAGCGCCTCGACCGGAAGCCGGACGGTGTCCACCCCGAAGCGGACCGTGTACTGCCCCTGGTTCACCGGCAAACTGATCGGAGTTCGTGGTGGACCATTGAGCGGATCCAAGAACAGAAACGCCTCATTGGAATCGGCAACGATAAACAAAAACTGGCCAGTCCCGGTGAACGGCGCGCCATTGACGGCGACGGTTCCCTGGAAGGCGACGGTTTCGGGGATGGCGGCGTCTGTCCGAGCCAATTGGCCGGAGAACAGGAGGAGCAACAGCAGCCAGAACGTGTTGGCGCGGGAGACCGCGTGACGTTGTATTTCTTGCAGGGGTTTTTGCATACAACGTGGTAAGAAGCAGTCGGAGTCGAAGGTTGCGAAGAAAGTTCAACCAAGTGCCACAACCCCTTTCGGGACTCGCACGGAACAGGACCGGCTGGCCGTTGCTGTCGATGCGGTCGAAATGCCAGCCTCTCACGAGGGATAATCCGGTGGCATGGAGACTGTTCCACCCGAGTCCAACCCCGGTTCCTCGGTGCACTCTGTGCACTCTGTGGTGAAAACAAGGCGGTCGCTCCTCCCGTTCCCTTCTGCGACCCTGGCGGGGTCGGGATCGTTTGATTCCTGAGTCCGGAGGTCGGGCCGGCGCCCGACGCTCCGGCCATTATCTGGCATGCCTGTCGGCAGGGGTGCGATCCCCGCGGGTGCCCGCATTCCATCCGCCTCCCCCCCCCCCCCGCCCGACAACTTGGAGATGGTTCCGACCGGCGGAAAGGATGCTCGCCGCCTTACCGGGAACCGGTTTGGAGTCGCTTGAACGCTTGCTCCGGGGCGAGGGCAGGAACCGGCGATCGTCGGTAGTCGCGTAGATTCCGAGTGACGATGAATTCGGTTCCGCCCGCGAGTGCGGTGGCGACCTGCATGGCATCCTCCAAATCGGACATCGGGAACCCTAACGCCGCCAGCATCTCCTTCCGTCCGACTTCCGGAACCTCGACGAATTCCAGGAGTTCCTTGATGAACTCCCGGGGGTCGGGTCGTACGAGATAAAACAAAGTGGCCAGGCTATGCCACGAGACCGCTAGTTGCCCGGGGTGAGCTTCTCCCCATCCCAACACGGCAGCGGAGGTTTGGAAAAACTCTTCACGTCGCAAGGCCACATCCAGCAACACATCCGTGTCCAGGAGCGCTTTCATTCCAAGGAGTGCTTGGCCTTGAGCGCCGCCAGCCTTGCATCGCCCGAAGGGTTTGGCTTCACGGAGAATCGCCCGGACCACCGATCGGCAAACGCGATCGAACGTTTGGGTCGGGATGCCAACGCTTCGCGCAAAAGACTTTCCAGCAGCCCCGACACACTTGTTCCGCGTCTGTGGGCCACCTGTCGCGCGTGCGCCGCGAGTTCCGCATCCACGGTCACCGTCAAGCGGTCCTTCATCTGCATACGTTGGTTCGGAGTATGCACCATGCCAAGCCGTTTCGATTTCAAGAAGTGCCGGCTTCCGCAGTTGGAAACTCGCTTCTCGGCAGAGAGCCGAGGAACTGGGTGGAATTGCCGGATTGACCTGTGCGGAGGGATGAGGCGAAGAAGGGCCCATGCTCCAGCGGATCCAA
>CAYZAE010000411.1:0-2299 GCA_964476125.1 uncultured Verrucomicrobiota bacterium | reverse complement strand
ACGCCCCCCTCCCCTATGCCCCTCCCCACTCCTTCGCCCCTTGTGCATCTCTGTTGCGCCGTGATCTTTGGCCTCTGGCTTTCGTCCGCGCGCGCCGCCCAGCCGGTCATCACCCTGGAAACATTGCTCCGCGAAATGACGGATCCCGACGCCGTCACGCGCTTTCCGGACCCCCCGTATCAATCCCTCCAGGCCTCCAGCTACAACCGCGAATCGGTGCATCGCGAGAAACCCGGTTGGTTCGCCGACAGCGATGGCGTGGGGTTCATCCGCGAGGAGACCATTGCGGGCCGGCGCGAATGGCTGGTGATGGAACACGAGGGCCCGGGTTGCCTGACCCGCCTCTGGACGCCGTTCTTTTATTACCAGCTCGAAGATCACAAGGGCCCCAACGTGCGCGTCTACCTCGATGGCGCGACGGAGCCGCTCTTCGATGAAAGCCTGATTGAGTGGCTCACCGCCAAGGGCTCCGTCCGCCCGCCCTTCGCCGCCTTCACCGCCCGCGCCGGCGACCTCTACCTGCCCATTCCCTTCGCCCGCAGCTGCCGCGTCACACTCACCGCCAAACCGTTCTACAACATCATCAATTACCGGGCCTACCCGCGCGGCACACGGGTCGAAACATTGACCCGGCAACAGCTTGAGTCCGCCTCCGCGTCCCTGGTCGAACACGGCAACCGTCTGCTTCACCCCACCTCCGCTGAACTCCAGGCGGGCACTTCCCGGCTTCACACCGCCCAGACCATTGCCCGGGCCGGCACCTCCCGCCTCACCCTTCCCAAAGGCCCCGGAGCCATCACCGAATTCAGCCTCCACGCCCCCGGCCTCGCCCAACAACCGGCCGCACTCCGGTCCACGATCCTCGTGCTGGCCTTCGACGGCCATCGCACCGTCTGGTGCCCGCTCGGCGATTTCTTCGGGAGCGCCGATGCCCTCCATCCGTTCCACACCTGGCAACGAACCGTGACCGCCGACGGCCAGTTCACCTGCCGCTGGGTCATGCCCTACGCCAAGTCCGCCACCCTCGAACTCACCAATCTCGGCCGCCAACCGGTCGACGCCCGGATCGAAGCCAGCGTCGCTCCCCGGAAGTGGGACCGGCGTTCCCTCCACTTCCACGCGGCGTGGCGCCCCGACGACATCGTGCCGGGCACGCCCTTCCAGGACTGGAACTTCATCGACCTCTCCGGTCGCGGTGTCTACGTGGGCGACGCCTGGACCGTGCTGAACCTCCAGCGCAACACCTGGTGGGGCGAAGGGGACGAAAAAATCTACGTCGACAACGCCTGGAAGGAGGGATTCCCCACCCACTTCGGCACCGGCACCGAGGATTACTACGGTTGGGCCGGCGGCGTGCTGCCGACCCGGGCTGACGAATTCAGCCATCCGTTCCTGGCCAACATCCGCGTGGGCGGCCTCGACGGCCACACCCAGGGATTCAACATCTGCACCCGGACCCGGAGCCTCGACGCCATTCCCTTCACGCGCCGGCTTCGCTTCGACATGGAATCCTCCTTCGGCACGGACATCCGGAATCCCTGGGATTTGTTGGCTTATTCGGCGGTGACCTTCTGGTACGCCGCGCCTGGCGTGGAACATAACCGCCCGTCCCAACCCGAAGCCGCAGCCCGCCCGATCCCGTCGATCGACGAACTCCGGCGCCAGTCCGACAACCTGCGGCGCCAAGCCGGCCAACGATCAACGCCCTGAGTCACGGACTCACCACCGGCTCCAGGGAAAGCCGGAGCGTCGCGTAGCCGTCGATCTCGAAGTGTTCCACCCCGATCTCAACCTCGGCCTCGTTCTCCTGACGGAACCGGACCTCGTTCGGCGTGGGACCGTGCCAGGTCCAGTTTTCCAGAATCGTCCGGCCATCCACCGTCACCCGCACACCGTCGTCGCTCAGCGTCTTGAAAAGCCATTCGCCGCGCGGCAACCGAACCCGGGTCCGGCCGATCATGCCGAAGCGTTCGTTGCCCGGACCGCGCTGCTTCATGGCCTCGCCCAGCCCGAGATCCCGCGGACCTCCCATGCCATGGGGAAAATCGATGGCATCCGCCTCGATCCGCACCGCTGAGGCGCCCCGGGCCAGTTCCCGCCAGGCCACCAGGTTGGTGCGCGGATCCACCGCGGCGGTCCACGGGAAGAACACACAATCCCAACGCGCCGCCACGAGGGTCCCGGACACCTCGCGACGCAAACCCTCCGCGGTGAGTTCCGCCGCGTAGGAAGTGATTCCCGACGGGGCCCTCAGCGCCACGCGCCAGGCTTTCGCACGCCCGGGAACCGGGGCCACCTC
>CAYZAE010000410.1:0-2306 GCA_964476125.1 uncultured Verrucomicrobiota bacterium | reverse complement strand
CACCCCGCCCTGATGAAGTTCGGCAAGGAAGTCGCCAAGGGGCAGGACTTCCACCCCATTCTCCCGCAACACACGAGGGCCGGTATACACGCCCATCATGCGATCCACCTGGGCGACCTCCTCCGCGCGGAGCGATCGCATGGCGGAGCCCCATGCGGGTTTCCACGTCTCCGCCAATTTCACCTCCAGCAGAATGACGCGCGGGCGCCGGCCCGGACCGGCCGCGCGGGTTTCGATCACAAAATCCACTTCCACCCCGGACGCGGTCCGATAGTAGGAGATTTTTCGGTGGCGACCCTGCGTTTCATTGAAGACCCTGAGTTCATGGAAGAGAAAGGTTTCCAAGGCAAAGCCAAGCCATGTGCGGTCCGCGGGATCATGCAGCCAACCGGCTGCGGCACGCGCCACACCAGGATCGAACCAGTAAAATTTCGGATGAGCGGTCTCCCGTACCTTGGCGCCGGGACCCAAGCAGCGTGTCTTCCATGATTGAGAAATAGAGGTCCACCGTGCTTCGGGGAATGGCGGCATCGCGGGCGATTCCCTGGCTATTGAGGATTTGCCCGTTGAACTGACCGGCGATGGCGAGGAATCGGACGAAAGGGGGAAGGCGACGGATCAATCCCTCCTCGCGAATTTCCTCCCGAAGGTAGGTATGCACATAGGCGGCCAACCGGTCCGCGGCACCATTACGATCGGTCTGGATGGCGGGCAGCATCCCCCACTCCAGCGAGAAGTTCAGATCAAAGTCCTTCCCGAGCTCTTGAGCAGACAGCCCCTCCATGGCGCGCGTGACGGCGCGCCCACCGAGAAGATTCACCCCTCCGCGACGAAGCTTCCGCGCCGAGGATCCGCACAGGGCAAAGCGCCAACCGCGCGTTTCCATGAGACGATGAACCTCATCCAGAAGGTGGGGTGTTTTCTGGACCTCATCGAGAATGATCCAGCCACCGCGCCCGAGGTTGCCGGCGAGCATTTCCAGGTCGTGCGGCTGGCGCGAGAGTTGAAGAAAAAGCGAGCTGTCGAGGAGATCAAGGTGTCGCGCCCCTGGAAACGAACGGCGAAGCCATGTGCTTTTTCCAGTCCCACGGGGTCCGAACAGGAAGAAGGAACGCTTCGGGGGAGGCAACAAACGGGGATAATCCGGGGTTTTCATTATGAAGGAATATGCGATAACTGATGTAAATATGCAAGGCATTTCTCCATTGATGTTAAAGAAATCCACGCGAGCTTTCAGCTTGTAACTAGTCCTCTTCGCGTCCTCGGCTTCTCGCTTTCTCGCTTTTCCGTCGTCTGTCGTCCATCCTCCCGCGCCACGCGGGACAAGTCCGTCATCCGTCCCCAGTCCGCGCCGCGCACTCGCGATCCCGCACGCGGGATCGGAGTTCCATTCTCCGTGATCACCACACTCTCCGTGGGTCGTCACATCGGCGCTTGACCTACATCAACTTCAAGTTCAACTTGCAACCATGAAAACCATCACCATGCTCCAGTTGCGCACGAACTCACGGGGGGTGGTTCGTTTGCTGCGACGGGGAGAACGCATGACGCTTTCCTACCGTGGCCTCCCTCTCGCGCGTTTGGAGCCGGTCCGTGCAATCAACACCTGGTCTGCCGAGGATCCCGTTTTTAAGATCCACCACGCGGCTCGCCCCAGCCCACAAGGACCGTTGTCTCACGATCAAATCGACGAGGAAATTTATGGGCGCGCGTGAAGTTTTTGTGGATTCCGGGGCTTTTCATGCCCTGCTGGTGAGCAACGATCCATTCCATGCGGCCGCAGTGAAGTGCCTCCAAACCATGAAGGTTTCCCGACGAGGCCTGGTGACCACGGATTACATCTTGGACGAGAGCGCCACCCTCCTCAAGGCACGGGGGATGGGTTCACAGATTCCTCATCTCTTCGATCTTGTGGAGAGTTCACGTGCGTTGACGGTGGAGTGGATTGCGGAGGATCGCTTCATCGCCGCACGAGATTTTCTGATTCAGCACAACGACCACGCCTATTCTTTCACCGACTGCACCAGCTTTGTGGTCATGCGGGAACTGGAAATCCACGATACATTGACTGCCGACCGTCATTTCCGCGAGGCTGGGTTTCATCCGCTCCTGTCTCCCTGACCTCCCGCGCCACGCGGGACAAGTCCGTCCTCCATATGCAGCTTGTAGCTGGTAGTTTGTAGTTGATAGGCAGCAACTCGGAGGTTCAGCGGTTCACGGTTCAACGGTTCACGGTTCGGTCCTCCCCCTGCGCCCCTGCCCTTCGGCAGGCTCAGGACAGTCCCGAGCAGCGCCGAGGGGCTGCG
>CAYZAE010000409.1:0-2307 GCA_964476125.1 uncultured Verrucomicrobiota bacterium | reverse complement strand
TTGGAGAAAGCCCTCATGCCCGGGGGATGGGTTCCTGGGGTTGCGCCGGTGGGTTCATGACGTGCCCTTCTTTTTGGCGTTGGCGCGCACCTTGGCTTTGGCCCCTTTCGGCTTGGTGATGCCGGTGGGTTTGGAGGGGCCCAGGACGTGATTCTTCTTTTTGTGACCTGTCTGTCGATTCAGGGCGATCCTGTGGGCTTTCAGGGATTTGATGAGATTGCTGGCTGCGCCGCCGCGGGTGGCCCTCCCCGTCGTAGGGGTTGTCACGTCGAACTGGGTGACCTGGTCCTTGAGCTTGTTGAGTAAAGGGAGCAGCTCTGATTTGTTGTTGTTCAGCACGCCCACCACCCGGTTCCACTGCCCACGCTGGGTGCCATCATCCTCGTCGAGGCCCAGGCTCGCCATGTCGGAGGATGGATCCGCCAGGAGAAGAATCTCCGCGGCATCAGACTTCAGATTGAGGGATTGCGCCAGCAGGCTCCGGTCGGTTCCGAACGGAAGCATTTTCAACTCGATGGCTTTCTGGAACTCGCTCACGGCGACTCGAATCTCGTCGTCGACTTCCTGGGGGCTGTTGTTGTCCCCCTTGGTGGTCGACCATTCGACGGACTCTTTCGTGAACCCGGGCTCGATCAGTGCCGAACCCGCAGAGGCGTCGGCCGTCACTTTGCCACGCAAGACCTGATCAAACCCTTTGTAGCGTGACTGGATCGTGCGATGAATGCCCTGGCCGGTTTTCCGGCCGGCGGCGTCGAGCAGTTGCGCTTCGCACTCGAAATCGGCGTTCACCCAGCTGGCGTCCTTGCCCTGCTTGAGGTCGTGGCCCTGATCGGCGACCAGGACGCGGTAATACACCCAGTGCCCCTGGAGGTTGACCTTGTCCTTGACCCAGCTTTCGACCTGGGCCTCGTGGTTCTTGTTGGCCTGCGCGGTGATGGGGAAGAGGTTTTCGGCCACCCCGGGACCCCCCAGGTTGTCGTTGAGCAGGTGGCCTTTGATGAACTTCTCCCCACCCCCGAGCTTTGGATTGGTCGGCAGCTGGCTCATGATGCCCTTCAGGGCACCGGACGCTGGCGGGCCGCCCTGCGGATGGGTGGGTCCGAGGGCCTTGGCCTCCATGCCAAGGGCCACGGTGTCCCCCCCGAGTGTGCCGGTTTTGAAGCCCACACTCGGGGTGAGGCCCGATTTGGTGGCGGTTGGGTTGTTTAGCGTCAGATGGGTGCAGTCGATGACGGCTTTCGGGTTGATCTGAAGCTCCAGCCCCACGTTCGGCTTGCCGAGGTTGATGAACTCCGCCCGGCGCAGACCGAATCGGGCCATCAAGCCTGGAAGTTGGGCTTCGACCTCCTGCGTGGTTCCACACCGGGCCACCAGGTCCTCCGCTTCGAGCCGTGCGGCGTCGAGGTGGCTTCGCTTTTGCTCCAGGGAGCGTTCGTCACCAGCGGTCCCAACCGGGGGTGCGGGTTCCGACCGGGTTCGGCTGCTTCCGAAATCCTCCCGGATCCTTTCCCGTTGGGCTGTTTGCTGGGCGCTCCCGTGGATCATCTCGGAGAGTCGACGGCGCTGGATCGTCTCCGGTCGGGAGTCAGCCAGGAACGCGGTGGACCGTTCCCCAGCGAAGGCTGCCGGCGAACGAATCGTCGCCGGGGTCGTAGCGGGCGTTCGAAAAGCCCTGGTTCGAAGTCGGTTCACGGCGGTGGACTGGAGCTTCGTTCAACCAAAGCGCAGATCGGTGGGTCGCCGGTGAAACCTTCGGACCAGGGTCACCCGCCCCCAGTCCTCGGGCCATCGTCCGGATTGCTCCCTTGAACATAATCAGGACTCCTGATCAACGGAAGCGTCTTTACTGCGAACGGCCGGACGGGTTCTCCGCAGGGCGGAAATCCGTCACTCGCCAGCCTTTACAAAAGCACCTGAGCTAATGAAGTCTAATAGGGATTCGAGTCTGTATCGAGGCTTGCCATGAAGCAACTCAGCCATCCCAGGTCGGAGTTCGACGGCCGGAGTCCTGCCGGCGAGCGAGTGCGGACGATCGCTCCTGGCCCAACGCCTTCCGACCTGAGTCGTGCCGGTGCGACGAACCTCAGCCCGCGAATCCAGGGACTGGTCCAACGGCAGCACGAGATCATCGAAAGCCCCCGCGTGGCGGCGCAACGGAAGGCTGCCGAGGTCTTCCTGAGCCCAGTCAGCCAACGGCGGCGGGCCGTGGCAGTTCCCTCTTCGGGGCCGGTGACAGGCTTGGCGCGTGGGGCCCATGAGACTTGCGGTGGAAACGCATCCGCGGCCGGGGATCCGAGCCAAGCGGTC
>CAYZAE010000408.1:0-2312 GCA_964476125.1 uncultured Verrucomicrobiota bacterium | reverse complement strand
TGGAAAGCGGCAGAGGGCTGCCGCAGTCCATAGGGCGTAGGGTGGGGGGAGCCGGGAGTGGGGAGTGGGGGGGAGTGCGGCGGCATGACGCCGCTTTGGATTCGGCGCGGGGCGGGAGGGGACGGGGGGGTGGGGGACTGGCGTTGGGGGAGCGAAGGGACGGTGGTTG
The DNA here is from genome assembly GCA_964476125.1 of uncultured Verrucomicrobiota bacterium. Taxonomy (GTDB): domain Bacteria; phylum Verrucomicrobiota; class Verrucomicrobiia; order Limisphaerales; family CAIMTB01; genus CAIMTB01. Next base: position 2,143 of record CAYZAE010000408.1, on the reverse strand, counting down.
GAAAGCGGCAGGGGGCTGCCGCACTCCAGGGCTGAAGTCAGCCGGGGGCGAGGCGGTGGGTGAGGCGGCGCTGCTCGGAAACGGCAATGATGCCCTGCTGAACCTTGGCCCATCCGATTTCACGGAGGGACCGCCAGCCTTCGGAACGGGCGGCCTGGCGCAATTGACCGGTCTTGACGCCAGGCGTGATGAGGTCGGCGATGGCATCGCTGACTTTGAAGAACTCGTAGATGGCCACGCGTCCACGGTAGCCGCGGCCGCCGCACTCGGGGCAGCCGGCGCCGCGGAAGGCGAGGACTTCCTCCGGAGGCAATTGCAGGCCGCGGGCCATCTCGGCGCGGAGGGAGTCGGAGAGGTGGTCCTCGGGCACGAGGCAATGCCGGCAGAGACGCTGGGCGAGGCGTTGGGCGATGCTGCAGACGAGGGAGGAGGCGACCAGGAACGGTTCGATGCGCATCTCAAGCAGCCGGGCGACGGTGGAGATGCTGTCGTTGGTGTGCAGGGTGGAGAGCACGAGGTGGCCGGTGAGGGCGGAGCGGACGGCGATCTCGGCGGTTTCGGCATCGCGGATTTCGCCGATGAGCACGACGTCCGGATCGTGACGAAGCACGGAGCGGAGACCGGTGGAGAAGGTCAGGCCGACTTCGTCGTGCACCTGGATCTGGGAGATGCCTTCGAGCTGGTATTCGACGGGGTCCTCGATGGTGATGATCTTGCGGCCTTCGTCGTTGGCGTGGGCGAGGGCGGCGTAGAGCGTGGTGGTCTTCCCGCTGCCGGTGGGGCCGGTGATGAGGACCATGCCCTGGGGCAGGAGCGTCATTTCCCGGATGGCGGCCTCCTGCGCGGGGTCCATGCCCAATTGGGCGAGGTCGATGAGCAGGCTGTGACGTCCGAGGATGCGGAGGCAGACGGATTCGCCGTGTTTGGTGGGGAGGACGGAGGCGCGGAAGTCGAATTCCTCGGTTTCGGTCTTGAGGGAGATCCGGCCGTCCTGGGGGAGGCGGCGTTCGGAGATGTTCATGCCCGCCATGATCTTGAGGCGGGAGACGATGGCGGCGTGCAGTTCGCGGAGACCGGGGGGGACGGGGACCGATTGGAGCACGCCATCGATGCGGTAGCGGAGCCGGATCGCGGAGTAGTAGGGCTCGAGATGGATGTCGGTGGCGCGCTGCCGGATGGCGTCGACGACGATCTGGTCGACGAAATCGGCGATGGTGGCTTCGACGGCGGCGTTGGGGGTGGCGTTGGTGGGGGCGGTGTGGACGTCGAAGACGATGTCGGGGCTGGCGTCGCCGGTGGAGCGGTCCTCGCGGAGGCGTTCGACGGTTTCGGCGCCGAGGCCGAAGCGGCTTTTGATGATGTTCTGGATGGCGCCGGGGGTGGTGAGGACGACTTTGATCCGGCGGTTGAGCAGCATGCGCAGGCTGGCGAGGTCGGCCTGGCGCGGGGGTTCGGCGAAGGCGAGCACGACGGCCTCGCCGTCGGTGCCGACGGGCAGGGTGCGGAAGTGGAGCAGGACCTTGAGGGGGACGGAGTCGAGTTCCTCGCGGGAGAACTCGCGGTCGGCGAGTTCGACGAAGTCGAGACTGTGGCTGGAGGCGAGGGCGCGCCAGATGTCGGATTCGGGGAGGAACCCGAGTTCGAGAATGGCGCGGTGGATGGGGGCGTGGAGGCGACGGTGCCGTTGCCGGACCAGTTCGAGTTGCCGGTCGGTGATCCGTCCTTCCTGGAGGAGGATTTCGCCGACGTCGCGGCGTGGGGAGCCGGGATCGGGGTTCATTTGGCGGGCACCTCGACGGGCTGGTTGGTGGCGAAGGGGAACTTGAGGGATTTGCCGGTGGAGTTGGTGACGGTGAGGAAGCGCAGTTCGATGTCGAGGGCGGTGAAATCGGCGACGATGGTTTCGCCGCGTTTGGCGACGATTTGTTTATCGGCGACCTGGACGACGGCGCGTCGGATGCCGGCGGATGTTTCGAGAAAGCCGCGGTAGGTCACGTCGATTTTGCGGGTGGCGGGGGGCGGGGGCGGGGGAGTGGGTGGGGGCGGGGGTTGGATGGCGAGAGTGAAGAACGGGTTGCCGGTGTGGGTGAGCGGCTGCCATTGCACGCGGGCAGGCCAGCCGAAGAACTGGCGGGTGTCTCCG
>CAYZAE010000407.1:0-2356 GCA_964476125.1 uncultured Verrucomicrobiota bacterium | reverse complement strand
AGTTCGGAGTGGGGCGTGGAGAGGGCTGCAGACGGCGTGGATTGCGGTGACATGTCGCCGCTTTGGATTCCACGCGGGCTGGGGAACCGACGTCGGGGGACGCTCCGACGTCGGGGACAGACGGCGCGGCGAATCGAAAGCTGCGACATGTCGCAGCACTCCAAAGCACCGGCCCTCGGCCCAACCGTTGCTCAGCTCGGCGATGCGCCTCCCCCATCCGCCCCCAAACCCTTGGCACGCTCGCGAGGGCAGGGGCAAATGGCGCCATTCACAAAGCGGCACCGACCGTTCCGCCCTGTGAATCCGAGCGCCCCATGAGCACCGAAAAAGTCTACCAGGAACGCCTGAGCCGCTACATCGCGGCCATGCGCAACGAGAAGCCGGACAGGGTCCCCATCCGTCCGTTCGTCGCCGAGTTCACCGCACGCTACGCCGGGTTCACTTGTCAGGAAGTCGCCCACGACTACGCCAAGGCGTTCGAGGCCGCGATCCGCACCGCCCGCGATTTCCAGTGGGACGCCGTCGTCCCGAACATGGTCTATGTCTGGACCGGTCTGGCCCAGGCCCTGGGGCTGCGGTACTACGGCATTCCCGGCATCGGCATCCCACACACCTCGGGCTTCAACTACATCGAACCGCCCGAGGACAACGCGTTCATGCGCGCGGACGAGTACGACGCCCTGATCGCGGATCCGACGGGATTTCTCTACGACACCTGGCTGCCGCGGGTTTCCACCGAGATTTGTCGGACCGGCGCCCCCGTCACCCGCCGCAACAACCTGGCCCTGGTGAAGAGCTCCATGGCCATGCTCTCGTACTTCCACGCCTTCGGCCCTCAGATCCAGAGACTCCGCGCCGAAGCCGGCTGCTGTTCCGCCATCGCCGGCATCTTCAAGGCGCCCTTCGACATTCTCGCCGACAAACTCCGCGGCTACGTGGGGCTCACCCTGGACATGCAGACGCAGCCGAAGAAGGTGCTCGCGGCCTGCGAGGCGCTCATGCCGCACCTCTGCCACGTCGGGCTTTCCACCGCCGATCCCGCGAGCCTGGTTCCCATCGGGTTCTGGATGCACCGCGGCTGCGTCCCGTTCGTGTCCCCGAAACAATTCGCCTCCCACAACTGGCCCACCCTGCGGCCCATCATCGAGGAATTCTGGAAGAACGGGCACCAGACCCTTTTCTACGCGGAGGGCAAATGGCGGCATCACTTCGACGCCTTCCGCGAACTGCCCGATCGCAGTATTGTCTTCCATTGCGATCAGGACGACCTCTTCGAAGTCCACCGTCGGCTCCACGACAAGTTCGCCCTGAGCGGTGGCGTTCCCAATGTCCTCCTCAGTTTCGGTCAACCCGACGAGGTGCGAACCTTCTGCAAGCGCGTGCTCTCGGAAGTGGCGGCCGACGGGGGATACATCATGGACGCCAGCGCCATCATGCAGAACGACACCAGCATCGAAAACCTGCGGGTGCTTACCGAGACGACGCGCGAATACGGCGTGTACAGTGCCCCCAACTTCAACCCCGCCATCCTGCCCCCCGCCGACCTCCCGTCCTCCATGGCGTCGCGCCAACAGGTCGCCGGCCTGGGCAAGGGCGCAGGCCCGGCACTCCGGCCGGGAACCTGCTATCCGTGGGAGGACAAGGTCCGGGAACTCCCCGAGATCACCGGGGACAAGGACCTGGTCCGACGCGTCTGGGAGGACATCGACGCGTTCGGCAATGTCTACATCTGGCAGCTGCTGCTGAGCTTCTGAGAGAGCCCGCCTGTGTGGGGCGGGCCCCCGAAAGGAAGACTCAGGCCACCACTTCCTCGCCTTCGAGGAAGCCCTGCAGCTGACGGATACGCGTCGGGTGCCGCATCTTGCGCAGCGCCTTCGCTTCGATCTGGCGGATACGCTCGCGCGTCACCTTGAACTGCTTACCCACTTCCTCGAGCGTCCGGCTGTAGCCGTCGACGAGTCCGAAGCGGAGTTCGAGCACCTTCCGTTCGCGTTCGGTCAGCGTGTCGAGAACGTTGTTCAGCTTGTCCTTCAACAGGCTGTAACTGGTCATCTCGGACGGGTTCTCCGCCGATTTGTCCTCGATGAAATCGCCGAAGCTGGTGTCGTCGCTGTCGCCGACGGGGCTCTGCAGGGAGATGGGCTGCTGCGCCATCTTGAGCACGGCCCGGACGCGCTCGACCGGCATCTGCATCTCGTCCGCGATTTCCTCCGGCGTCGCTTCACGGCCGAAGTCCTGGACCAGCTGCTTCTGCACCCGCATCAGCTTGTTGATCGTTTCGATCATGTGCACCGGGATACGGATGGTGCGCGCCTGATCGGCGATCGAACGGGTGATGGCCTGGCGGATCCACCAG
>CAYZAE010000406.1:0-2449 GCA_964476125.1 uncultured Verrucomicrobiota bacterium | reverse complement strand
CTTTCAGTCCCACCCCCACGAAGAACGCCCCACCCACGGCGTTCAGAATCGTCAGGAACCAGCCCAGACGCGGAGCCCCGACCCCACCGCGGGCGTAGGTCCAAAGGTTCAGCCAGCTGATCCAGCCGCAGGCCAGCACGCCGGTGAGCAGATTCGCAGGCGTGATCCACTTCACCAGATCCAACGCCTCCTTGGAACCCACCGCCAGCCGCCAGGCGAGCGTCACCCCGAGAATGAGCAGCGCACCGAACCCGCACCACCGCACGCACACCCGGCGCAGGACCGCGTCCTCGGGTGGCTTCCGTCCCACCGGCATCACCGCGGCCACCAATTCCCGCGCCACCGTCGGAGCCACCTCGATGGTTCCGTAGAGCGTTCCGCCGAGCGCAAGAAACGCCCCCACAAAATACAATGGCTTCAACCACGGCCCCACCACCGCCACGAATTGCGCCTGCAAGGTCAGGAGATCGCCACCCGACGGAATCTCATGGCTCGGTCCGAGGATGATCGCCCCACACGCCACGAACACCGCGCTGAAAATCAGCACCGCCAGGAAACTCACCACGCCATCCGCCAAAACCAGCTTCATCAGGTCCGGCCGGCTCACTCCTCCCTCGCCCGGGTTCCCGTGCTTGTCCCGGAGCCATCCGACATACGCCAGATAATCGTAGCCCGACCCGCCCAGCACGCCCGCATACGTCGCCGCCTCCACCCAGACGGGCCGGTCTTTCAGTCCCGGCAGGCCCGTGGCCCAGTCCGGATAATGCAGGGGACCGAAGTGGAAGAACCCCGAGATCATCGCCCCCCAATCGGGCCCCAGAAACAACAACGCCACCACCACACTGCCCAGCATCGCCGCCACCACCAACGTCTGGAACTTCTCCTGACGCGCATAACCGCCCGTCGCCGACAGCACCTGAACGCCGATCAACACCACGATGCCCCAGGCCAGCGACGCGTTTCCTCCCAGCCCCTCGCGCGTTCCCGTCAACGCCGACACCAGCGAACCAATCGTCGCGGAATGGAAACTCACCCAGACCGGGAAAGCCGGTGCCGCGAGAAGGAGGAGAATCATCGGCAGCGCCCCCCGCGGCCCGGGGAGCTCCGCCCAACGCCGAACCGGATGCACCCCCGTGAACACCCAGTACCGAGCACTCGCGAACACCAGCGCCCACTTCAACAACAGCACCAGTGTGAAAATGCCGAGGGCCTGGTACCCGAACAGTGCGCCGGCCCGCGTTGAGAACACCAGTTCCCCGGTCCCGATGGTCAGCGACGCCACAATCGCCCCGGGTCCCAGGGCATGAATCCAGGCACGGAAATCGAGTGCCTTCGCAGGCGGCAGATCGTGGGACACGCCCCTTCATCGCCGACCTGTCGCGCCCGCACAAGCACGCCGCCCTTCCCTCTGGCCAGCGAACCCCCATTCCCCCAACCTCCCTCACCCGAGCCCCCGCCATGAACCGCCGCACCTTCCTCTCCGGCCTGACCACCGCCTCCGCGACCGCCGCCCTCGGCTGCCGCACTCAGGGCCACCCCGGCGACGCCTCCACCGCCACCGCCACGCCTGCTTCCGCTTCCTCGTCCCCCATCCTGCGCGTCCTCACCTACAACCTGCATCACGGCGAAGGAGTCGATGGACGTCTCGACCTGGAACGTATCGCTGCCGTCATCCGCTCCGCCAACCCTGACCTCGTGGCCCTCCAGGAAATTGACCGCCGCGCCACGCGCACCGGAAGCGTCGACCAGGCCGCCGAGTACATCCGCCTCACCCAGCTCCAAGGTTGGTACGGCGCCGCGATGCCGTTCCAGGGCGGCGAATACGGACAAGCCCTACTCGCGCGCTGGCCCCTGCTCGAACCGCGCGTCGTCCGACTCCCTGGCACGACCTCCCGCGAACCCCGCATCGCCGTCACCGCCAAGGTTGAGGTTCCCGGATTCGGAATGCTGCGCTGGACGGGACTGCACCTCGATGCCACCCGCGCCGACAACGACCGCTGGGACCAGGCCGGGGCGTTGTTGAAGGAATTCGGACACGACGGACTACCCACGCTGCTGGCGGGCGATTTCAACGCCACCCCGGACAGCCGCGTGATGAAGCGATTGCTGGAACCCGGAGCTGGATGGGTGGACACCGCGGGCGCGATGGCGGCCCCGACCATGCCGGCCGAGGCCCCGACATCCCGCATCGATTACGTCCTCGCCTCCCCTGTGGGAGCCTGGCGCACGGTGGAATCCCGGGTGTTGCCGGAGGCTGTGGCTTCGGACCATCGCCCCTTGCTGGCGGTCCTGGGCAAAATCTGAACACGCCCGACGCAGGACGTCGCGCAAGTTGACAAGGGGGTGAGCGCTGTATTTGACTGGCCGCCGCTTCGCGGTCGGACCGCGTGGCGCGTTCGTCTATCGGTTAGGACACGGCCCTCTCAAGGCTGAAAGACGGGTTCGATTC
>CAYZAE010000405.1:0-2455 GCA_964476125.1 uncultured Verrucomicrobiota bacterium | reverse complement strand
TCGACCCACGACCTTCGACCCACGACCTTCGACCTTCGACCTTCGACCTTCGACCGCACCTCCCCACTCCCCACTCCCCACTCCCCACTCCAATCAGTAGGCAAGGACGCGTTGGAGGAAGGTGCGGACGATGGGGTGGTTGGGGTGGTCGAGCATGGTCTCGACGGGGCCGTGGGCGGGAATGCCGGAAGCGCCGACGAAGGCGATGCAGTCGGCGATGCGTTTGGCGAAGCCCATCTGGTGGGTGGCGAGGATGAGGTTCCGTCCCTCGGCGCGAAGCTCGGCGATGAGATCCAGCACTTCGGCGGTCATTTCCGGGTCGAGCGCGGAGGTGGGTTCGTCGAGGAGCAGGAGTTGCGGTTTCACCGCCACGGCGCGGGCGATGGCGATGCGCTGTTTTTGTCCTCCGGACAGCTGGGCCGGACGCTTGTCGGCGTGCGCTTCCAATTGGAACCGGCGGAGCAGATCGGTGGCCTGGGATCGGGCGTCGGCGGGGGAATGCCCGTGCACGTGAAGAAGGGGCAGGGCGATGTTGTCGAGGGCGGAGAGGTGCGGGAAGAGGTTGTGCGCTTGGAACACGAACCCGATGCGGCTGCGGTGGTGTCGGAGTTCCTCCTGGTTTCCGAAGGGGACGGGAACGTGGTCGAGTTCGATGGATCCGTGGCTGGGGGTGTCGAGGCCGGCGAGCAGGCGGAGCAGGGTGGATTTGCCGCCGCCGGAAGGGCCGATGAGCACGAGGGTGCGGACGTCCGGAAGCTGGAGATCGACGCGGTCGAGCACGGCGAGGGAGCCGAAGATCTTGGAAAGTTGGCGCAGGTGGAGAACCACGGGGCGGGGAGGGGGAACGGGGCTCAGGTGTCGAAGTGGGCGCGACGCTCGAGGTGCCGGGCCCAGAGCGAGAGCGGGAAGGTGAGCACGAGATAGCCGAGGGCGAGGGGGAGGTAGCTTTCGAGGGTGCTGTAGGTGAGGGAATTGATCTGTTGCGCCTGGAGCGCGAATTCACCGATGCCGATGACGGACAGCAGGGAGGAATCCTTGATCAGGGAGACGAACTGGCCGGTGAGCGGGGGGAGGATTTGTCGGAGTGCCTGGGGCAGGACCACGAGGCGGTAGGTCTGGGTTCGGGTGAGTCCGAGGGAGCGGGCGGTTTCCCACTGGGACACGCCGATGCTGGCGATGCCGGCGCGGACGATTTCGCCGATGTAGGCACCGGCGAAGATCGAGAGTGTGAGCACGCCGGCGACCATGCGGTTGCCGAGGTGGAACATCGGGGCGACGACATAGAACAGGAGCAGGATTTGGACGAGCAGCGGGGTGCCGCGGATGAGTTCGACGTAGACCCGGGCGGCCATGCGGGCGGCCAGCAGGCGGCTGCGTTCGAGCAGGGCAGCCGTGACTCCGAGCAGGGTGCTTAGGACCAGGGAGGCGGCGGCGACGAGGACGGTGGTGATCCAGCCTTGGAAAAGCAGGCGCCGATAGCGCCAGGGCGCACCCCAGTTCCAGCGGTATTCGAGCTGTTGAAAGGCGAAGGTGAAGAGGAGTGCGAGCAGTCCAAGAACGAGGACGGCATTGAGAAACAGGGCCGGCCGGCGCACGGAACCGCCGTCTTCCCGGGCCGGAGCCAGGAAAAGCGAGAGGAGGGAAGACTTCCGGTTCACGCGGCGGTGCGCCGTCGGGTGCGGGGGTGTTGGAGGATGGGAGCCGGGAGGTGCGGAACCGGACGGGATGGTCGTGTCCCGAGGTCGGTCCGGTCAGAAGACGAACACCACCTTCAGCTTTTTGAACGCGGCCTTTTCCTCCTTCAACCAGCGGTCGCCGAGCTTTTCGAAACCGGCGGAGCGGCGGAAATCCATGAGGGCGTTGTTGACCTGTTCGAGCAGCGCCTCGTTCCCCTGGCGCAGGCCGATGGCCCAGCGTTCCTTCTGGAACGGTTGGAGCAGGGCGCGGGTGGCGTCGGGGTTGCGCTGCCAGTGCCGGTAGACGGACATTTGATCGTAGATGAACGCGTCGGCCTTGCCCTGGACCACCTCCAGCACGGCGGCGGATTCCTGGTCGAGCACGAGGGTCTCGGCGTGCTTCAGGTTGGCGACGGCCCAGGCATGGCCGGTGGTGCCCTTTTTGACCGCCACCTTGCGGCCGGCCTCATCGAGGTTGGTTATGGAGGTGACCGTGGACGCCTTGCCGGCGAGCAGGCACAGGCCGGTTTCAACGTACGTTTCGGAGAAGGCGATCGACTTGGACCGTTCCTCGGTGCGGGTCATGGAGGACAGGATCAGGTCGATCTTGCCGGTTTTGAGGGCGGGAATGAGACCGTCGAAGGTGATGTTCTCGATCACCAGTTCGCGTCCGAGGGTTTTGGCGATTTCGCCGGCCAGATCGACGCTGACGCCCGCGGGGTTGCCCTTTTCATCCTTCATCTCGAAGGGCGGGTAACCAAGTTCCATGCCCACGACCA
>CAYZAE010000404.1:0-2467 GCA_964476125.1 uncultured Verrucomicrobiota bacterium | reverse complement strand
CCGTAGTTGACCAGGAAGGAATCCGCTCCTTCCGTGCGGAAGGGCGTCACCCCGTGAACCGGCAGGCGTCGCCACGAGGCGTCGCGGGGCGGGGGCGCGTGCCAGAGGATCTTTCCATGATGGTCCATGATCGCGGGACGACGATCGAGGTCTGTGAGGAGGGCGAGGTCCCCTTCGCAGCCCCGCCACCGGAGAGGGAACATGGCCGAAAACTGCGGGAGCTCCCAGGTCTTGAGCAAATGGCCGTCCCCCCCGATGAAGGCGAAAATGCCGGCCGATTCCCAGAGGGTATTGACGAGGAACTGCATACCCTCCCGCGAGGGGTCGAAGCGGCCGGGGACCACCTGCTGGGCGTGCCCGACGAGGTGACGGGCCACCACCGTGCCATCCGCCCCCAGGAGGTAGAAGCCGTTCTGGCTCGCCGCCATGGCAATCCGGGGAGGATCGCCCGGGCGAAACCGGCCGATCACGGACATGTCGTTGTGGGCGTCGACCATATCCGAGTTCACGAGGGTCTGGAGCCCGGGGACGGTCCAGCGCGGGCGCCCGTTCGAATCGAGCAACTGGTAACCGGCGATGATCTCCATGAGACCATCCCCGTCCACATCTCCCACCGCGGGGTGGTGACCGAGGTTGCCCGCCACGTGGGACCAAACGGGATGCAGGTCCCGGTCCAGCGCGCAAAGGCACTCCATGTTCATCGCGAGCAGGCGGACGGGGCCGCGGGGGTCGGGTCGCGCGGCGACCAGGCTCTCCACGACCATCGGTTTCGTGCTGCCGTCGAGGGCCACATAGGGCGGGAGCGTTGCCGAGCGCACGAGGCGCCCCTCCCGTCCATCCAGGATGTCCACGCGATCCTGCCATGAGACGGCGATCTCGCAGGGCTGCCCCGCGTCGCGCTCCAGCAGGGCCACGCCGACGCCCCCGAATCGGTGGGCGCGGGCGGCCTTCGCGCAGCGGTCCGCAGAGGGGAATTCCCCGTGTCTCCAGCGCACGCGCCCGTCGAGGTCCAGCACTTCGACGGCGGGTCTCCAGTCGGCGGCGAGCGGGGGCACGGGAAGTGCCACGTGGAGGAGTTCCTTCCTGCCATCGCCATCCACGTCTTCCACCCGGATCGTGTGCCACATTCCCTTTCGGTGAAGGATGGTCTCCTCGCGCGGGGAGGGGAATGGGCGCCCTATCGCCGGCGGCGTTGCCCGGGGAGCGGGACGCGGCCCCCTGAGTGAGGCGTGCGACACGCGGAAAGGTCGGTCCGTACGAAAACCCAGCGTGCCGAGCTGCGGTTCGGGGTCCCGGGCCGAGGCCATCTCCCGACCGTCGAGGAATGCGACCAAATGACGGCCATCGAGAAACAGTCCCCAGCGATGCCATTCCCCGGGCGCCACTGGATCCGCTCCGCGCCAGAGGGGCAGGGAGACCTCCCCCTCGCGTCTCGCCAGGAGGGGGATCCCCGCCGCGTCCGCTCCCCAGAAGAGGTGCTGACGCTGGGTATGATATCGCGCCACGAGGCCGCTTATTCCCCGCGGCTGGTCGTGGTTCGCCCCGAAGCTCGACCCAAGGATGCGCTTGCTCCGTTCGAACGCGAAGAAAGCCTCAAAGTACCCGTCGGTCCATGCACCCTCCGTGTGAACCACAAAGGCTGCGAAGTTCTCTCCCGGATGGCGGAGTCGGGATCCCCCATCAAGAGAGCGCTCGATTTCCCAGACCTGGGTTTGCTGGTCGTAATGGCCGCAGTCCCAGATGTAGTCGAGGTTCCGCGTTTCCCAGGGGCCGATGCGTCGCGCACCCCCGTAAGGCACCCTCTCTCTTCCGACCGGATAGGACGAGAAGTCGTCGTCGAAAAGGAGGTTCCACCTCCTATCGATAACCCGTGACGGGAGAGAGTCGTCCTCGCGTGATTTGCGGGAAGGGACAATGGCCGAGGGCAAGGGCATGGCAACTGCGCAGGTTGTTGGGTTTAACAGTTCACGGTTCAATCCCGCGGCTGCGGGACCGATCTTTTCTCTCGAGTTTCGGCTCCTCACGACTTTCAGTGGGTCGCATGGGCAAGCACTCGAATTCAGATTTTCCCACGGAGGTCACGGAGGGCAGTCCGAGGCGCTGAGCGGAGAAGATGGAGGATGGAAGAATTCTCGCGCAAAGGTCGCAAAGAGCGCAAAGGGGATTAGGATGAACAGGCCGAATACGCGCGCCAACCGGAGTTGTCGCTCTCCGTATTCGGCCTGCCTTCGCCGGGAGGCGGATCTGGAACTTCAAGCAAGGGAGCCTGAAATACGGCGAGGCCCGATGCCCATCGGGCCGCGTATTTTGGCCCTCGGTTCCCCCTTTGCGCTCTTTGCGAACTTTGCGCGAGAATTCCGCTCCTTGCTTCTTCTCCATTCTCCGTGATCTCCGTGGGCAATTCGGGTTCGGTTCCTTCGGATTTAAACTCGGATCGGCCGCGAGAGGCGGCAATCCCCTCAGCATC
>CAYZAE010000403.1:0-2491 GCA_964476125.1 uncultured Verrucomicrobiota bacterium | reverse complement strand
CGCGCTCACGAAGTTTCTCAAGAAGGAGGGCAGCGCCAAGCCGCCCGCCCGCCCACGGAGACGGAAGAAACAGAAGTGAACGTCGGCACTCGTCCGTTTCCGATACTCATTATCTGCACAATACACTTGCTATGTGTATCGTGCCTTGATAGTGTATCGAGCAGATGGCCAACCTTAAACAATGCCTTCTCGACTACCTTGAGGCCCTCTCCGGTGAACGGCCGGACCTGACTGCCGCAGTGGATTCTACCCTGCCGCTGTTTCTACGCGAGCGGTATGCGATCTTTTCTGCCCGCCTGTTCGGACGGAGGTCTTTGCTGGCGCTTGAGGCGGAGAAGTGGAAAAACGGGTCGCCAGGCGAATACGGGAAACATGCGGAGGCCCTCAAACGGGCGCTCGGTGAGCCCGTTATTCTGGTTCTGCCAATTCTTCCTTCCTACGCCAGAAATCGGATGGTCCAGATGGGGATTCCGTTCATCGTCCCCGGCAGCCAAACCTTCATCCCGAACAGCTTGTTTGATTTGCGGGAGAGGTTTCCGCAGCCCGGTTCCAAACGCCGAGAGACCCTCAGTCCTGCCGCTCAATGTACGGTGCTCTACCACCTGTTGCGCGGACCTCTCACCGAGCTTCCGCTCAAGGACATTGCCCGGAAAGTGCATTACTCGCCAATGATGATGACGAAGGTGAAGGATGAACTTGAGGCTGTGGAGATCTGCAAAATTGTGAGGAATGGTCGCTCCATGGTCCTCGATTTCATGTCCGCCGGCCGCTCGCTTTGGGAGCAGGTGAAGCCGCAGTTGACTTCTCCCGTCAAAAAAGCGCGCTGGGTTCAGTGGGAGAAGCCTGCTGCCCCTGCACTGCTCGCGGGAATGACCGCATTGAGCCTGCGGACCATGATCGCCGACGACCGTCTGCCCACGTACGCCCTTCCTCACGCGGTCTTTCAGGATTTCCTGGAGCGCGGCGTCTGCGCGGGATGTCGCGATGCGGAGGGTGCGACGGCCAGGATGGAGGTTTGGGCATACACTCCGCATTTGCTCGGCGACGACCGAATGGTGGATCCTCTATCCCTTTACCTGAGCCTTCGAGATTCGGGAGACGAGCGCGTTCAACAGCAACTGGAGCGACTCATCGAGGGGGTTAAATGGTAAAAGGACTCGACCTTTTTCGCAGGCGCTTCAGGGAGTTCGAAGGTTCCTTCATCCTGATCGGTGGCGCGGCCTGCGATGAATGGTTTGCGGCTGAAGGACTGGAGTTTCGCGCCACCAGGGACCTCGACATCGTCCTGATTATCGAAGCGCTTGCTCCCAAGGCCGTCGGGGCGCTGCGGAGCTTCATCGCGGACGGGGGGTACGAGGTTCGCCAGCGAACCGAGGGGGTGCCTGTTCTCTATCGCTTCGCCAAACCTGCGAACAAAGAGTTTCCATTCATGTTGGAGCTTTTCAGTCGGAAGCCGGAGGGGCTCAACCTGGAGGAGGGACAGGAAATCGTGCCGATCCCGGCAGGTTCCGACCACCACAGCCTGTCGGCCATCCTCCTCGACCAAGATTATTACTCGCTGATTCAAACCCACACGACCGTTCGTGATGGGCTCCCTGTGGCCACGGCCACCGCCCTCATTCCCCTGAAAGCACGCGCGTGGCTCGACTTGACCAAACGCAAGGCCGATGGGCAAAGGATCGACTCGAAGGACATCGATAAGCACAGAAACGATGTGTTCCGCCTCGCGGCAACTCTGGCGAACGAGCCCGGACCTGAACTTCCCAGTGCCATTACCGGTGACCTCGCCAGTTTTCTCGACTCCTTTGCGGAAAGTGCCCAGGAATGGCGGGCCATTCTGGCGTCATTGAAAAACACGCTTGGTGGAGACATTCGCCCTGCTGTTCTCCGTTCGGCGATCCAGACCTTCTTCCGACTTCCGTCATGAACGACATTTCCTGTTCAAGAAAGCTATAGATAATAGGAAAACTATGCATCAAGGCTGGCCATCCGGAACCGGAGTTTGGCCAGCAAGCCGGTTCCGTATTTGTCAGGTTCCGTCCCCTCGCCCGCAAGGTCATGGTGCCACTCACCGGGGAAGTCGGGGCCCAGTCAGAGGCCCAGTCGATGAAAGTCATGAATGCCTTATCGCAGGAACCCCTCTCTGCCCACGGGTTGGCGACTGCGCTTGGGATGCGCAGCAAGACCGGCGCATTGAAGCGGACGCTTGGTCAGATGATGTCTGAATCTCTGATTGAATACACGATGCCGTGTCATGAACGCCTCCGCCCCGGCGGTCACGCAGGGCGTAAGGCGGCCCCGGTGGAGAGAGACCGAACCTTGGTCATCCCGCAGGGGGGAGTGAGCGGGTTCTGAATCGCTCCGCTGGGCGCGTGTGCTCCCTCGTAAGTTGACACCCGGTCACGGGTGTACACCCCCACCTCACCCTTCACTTTTAACAGGAGATTCCCATGCCCAACTTTCGACAACACGGCGACCAGGCTTACATCTT
>CAYZAE010000402.1:0-2510 GCA_964476125.1 uncultured Verrucomicrobiota bacterium | reverse complement strand
GGTGGTTGGAAAGCGGCAGAGGGCTGCCGCAGTCCATAGGGCGTGGGGTTGGGGGGGGAGCCGGGAGTCGGGAGGTGTGTCCGGAAGCATGATCTGACACCGCAACTCAAGCGGGTTCAGGGGCTTCATGGCGCCCTGGTCAGGGGTCTGTCGGTGCGAACCATCGAGCAGGTCTTCAGGGAGGCTCCATCGATGCGGAAACGATGTTTCACGCCGGACTTCACCCGGCGCTCGTAAGCCTTCTCCGCCTGCTGGATCGGAATCCCCTGCACGCCGGGGGCGAGGTCGTGCTGTCCACCAGGCAAGAAAGGAACGCCGCCCCGCAACCTTCGGCGGGAATTCCTTCTTAGATGGATCGGAGCAACAGGAGAACTCGCATGCCGATCCTCATTAACGCACCCCATCTCGCCGGTTTCTTGACCCCCGACACCACCCCCGCCAATCCGCAAACAAGGGACGATTCCCTCCCGGAGCGGCCCCCGGCCCTCCGTGCCAAACGACGATCCTTCGCCTGGCTTCGTACCGGCGCCGCGGTGGCCCGGTATTCCCTGCGCTTCCTGCCAGCAGTGTTGCGTTCCCATTCCTTCGTGGCCCCGGCGGCCCTGCCTGTCCTGCGCATGGCATCCCCCTTCCCCGCAGACCGCATCGACACCTGGAAGTCGTTTTTCCAGCACCCCGGGCAGGAAACCCCGGCCTTCACCTACTTCACCCCCGAAAACAGCCGGCTGCTCTTTCGTCTGGTCGGCCAGTTCGGCCTCAACTTCCGGCACCTACTCCTCGTTCAGCACGATGTCATCACTGCCCCCGGGACGGGATGCCTGATCCCCGGCGCGAAATACGAACTCGAGGCGCATATCGAGGAACTTCGGGTCTGGCCCCGCCAACGGGTCACGTTCGCCAGCCGATGCGTGGTACGCCGGGCCGGAGACCCGACACCGGTGTGCGAAACCTCCGACCGCTTCCTCGTCAAGGAGGTGCCGGTCCAGGACTGCGAAGCGCTCCGGCACCGGGACGACGCGCCCTGTGGCTCCGGCAAGGAATCCCCGGCTCCCCGCCTAGATCCGATGTCCCCCTCCATCCGCAGGCATTGCCTCCAGGTTCCGATCGAGGCCGGCGTCGGTTTCGGTCTTCTGTCAGGGGATCTCAACGTCGTGCACGCCCATGCCGGACTGGCGCGGTGGTTCGGTCACCGGCGGGCCTTCGCCCAGGGGCGCTACACCTCAAACCAGGTGATGGCAAAGCTCGCCCGGCACGCCGGCAAGCTGCCAACCCGATTGTCCATTCGCTTCTGTCGTCCGCTGTTCCTCGGCCAGGAAGCCCAACTGCTCCACTCCGACCAAGCCTTCGAGGTCCTGGATGCCCACGGAAGCCTGGTGGCGGCAGGAACCTTCGGCGCCTGAGTGCCTGAAGCAGGTACCCGAACAAGCCTCCCCGGATCCTCCCATGAACTCCCCTCTTCCCACTCCTCCCCTGCGCACCCACCCCGTCCCGTCCGCCCGCATCCGCCTGGCCTGCGCGTTGGTCGGATGGCCGCTGGTCCTCACCCTGGTGCCCCTCGCCGCCCATCACTTCGGCGTCTGGCTGCTCCTGCTGGCCCCCGTCGTCGGCGCCTACTTCGTCTCCTGGATCGGCATGCTCCGACACGAGCTCTGGCACGGGTACGTCGAGGGCGTCGACAACCGGTTCTTCTACCGGGTCACCTGCTTCGCGTTGTGCCTCGATCCGGAGACGTACCGGCTTTCCCATGCCTCCCATCATCAGCACGCCAACACCGACCGCGACATGCAGCTTTATCCGGAGGGTTTCCTCCGGGATCCGCGCCGGGCCCGATTCCAGTTCGCCATGGAACTGCTGCTTGGGAATCTGGCCTGGGAAATCGCCACGGCCGCACGGCTACACCGCAAGGGACTGCTCAAAAAAACAACGATCGCCGCCAACCTCCCCGGGCGACTGGTCCTCCCGGGGCTTCTGACCCTGTTCTTCACGGCAGTGGTTCCGGAGGCCGCCCTTTTCGCTGCTGCAAACTTCCTCCTCATGTTCTGGGCCGGTTCGGTCATGACCCGGCACAACCAGTGGCTGCAACATCTCGGGATCTTCGCGACCGGCGACCCCGACGCGCGGGACTTGCTCACCCGCAACCTGCGCAACCAGGCGATGCTGGAGAAACTGGTCAACTTCCTGAACCACGACGACTCCGTGGCCCATACCTTCCACCACACGGAACCGAAAACCTATGCGCGCCTCGATCCCGAACTGCATCCTGCTCCCCACCACCTTCAGATCACGCTCCCGGATTACTTCGCCGCGCTGGCCGCGTTCTGTCGGCAGCTTTTCGGGAAATCTCCGAATTTTTCCGTACAACATCTCGAGAGGCCCGAAGGCGTGCCGCAGCATTCCCGGACGAACACCTCCGTCCCTCCGCTCCCGGCTCCTGAAGCGACCCTGGGGTCGTATCTGAATTGCTGATTTTGATGGGCGAAGCTTTACCCGCCCCCAAGCGCTGCCCGGGG
>CAYZAE010000401.1:0-2582 GCA_964476125.1 uncultured Verrucomicrobiota bacterium | reverse complement strand
CTGTTGGGCGTTGGCATCGGGGTGGGTTGGGGCCTTGTCCTGGGCCGTGGGGAAGGGATAGCGGGGAGCCGGAATTCCGCGAAGGAAGCAGGGACGGATCGTGGAGGAACCGCCGGGTCCTCGGCGAAACGAATGGTCCGGTTGGGATCCGGTGCGGACGCGCGTCCCGGGGCGGGGCGAATTCGAGCGGAGAGCGGACTTGCGGAATTCGAACGATTGCTCCGACAGCCGCCGAACCTGGCGGATTGGCATGCGAGAATGCTGTCGGTTGTCATGGGTTTGGACCTCTCGGAGATGCCGGAGGCGGCAGCCCTGGCGTCGCGGGCGGAGGAGTCCCGATTTGGCGGTCTGCCCGTGGTCGCGGTTTTGGGGCGGTGGGCGGAGTTTGATCCGAAGGCGGCGATGGAGGCGGCGATGAAGGTTGCCTCCAGGGTGATTCGGGAGATGGGGGTCCAGGCGGTGCTGCTGGCGTGGGTGCGGGTGGATCGGGAGGGGGCCCTGGCGTGGCAGTCGGATCAACCTGAAGGCAGGATGAAGCAGGAGACTTTGGCGACGTTGCTTCCGGCGCTGGTGGAGAGTGACCCCGAGATGGCGCTTCGCATGGCGAAGGAGGCCCCGGCGAACCTTCGGGCGCGGGTCATTCCTGCGGTCCTGATGGCTTTGGCGCAGCAGGACCCGGTGCTGGCCGCGGCGGAGACGGAACGGATGGGGCGCAGTGCCGGGTCCCATTTGTTTGTGGAGGTGGCGGGTGCCTGGGCTGGGAAGGATCCGGAGGCGGCGCTGGCCTGGGCCAGGAGCGTGAAATCGCCGGAGGCCCGCCGCCTGGCACTGGCCCAGGTGTACGGAGTCCTGGCACGGCGGGATCCGGGAGAGGCTCAGAAGCGGCTTTCCGAGGAGCCGGATGCGCTGGTTCGACAGCAGGGCCGGACGGCCATTCTTCGTGAGGTGGCGACGCGGAATCCGGCCGAGCTGCCGAAACACCTCGCGGCGATCGAGAATCCCGCGGAAATGCAGGCTGCGATGCGAGCCGTGGGCTTGATTTTGGGAGCGGGGGATCGCGAGGTGGCGTTGAAGTTTGCCAAGGACATGCCCGCGGGCGAAGCACGGGCCCAGTTGATGTCGAGCGTGGCCCATGAGTGGTCGCAGACCGATGCGGCCGGGGCGTTGGCCTGGGCCTCTTCCCTGCCGGCTGGTGGCGAAAAGAACCGTGTGCTTCAGACCCTCGTGAACCAGTGGGCGAGCCAGGATTTCGAGGCGGCGAACCGTTACCTCCAGGAGCTGCCGCCAGGCCAGACAAGGAAGGAACTCACCAGCAGCCTGGCCATGCAGCTGGCCAGCCAGGATCCCGGTGCCGTGGGGAAATGGCTGAAGGGGCTGCCTGCGGCCCAGCAAGGCCAGGTGGCCCAGAGCGTCATTCTTCAGGTCACGAGGCACGATCCGGCTGCCGGATTGGAACTGCTCGGGATGCTGCCTGAAGGGGGCGGCCGGAATCGTGGAATGCTGATCGGTCAGATGATCGAAGGATGGGCCGAAAGCGACCTGCCCGGGGCGTTGTCGTGGGCCAAGGAAATGCCCGACGGCGAAACGAAGCGAAGTGCTCTGATGAACCTGAACTGGCGCTGGATGGAATCCGCACCCAAGGAGGCCTTGGACTACGCCGTTTCACTTCCACCGGGGCGGACGCGGGAGCAGTTGCTGGGGCAGGCGGCCAACCACTGGGGCATGCGCGACCCTGCCGGCGCTGGCGCCTGGGCGGCCGCTCTTCCCGAGGGGGATACCCGTCAGCGCGCCCTCGTTGCGGTGATCAGTGCGTGGTCCGCCAATTCTCCGACTGAAGCGGCAACCTTCGTCGCCGGCCTGCCTGCCGGAAAATCGCAGGTCGAAGCCGCCCTGAGCGTGGCGGGTGCCTGGGCGGATCAGGCGCCCGGGGAGGCCATGGCCTGGATCGCCGGATTTGCGGATCCGACAGTCCGTCAGCAGGCCGAGACCCGCGCCCTGGGGTCGTGGGCTGCCCAGGACGCCGCCGCCGCCGCCGCGTATCTACGGGCCCAAACACCGGGCAGGGCACGGGACGAGTTGGTGACGTCGACCCTCGGAAGCATGGCCCAGTCCGATCCTGCGCAGGCGGCAGCCATGGTCTCGCTGATCACGGTCGACTCCGATCAACGACAGAATGCCTGGTCGGAGGTGGCCGGGGCTTGGGCGAACGAAGATTCGGCGGCGGCGGCCCGCTGGCTTGGCGGGTTGCCGGCGGGGAAGGATCGCGATGCGGCCATGCATCGATTCGTCCACTCGGCGGTTCACAACGATCCGTCGGTGGCGGCGACGGTGGCGGCCGCCATTGCGGATCCGGGCCAGCGTGCGAGTGCGCTGCAGTTGGTGGCGGGGCTGTGGCGTGCGACGGACCCGGAGGCGGCGGCGCGTTGGCTGGGGACGGTTCAGTTGCCGGAGAGCACCCTGCCGGTGCCGCCTGAATCAACGGCTCCCCAGGCCGAATGACCGTGCCCCAGGATACAATGGGGTCGCGTCTAAATTGTTGACATTTGCCGCGAGGCGACCGGTGCCGACTTTCCCCTCCTTGG
>CAYZAE010000400.1:0-2594 GCA_964476125.1 uncultured Verrucomicrobiota bacterium | reverse complement strand
CCCACCGTCCCGCGCGGGTTTTGACCCCCACCCCCTTGAGCGTCTGGGGTAGCGTTTCCCGAGCGGGTTTCCCCTCTTCGGGTTCGGACCTCACCGGGACTGTCCGTCGCGGGTCCATTCTGGGTCCATTGACTTCGCCTGCGGAAGCGCGGTAGATCGGTCGCAGGGTGCCGTAGGCGCTCCGGTTCCGCCAACCTGAGTGCCGAGTTTTTCCAGGGAGTCTGCCCATGCGGTTTTCCAAGGCGGTCGCCACCGACGACCGGCAACTCGACTTGTTTTCCTTTGCTCAACGGAGGGTTCCCACCCATGAAACCACTGACTCAATACGGCCGAATGGCCGAGAAACACTGGCGCCAGTTCCTGCCCCGGATGACGGCCCAACTGGAGGCGAGCGGCCTCCTCCACGCGCTGTTGTTGGAGGCGGAGGAGAAGACGGACGCGGACCTCGACTCGCTTCGTCGCCACTTCATCCAGCAGGGACTGACGCCGCAACAAGCCCACGACCGGGCCTGGGAGATCGTCCGGGAACGGTACCTCCTGCTCCCGCCGGAGACGGACTGACCGGCGACGAAACCTGGGTTGCCTTCGGCCCGCCAGCCGCCGAACCCGAACCGCCCCGCAACCCGCGGAACTACCGCATCACCGACGCCGACCGCGTCGGGGTCGGCTCCCTCAAGCGCAAGTGCCAGGACAACCTCGCCGCCATCGCGCTGCTCCACCAACTCGAAGCCGAGGGCCGGGCGGCCACCGACGACGAGAAGCGCGTGCTGGTCCGCTACGTCGGCTGGGGCGGCCTCCCCCAGGTCTTTGATCCCTGGAACGACGAGTGGAAGTCGGAACGCCAGCAGTTGGAACAACTCCTCACCCCCGACGAACTCGACTCCGCCCGCGCCACCACCCTCAACGCCCACTACACCGCGCCGGTCATCGTCCGGGCCGTGTACGCGGCGTTGCAGCGGCTCGGGTTCACGCACGGCCGGGTCCTGGAGCCAGCCCTGGGCCTCGGCCACTTCATCGGCCTCATGCCCGACGACATGCACGCTCGCTCGCTGGTCACCGGCATCGAGATTGATTCGGTCACCGCCCGGCTGGCGAAGCTCCTCTACCCCGACGCCGACATTCGCCACCAGGCTTTCGAGGAGTCCCGCCTCGCCGACGGGTTCTACGACGTGGCCGTGAGTAACGTGCCTTTCGGCGATTTCGCCATTCACGACCCCCGCTTCAGGGGCTGGAAGTTCCTGATCCACGACTACTTCTTCGCCGCCGCCCTCGACAA
Organism: uncultured Verrucomicrobiota bacterium; assembly: GCA_964476125.1. GTDB lineage: Bacteria > Verrucomicrobiota > Verrucomicrobiia > Limisphaerales > CAIMTB01 > CAIMTB01. The sequence continues at coordinate 1,318 of CAYZAE010000400.1, read as the reverse complement.
GGTCCGCCCCGGCGGCCTGCTGCTGTTCATCACTTCCCGCGGCACCCTCGACAAACGGGACGGTGCCCTCCGTGAGTACGTGGCCGCCCAGGCTGATCTGGTCGGCGCCATCCGCCTGCCCAACGACGCCTTCAAGAAGAACGCCAACACCGAAGTCACCACTGACCTCGTCATCCTGCGCAAGCGCCTCCCCGGGGAACCGCCCGCCGGCCCGGCGTGGAAGGAGGTCTCGGTCATCACCAACTCGCTCGGCGAGAGCCTCGCGGTCAACGAGTACTTCGCCGCCCACCCGGAGATGATGCTCGGGGAGATGCGGCTCGAAGGTCGGATGTTCGGTCGGGGCGAGCCCACCCTGGTCGGCAACGGCCGGCCGCTCGCCGAATGCCTGGCCGAGGCCATCGCGCTGCTGCCGCGCGACGTGTTCCGCCCCGAGGCGGCGCGGGTGCTCCCCCCCACTCCGGCCCAGTCGTTCCCTGCCCCTGAGCACATCAAGCCCAATGCCTACGCCCTGGTGAACGGCGAAATCGCCATTCGTGAGGGCGATTCGCTCCGGGTCCTGGCTGAGCTCTCCGAAACCGTCGCCAAACGCATCCGCGGCCTGATCCGGGTCCGCGATGCCGTCCGCCTGTGCCTGCGCTCGCAGTTGAACGGCACCCCCGACGAAGACGTGGTTGCCGCCCGGGAGGAGCTCAGTCGCACCTACGACCGCTTCGTCGCCCAGCACGGCCCGATCTCGACCCGGGCCAACACCGCCGCCTTCCGTGGCGACCCCGATCTGCCGCTGCTGTTGTCGTTAGAGCAGTACGACGAGGAATCCGGACGGGCCACCAAGGCCGCCATCTTCCGGGAACGCACCATCCAACGCCGTCATCGTCACCCACTCCGGGTTCGAGAAGATCCCGCTCGCGCGCCCCACCCAGGAGGCGTTCTTCCAGGAGCAGTTGCGGGAACTCGCCCTGGCCATCGAACAGCAGCGGCACGACGGTGACTCCCGAATCGTCAAGGCGCTGGAACGCGCCAAGAAGCAGCTTGAAACCAAACTCAAGGAACTGGCTGCCAACGACAAGAAGGACGACGGCCTCACCTTCGAGGAACTCGGCGTGGACTTCGTTGCGGTGGACGAGGCCCATCACTTCAAGAACCTGTTCTACGTCTCGAAGATGACCAGGATCGCGGGTCTGCCGCAGACCGCGTCGCAGCGGGCCTTCGACATGTTCCTCAAAGTGCAGCACGTCCAGCGCGTGAACGGCGGCGGTGGCGTGGTGTTCGCCACCGGCACCCCCATCGCCAACAGCGTGGCCGAGATGTTCACCATGCA
>CAYZAE010000399.1:0-2599 GCA_964476125.1 uncultured Verrucomicrobiota bacterium | reverse complement strand
CCTCGAGGGTCGGCCCGGATGTCAAATGTCGTGACCTGACCCCATGGTGCGCGCGTAGAGGAGGGCCGCTTCGGTCCGGGTGTGGACATTCAGTTTGGCGAAGATGCGGCTCACATAGTTCCGGGCCGTCTTCGGACTGAGGCTCAGCGCCGCGGCAACCTCCTTGTCCGTCTTGCCGCTCGCCAGCTCCGCCAGAACCCGGCTCTCCAGACGGGTCAACGACTCCAGGGGGCCGCCGAACAATTCGGAATCCCCGTCCAAAGCCCGCCGCGCCACCACCGGGTCGAACACGGTGCCGCCATTCCGAACCGTACGGATGGCGGACACGATCCGGTGGCTGCCGCTTTCCTTCAGCAGATAACCGTCCGCCCCCGCTTCCATGGCCGCGAGCACGAATCGGTTGTCGGCATAGGAGGTGAGGAACAGGACCTGGACTCCGGGCAGGAACTCCTTGATCTCCCGGCATGCCTCGATGCCGCCACCCCCGGGGAGCCGCACATCCATGAGAACCATGTCCGGCCGTTCCCGTCGGGCAGCCTCCACCGCGTCCCGCCCGGTGCCCGCCTCGGCAACGATGCGCAGGGTTGGCCAAAGCTCCTGGATGCGACGCAGCCCGTCCCGGACGATCGGATGATCGTCCACGAGCAGGAGTCGGATGGGCGCCTCGTCACTCATGGTTCCTCGTCCTGATCTTCAGACGTTTCCGGTTCAGCCGTTTCGGCCGGGGCGATCGGCAATCGAACCACCACACGCGTGCCGTGGCCTGGGGAGGAGTCGATGGCCAAGGTTCCGCCCGATTCCGCGGCTCTTGCCTTCATGCTGACCAGACCCAGTCCTGAACCTCCGCGCGTCTTCGGTTCGAAGCCCACCCCGTCGTCGGCGATCTCCAGCACGACAAAGTCACCGTCCAGGCGGAGTCCGAGGTTCACCCGTTGCGGGTGTCCGTGCCGCAAGGCGTTGCTGAGGGCTTCGCGGGCAATGTTCGCCAATTGCACGGCCTGGTCGGCCGACACGCGCTTCGAGGCGCCGGGGTCGCATTGCAGCTCGATGGGTGCCGTGGTCGCCCCGCCCGCGCGTTTCGCCAGCACCTGCAACACGGCGCAGAGATCGGCCTCCTTCTGCGCCTCCCCGGCCGTTTCCGCCGTGATGAACTGTCGGATCTCCGCAATCACCTCGTTGAGTTCCCGTCGCACGGCGGACAATTCGGAACCCGCATGGGCAGGTTCGGAGCGAAGCCGCTGGGCAGTGTGACCCAGCCCGAGCTGGATCGCGTACAGGGATTGGATCGTGCCGTCATGCAGATCGCGGCTGATCCGCTCGCGTTCCCGCTGCGCAACGGCGAGGGCGTCACGCGCCTCCCGGATCTGCCCGGTCATGCGATCCTGCCGGTTGCGCGCCCGCACGGAGACCCCGACCAGCAGGGAAGCCAGCACGGTGATCACGACTCCGGACAGCCCCGCGGTCTTGGCCAGCAGGCGGGGGGACTGGGCCTCGAACAAGGGCGTGGTGTAGAAAAAGATCGAAAACCAATCGCCGTACATCCGCCAGGGCATGCGCAGCGAAAGGTAGGGCTTGAACGTCGGATCGATGGCCCGTGGTGTGCCAACCGAGTTGTGCAGCCAGGTCTTGGCCGTCTGGTTGGTACTCGAGAAGATTTCAAATTCGAGATCGAGCGGCGACCCCTCGCGAACCGCTTCCGCCAAGGCGTCAAAACTCACCGGGGCCACGATCATCGACTCCAGGTGCAGCCAGTAGAAATGGGCCCGCTCGCCGTGTTCCGAGGGACGCACCGTCTCGACCTCCGCAATCAGTTCCTTCGCCTCGGGGCGATAAACGGGGACATAGAACAACGTTCCAATCATGCCGTTCGTGTTGGCATCAATCATGACCTGCCGTCGCTCACTCATCTGCAGGCGTGAGTTCCTGACGGCGCGCGAGAACTGATCCACGCCATGTCCGAACCCGCGAAGGTGGTAGTCATTGAAAAAGCGGGTTCCGTTGGTAATTCGGCTGCTCAAGGCGATCTCACAGTCCACCGCCTGCTTCTTCGCAAAGGCATAGAAATCCCACATGAGGTTTATCGTCCATTGGCTGGGCGGAGTCGGGAAGGAACTCCTCCAGGAGATTCGATGACGGTTGGTGGCCACCAAAACGCCGTGAAGCCAGCGGCAGTTGATGGTCAGGCCACTGTCATAACACCAGGTATTGAACAGAACCCCGCGGTTCCCGCCGCTCAGGGTCAGGTAATCCCGGAGGTTGTTGAGCAGCATCTCGCTCTTCTCCAACTGGGCATCGAGCTGGTTCTGGATCTCCGACGCTCGGCGGAGCATCCGCTGCTCATCCAGCTGCCTCGCCTCGTACAGCAGGACGCCGGTCAGAGCCGCCGTCACCATCAACCCGGCAACGAACGTCCACCACGCCGCGTGACGGCGTTGGAAGAGTCGTGAAGCCAGGGTGATCACGGACCCATCTTTTACGAAAACAGGCCGCCCCGAGTCGAAACGAAATCCCCAGCGAAAGGAGGAGGCAAATGCCTCCTCTGTCGAGTTTGGCCATTTTCAGGCGTCGCGGAGCGACAGGAGGATGGTAGCCGTGGGCA
>CAYZAE010000398.1:0-2601 GCA_964476125.1 uncultured Verrucomicrobiota bacterium | reverse complement strand
TCTCCCATCTCCCAATCCCCAGACGCTTCTCCCGCCCCCCACTCCCCACTCCCCAAACCATGCCCTCCCGCCCCATCTCCCTCCGTTTGTCGCGAATCTTCCTCGCCCTGCTGGCGCTGATCCCGGCGCTTGCCGGAACCCGCGCCATCGCGGTCTCGCCCAAAGCCTGGAAGCAGGATCGGCTAATCATCACTTTCTGGTGCCCGCCTCCCGCCACCGACCCCAACCTCGCGATCGTCGCCCGTGACGGTTACACCATGACCTGGACCCCGGAGGCCGGGCTTGATGCGGCCCGACGCCATGGGCTTCGGGCGATGCTCGAGGATCCCCTGCTCAGCCCCGCGTCCCTCGATAATCCGGGCACGCGGGAAAAACTGAAGGCTCTCGTCGAGCGCGTGCGGAATCATCCCGCCCTGGAGGCGTACTACATCACCGACGAACCGGGAGCCGCCGCGTTTCCCGGGCTGGGCCGGCTGGCCGATTTCCTGCGCGAACTCGATCCCGCGCACTTCGCCTACATCAACCTGTTCCCGACCTACGCGAACAACGAGCAACTGGGCACCCCCGGGGACACGGTCACGGCCTATCGCGAGCATCTCACGCGCTTCACCGCCGCCGTCCGACCCGCGCTCGTCAGCTACGATCACTATCACTTCTTCAGGGACCGCGACGGCGACCAGTACTTCCTCAACCTGGCCATGATCCGCGACGCCGCGCGCGAGGCCGGAGCGCCGTTCCTCAACATCATCCAGGCCTGCACCATCGAAAAATCCTGGCGTCTGGTGAACGCCGACGAACTCCGCTTCCTGGTCTACACCACCCTCGCCTACGGCGGCCGGGGCATCAGCTACTTCCTCTACTGGGGCCCCACCGCTTACGGAGGGCTGTATCAGGAAGGAGTCCGCACCCCGCTCGCCGACCCGGTCGCCGGACTGAACCGCGAAATCAACGCCCTCAGTCCGCCTCTCATGGCCCTCCGCTCCCTCGGCGCCTACCACGCCACTCCCGTTCCCAAGGGCGCCGATCCCATCCCGTCCTCAAGCCCGGTCCATATGGAGGGAAACCCCGACTGCGTGATCGGCCTGTTCGCCCCCGAATCCGCCCGGGCTCCCGCCCTGACCGCCGCCGATGCCAGGGCCCTCCTGATTGCCAACCGCAGTTACACGAAGGAAACCCAGGCCCGGCTCCAGCTGAAATCAGGGATCCGGCGGATCGAGGAATTCAACCGCACCACCGGACGTTGGGAACGGCTCCGCAACTGGCGCCGCGGGACCGTGCTCCCGGTCACACTCGCCCCGGGCGACGGCCGGCTGTTCCGGTTCCGCTGACCGACACCCCGTAAACCCGCAGCGCGTTCCGGGTGAAATAACGGTCCGCCACCGTGGACCCTTTCGCCCGAAAATAGGTCTCCACGATCCGGAACACCGTTTCGTACGACGCGAAGCGCGCGCTCACCGGCCAGTTGCTGCCGTACACCACACGGTCCGGTCCGAACGCTTCGTACACCACGTCCAAGACCGGCCGGTAAAACTCCACGTCCCCCGGCGCATCACCCCGGCTGCGGCCTGTGCCTTCCACCAACCCCGAGACCTTCATCACCACCTGGGCATGCCCTGCACACCGGCGAACGGCATCCACCCAGGCCGCAGGGGGCGCCTTTCCGTCCACCCGCACGTTGGCGCAGTGATCAATGACCACCGTCAGGTTCGGCAACGCTCCCGCCATCCGGGCCACCGCCTCAAGCTGCTCAGGCCCCACCAGCACGTCCACCGCCAATCCCGACTCCGCCAACCGCGCCAGGTCCCGGCGCAACCCTTCGTCATCCAGGGCACGCACCACCTGCCCGCCCCCGATGCGAATGCCGCGAAATCGCCGATCCCCTTGGAATCGTGCCAGCGCCGTCGGAAATCCGGGCTCCCCGGGATTCAGATGGCCCACCATCCCGATCAGGCTCCGATGCCGGTCGGCCAATCCAAGCACCCAGGCGTTGTCGTCCTCCCACGCAGAGGCCTCCACGACGACGGTCGAAGTCACCCCCAGCGGCCGCGCCAGGGTCTCGAATTCCGGAGGAAGAACCGGCCTGTAAAGGAACGCGTCGTCGCGCCCGGGCCACGGCACGCCCTGGGGTCGGGTGGGATCATAGAAATGGGTGTGGGTGTCCACGATCCCCGGGGATCCCTCCGTGGCCACCAGGCTCCCGCAACCCACCGTTCCCGTCGACAGGGCTGAAACCGCCAGCCCGGAAAGAAACCGCCGGCGCGTTGTCTCGTGGTTCATCCCCCCTCTTCGTCCGATCCCCTTCCCGCCGCAAGCCCGTTCTTGCCTCCCGCTTTTGAGACCGTGCATCCCGAACATGTTGGTGGCGTTTGTCGCGCTGCGACAAACCCGCCCGCACTGAGCGGGCGGCAGCCTGTGGGTGTTGTGCCTTGGCAATGTCATTGCGCCGCTGGACGCGGCGCCTGGAGATTGGCCATTTTCGCCTACGCACAAAAGTCGCGGAGCGACGGGACGATGGTAGCCAGGGGCTTCAGCCCCTGGACCCAATTCGAGTTTCGGGTGCGTCGCGGCGCGACGCCGGAATCGATTGCCTGCAATTCCTCA
>CAYZAE010000397.1:0-2604 GCA_964476125.1 uncultured Verrucomicrobiota bacterium | reverse complement strand
GGCAATGCGGGCACCTCACTGGGTCCGCTGCTCGCGGCGGCCATTGTTGTTCCGTACGGGCAGGCCAGTGTGCTCTGGTTCGCAATCATCGCACTGCTGGGAATGGCGATCCTGGTGAGGGTGGGACGATGGTACCGGCGGATGCTGGCAGAACGCCGCTCCCGCCCTGCCGTGGCAGCAGCTGAGGCTCGCCCCGCCATGTCCAGAGCAAGGGTGCTGTCGGTGCTGGTCGTTCTCCTGGCCCTCATTTTCTCGAAGTACTTCTATCTGGCCTGCCTGACCAACTACTACACGTTCTACCAGATGGAACGATTCCACGTCACCGTGGCGCAGGCGCAGTTCTCCCTGTTCGTGTTCCTCTTTGCGGTGGCGGCGGGAACCATCATCGGAGGCCCGGTTGGCGACCGGATCGGGCGCAAGCGGGTCATTTGGGCCTCCATCGCCGGCGTCGCTCCCTTCACCCTGGCGCTCCCTTACGTGAGCCTGCCCTGGATGATCGTGTTGTCGGTATTCATTGGCGCCATCCTGGCCTCGGCCTTCTCCGCGATCCTGGTCTACGCCCAGGAACTCATTCCGGGCCGGGTGGGACTGATCTCCGGATTGTTCTTCGGTCTGGCGTTTGGAATGGCGGGAATCGGGTCGGCGGTGCTGGGTGAGCTCGCGGATCGAACCAGCATCGAGTTCGTTTTCAAAGTCTGCGCCTATCTACCCCTGATCGGGTTGCTCGCCGCGTTCCTTCCCGGCGAACGCAAATCAATTCATGGGGACGTATCTCAATAATTGACATATCAATACGCCGAATTGGCGCTTCCAGCATATCCAACGAGTCTATTGTCAATGATTTAGACGCGACGCCATTGTTTTATGTTCCATCGTCACTTGGGGTTCCCTGGCTATGAATCGGAATAACCTTCTCGTTGCGGCGTTTTTCCTCGGTCTGATGATCTGTCTGCTGGCACTGCTGGCGGGCTCCCTGGACTCGAACACCACGTGGGAATACCGACTGAGTTGGATTGGTGGCAGCATCTTCTGTGTCCTCATGATGGCGCTGTCCTACTTCCGCCGGGACAAAGCGCCGGACGTCCTGGGACAGGCCGGGCTTCCCTATTTCGAACGCGATGGCCTGTGCTTCGTGGTGATGGGGAAAGTTGAGCAGGGGCGGGCGCAGATCTGCGTGGCCTTTCAGAATCGCTACGACTCCCCCTGCTCGGCGGATGTGCTCCTTCGTCCAGCGCGCGAGGAAGGCGAGGCAAACATGCGTCGGCTGCGTTTCCGGATTTCCTGTCCGGCCTCCGGGGTGGGACAGGCGGTCGAGGACTGGCCGATTCCGCAGGAGTTACAGGGACGGCTGGTGAATTTCTACCTGGGTGCGGACGTGGAGTATCGCCAGGGCCGCTCGAGGATGGTTCGGTTCAAGAACGGGGAGCCCGTAGGGTCGGTGACCAGCGTGGAGCATTCCTACGAGGCGATGGTTTTCAGCACTCACTCCGGCTTGCATCTCGAAGCGCCCACCGGGGTGGCGTCACGGCCGCTTGAGTCCGATCCTGCTCCGGAGCCGACAACGAAAGAGGATGCGGGGGAAGTGATCTCGGGGACCGAGCTCCCGGCTACAGCCGCGTTTGGGTCGGGGGTGGATCCAGAGCCGGTCGCGAGGAAGGCGGTGGAGTCCGGGGCGCTATTGCTGACCGAGGAGCGCGTGAAGGACGCGCTGATGAGCGTAAAGGATCCGGCCTCCCGCCGGGCGCACGACGCCGGGGTGAAGGAGCGACTTCGCCGTCATTGGGTGGATCGGTGTTTGCAGACAACTCTGACCGGTGGTCTCGGGGCGTTGCTCCTGGGATATGGGATAGTCGGACTCATGAATGGCTGGCGATCGCCAGGGAAGATCTTCGGCATCGTCGTGGGGGGCATTATCGTGCTGGGGGTTCTGGTCGTCGCCGCGGATTTAATCTGGGAATTGCTCGCTCCTGCGGAACGGCACCCTCCCGAAAGCATCGCGGAGGGATGTCGGACGTACTACCACGCGGCCTTCACGAAGTTCAAAAAGGCGGAGGGAGACTTTGCCTTGGTTTGTCGGTGCCTTGCCAGGCCGGCTCTGCAGGCGGTCGATGCGAACGCCGGTTCCTTGCCGGCCCTCTTTAGTGCCTGGTCGAAGGTGCGTGAGGAGTTTCTCGCGGAGGATGCCACCTGTAAGGTTGGTGACTTCGTCATCCTGGAGAAGCCCAGGACGGGCGGCGAAGTGGTGGACCTGATCGTTGGGATCCGCGGACCCAGGTTTGGTCGGCTGGCCTTCCGTAACGTGGCGGTGCGGGGAGAAGGGCGGTGGTACCTCGCTGCGGCCGAACCCATCCTCGTTTATCGCGAGGACACCGCGGAAGGAGAGCGTCCCAGCGGCTGACTTGGCGTCAGCCCTGAGCATTGGTCCCGTTCAGGTATCTTCCTTTTCGGGTGCGAGCAGGTGTGACCCTGTCCCGATCTCGCGCGGTTGCAGAGATGTCAACATCCGTCAGGGTTTTGTCCGTCAGGGTTTCGGGTCGAGCAATGCGGTTGGGAAATCGATGCGCCAGAGTCCGCGGAGTTCGCCCATGACAAAGCCGGTCGCTT
>CAYZAE010000396.1:0-2630 GCA_964476125.1 uncultured Verrucomicrobiota bacterium | reverse complement strand
ATCAACCTGGCGAATCTCACGGACGGCCTGAGGGCGGAGCGTGAGCAGGGCATCACGATCGACGTGGCGTACCGGTATTTTGCGACGCCGCGGCGCAAGTTCATCATCGCGGACACGCCGGGTCACATTCAGTACACGCGCAACATGGTGACGGGGGCCTCGACGGCCAATCTGGCGATTGTGCTGGTGGATGCGCGGAACGGGGTGTCGGATCAGAGCCGTCGTCACACCTGCATTGCGGCGCTGCTGGGCATTCCCCACTTGGTGATCGCGGTGAACAAGATGGACCTCGTGGATTGGAGCGAGGACCGGTTTCTGGAGATCCGGGAGGAGTTCGAGAGTTTCCTGCCGCGGTTGAACAACCTGCTTGATGTGAAGTTCGTCCCGATCAGCGCGCTGAATGGGGACAACGTGGTGGATGCCTCGAAGCATACGCCGTGGTACCAGGGGCCGACCCTGCTGGGTCATCTGGAGACGGTGCACATTGCGAGTGACTGGCCGCTGGCGGGGTTCCGGTTCCCGGTGCAGTGGGTGAATCGTCCGAACAACCCGAGGGATCCGGAGCTTCATGATTTCCGGGGGTTGAGCGGTCAGATTGCGGGGGGGATTGTGCGGAAGGGCCAGCCGTTGCTGGTGCTGCCGAGCGGCTTGAAGAGCCGGGTGAAGGACATCTGGACCTACGACGGGTCGGTGCCGGAGGCGTTTTGTCCGCAATCGGTGACGATCGTGCTGGAGGACGACCTGGACATTTCGCGTGGGGACATGCTGGTGGGGATGGACCGGTTTCCTGGGATGGGCACGGAGTTTCTGGCGAAGCTGTGCTGGATGGCGCCGAAGCCGTTGTCGCCGGGTCGGAAGTATTTCCTGCGGCACTCGACGCAGACGGTGCAGTCGGTGATCACGTCGATCGAGAGCCGGCTGGACATCCGGACCTTTGAGAGCGAGCCGGCGCCGGAGCTGGCGTTGAATGACATTGGGGAGATCCGGATTCGGACCTCGCGACCGTTGGTGTACGACGGTTACTCGATCAATCGCCTGACGGGTTCGTTCATCCTGATCGAGCAGGGCACCAATCTGACGGTGGCGGCGGGCATGCTTGAGCCGCCGACGGAGCTGGTGAAGCCGGATTATACCGACTTCGCGATCTGAAGGTCGGATGGCTTGCCGTTTGACGGGAGCCTCGCCCGGTTGCTAGGAACGCTGGCAACGCGAGCCGACCGTTCCCTGACACCCCCTTGACGCATGAGCGAATCCCCCAGTTCCCCCGCCACACCCAAGTACCGACGTATCCTGCTGAAACTCAGTGGGGAAGCCTTGGGGACGGAAGGTGGGTACGGTTTGAATGCCGACGCCCTCAACCAGATTGCCACGCAGATCAAGGAGGTCCGTGATCTCGGGGTGCAGGTGGTGGTGGTGATTGGGGGCGGAAACATCTTCCGTGGATTGCAGGGGTCGAAGCAGGGCATTGAGCGGGCGACGGGCGATTACATGGGCATGCTGGCGACGTTGATCAACGCGCTGGCGCTGCAGGATGCCCTGGAGAAGCAGGGGGCCGAGACCCGGGTTCAGAGTGCGATCACGGTCACCCAGGTGGCGGAGCCCTTCATTCGCCGGCGGGCGGTCCGGCACCTTCAGCGCGGGCGCATCGTCATTTTCGCGGCGGGCACCGGCAATCCGTTCTTCTCGACCGACACGGCGGCGGCGCTGCGGGCGGCGGAGATCAGTGCGGACGTCATCCTGAAGGCGACCAAGGTGGACGGGGTGTACGACAGCGATCCGAAGACCAATCCCACGGCGCGCCGGTTTGACCGCATCACCTATCTGGAGGCGGTCCAGCGGCAGCTGAAGGTCATGGACATGACGGCGTTCACGCTGTGCATGGACAACAAGATGCCGATCATCGTGTTCGACCTGTTCCGGCCCCATAACATCATGAAGGTGGTGCTTGGGGAGGACATTGGAACCCTGGTGACTTCCTGAGACCCGATTGCGATTCGATCTGATTTGATCCTGATTTTCATCCCATCCCCCAACCTCAAAACGGAGCTGACATGTCCATCGACGAGATCCTGCTGGAGTGCGAAGAGAAGATGCAAAAGAGCGAGGAGCACGTCGTGCAGGAGTTCAACGGCGTGCGGACGGGGAAGGCCTCGCCCGCGTTGATTGAGAACATCATGGTGGAGGTCTATGGCGGGTCCCACATGCGGATCCGCGAACTGGCCGGCATCACGACCCCGGAGCCCCGGCAGCTGCTGGTGCAGCCCTGGGACCAGAGCACGATCAGTCCGATCGAGAAGGCGATCCAGAAGTCGAACATCGGCCTGAACCCGATGGTTCAGGGCCGGAGCATCCGCATCATGATTCCCGAGCTCTCGACGGAGCAGCGCGAGAAGTTCGTGAAGGCGGTGAAGCACATGGCGGAGACCGGCCGGGTGGCCGTGCGTCATGTCCGACGCGAGGCGATCGAGCATCTCAAGAAGGAGCAGAAGGCCGGCACGATCACCGAGGACGAACTGGAGCATGGTGAAAAGGAGGTCCAGACCTTCACCGACAAGTTCTCCAAGAAGATCGACGAACATCTCCAGCACAAGGAGAAGGAGATCATGACGGTCTGAGCGGACGGCGCCCCG
>CAYZAE010000395.1:0-2650 GCA_964476125.1 uncultured Verrucomicrobiota bacterium | reverse complement strand
GGGGCGGCCACTCCCGCATTGGTTCAGCCACTCCAAGATGGTTGAGGAGCTCCCTACATTCATGCTGTACCTGCTCTCAAGGGACATCAACGAGGCGGCAGCCAACATGCCCCTCATGAACACCAAGAAGATGGAGATCATGGGACTGTCCGAGGATGTCCGGGTGTCGGTCGTAAGCGATTGGGTGGCACGCCACCGGGGCGGTGGCGACGACTACCTGACAGGCCGGGAGGTCGCCGATGCCATCAACGAGTCGAACATGCTCAAGTCGCCGCTGACCCCGAAGAAGCTCGCACCGATCCTGGCCCATCTGGGATTCAGGGCTGTCGTCCGGCACAACCGCAACGTCTATCCGGGGCTCTCGTCCGTCGAGACCGGAGAGGGGGAGTTCGTTTCGTCGATGTTACCCTTTGCCCATCCGAACTCCCCCGAACTCCCCCTTTTGCCGACTGCAACGCTCTAAAGGACGGTTTCGAGGGGCTCCCCGCTGGTTTGGAGGGGGACATTGAGTCTAAAGGGGGACATTGGGGGAGATTGTTTCGTCGATGTCCCCCTCTGCAAGTTGCTCGCACGCAGGAGACTGCGAGGGAAAGGGGGAGATGGGGAGTTTATTTGATCACTTTCATAAAAGTAGAAGAAAGAGGAGAAGTAATGTGTGGTGTATAAAGTGTCGTTTTAATGTCCCCATGTCCCCCTTTTGCCTGCGGGCGGGAGAAATGGCGGTGGCGACGGGGTACCAGGACGGTTCGGCCATGACCGCCATCGTGGCGACAGGAGTACCATGAACGAGATGACCACAGGAACGGAATCTTCGATTACGGCGGGGTCGCCCCCTGCATCCTTCGCCGAAGTCGTTGATCGGTTCTGCGAGCAGCAGGCGGCATTCAGAGCCCGGTTGGCTCAAATCGGCGGGGACCGCTGTAATGACCCCCAAAAGGGTGGGATCGCAGATCCTGAGGCGCACCAGAAGGGTCCGTGAGATTTGTGGCGCCGCCCGATGCCTTATGACACAGGAGGCGGTTGCTTTCGCCCGTAGGCCGTGCTTTACTACAACCAGCATCAGGAACGGTTCGGCCGTAGCGCCGGACCTGCCAACCGGGGACGGGATCCCACGGTGGCTTCCTCGAAGCACGAGCTTCGAGGGATGTGCGGACCACATAGGTCCGAAACAAAAATCCCGGGCGAGCGAAGGCCATCCTGATGAGGGTGGCCTTTTTGTTTGCCGGAACCTGGTGCGTCAGGAAGGGAATGACGCATCATGAACGGAGCAGCAGCCAGCGCCGACAGAAGCCCCGCATCGTCCGTACTCGCCGTACTCGCCATCCGAGTCCGCCAGGACAACCCGAACCACCACCTGTGGAACAACAACGGAACCTGGTTCGTCCACTACACGGTCCACCGGCCGGACTTCACCAAGGCCAGGGTCCGCCAGTCCCTCGGCACCCGGTCGCTCGCAGCCGCCCGCCTGCTGCGGGATCGGCTCGTCAAGTCGGTGCCGGGAGGCTCGGGAACCGGGAAGCAGCCGTCCGGAGGGCTTGTACACAAGAGACAAGGAGGCGACCAATGAGGGCAGAGTGCCAATTGAGCATCTGGAACGGCGACAAACTCCTGCTGAAGTTCTGGCCCGGTGGCTGTTGTTTCACGAAGACCGCTGACGGGTATAGGTTCGGAGCCGGCGCATTGGGAGGCGGTGCCAGCGGGGACATAACTCCCGAACAAATGGCCCAGAAACTCTGGCAGTGCTATGGCGGCACGAAACCGCACGAGCTGCTGCTCAAACTAGGCTGGCTCGATGTCGCTGCCGCCTATGAGGCGGAGGGAATACGGCGGGTGGGACCGTAAGGGGGCTTGGTCTGCAAGGTGGGAGGCTCCGTTGACTGCGGGGAACTCGGGCGAGACCAGCGAGAGGATGAAATCCGAGACGCCGGGAGGTGCTGACATGTGGGGAGCGATAGCAGGCGACATGATCGGGTCGATCTACGAGAACCACCCGCCACGGGGCGAGTCATACCCGCTTATCGGGCCGGGTTCAAGGTTCACCGACGACACGGTGCTGACCGTGGCGGTGGCCGACGCCATCCTGAACGACCGGCCGTATGGCGAGGCCCTGGCGGACTGGGCTGGCCGCTACCCGAAGGCCGGGTACGGAAGGCTGTTCCGGGCGTGGGTGCGTTCATGGGAGCGGAAGCCCTATGGCAGCGTCGGCAACGGCTCGGGGATGCGGGTCTCTGCCGTCGGGTGGGCTTTCCGCTCGATCTCGCAGACGCTGGCCGAGGCCCGTCGCTCGGCCGAGGTGACGCACAACAGCCCGGTCGGGATCGCCGGAGCCCAGGCGGTGGCGCTCGCCATCCACCGCTCGAGGCAGGGCCGATCCCCGACTTTGATTCGGGATGAAATCCGGAAACGCTGGGGCTTCGACATAGCCCGGCGGGATCGGGTGACGCCCGGCTGGACGGACTCCGCCCTCTGGGCGTGGCATGGGGCGAAGTCGTGGGAGGAAGCGGTGCGACGGGCGATCGGCCTCGGTGCGGATGCCGACACCATGGCGGCAATCGCCGGCTCGATTGCCGAGGCAAGCCATCCCGTGCCGGCCGAGGTGGTGCGGGAGGTCGAGCAGCGGCTGCCCGACGACATGGTCGATGTGGTTCGG
>CAYZAE010000394.1:0-2654 GCA_964476125.1 uncultured Verrucomicrobiota bacterium | reverse complement strand
CGCGCGATCGTTGGTTCGATCGGCGACGGGCCTGGAGCTACAGCGTGCGAGAGGCCTTGGAGCTGCGGCGGGATCCTGTGCGGGCGACCATGGCCCTGTTGGGAACCGCGCTGCTGATGTTTGTCTTCGGGTACGGCATCAGCCTCGACGTGGAGAACCTCACTTACGCGGTGTTGGACGGCGATGGCACGGGGCTGAGTCGCAGCTACGCGCTCAATCTTTCGGGGTCCCGGTATTTCGTGGAGCGTCCGCCGATCCTGGACCCTGCGGATCTCGATCGTCGGATGAGTTCCGGGGAACTGGCGTTGGCGATCGAGTTGCCGCCGGGATTCGGTCGGGACCTCCAGCGGGGCGCGGGGGTGACGATCGGGGCCTGGGTGGATGGGGCGATGCCGGTGCGGGCTGAAACCGTGCGGGGGTACGTGCTGGGCATGCACGAGGGGTGGCTGGCGGAGATGTCGGGGCGCCGGGCGGGGCAGGGGGGCGGTGTGGGGCCGGCCACGTTGGAGACGCGGTTCCGCTACAACCCGGATGTCCGGAGCCTTCCGGCCATGGTGCCGGCGGTGATCCCGATGCTGTTGCTGATGATCCCGGCCATGCTGGCGGCGCTCTCGGTAGTGCGTGAGAAAGAGCTGGGTTCGATCATCAATCTCTATGTCACCCCGATCACCCGCAGCGAGTTCCTGCTCGGCAAGCAGTTGCCCTATATCGTGCTGGCGATGCTCAACTTCGGGTTGATGACGCTGCTGGCGATCACTGTCTTCGGGGTGCCGGTCAAGGGCAGTTTCCGGGCGCTGAGCCTGGGGGCCCTGCTGTTCGTCCTGTTCTCCACGGGGTTCGGGCTCTTTGCCTCGACCTTCACGCGCAGCCAGATCGCCGCCCTGTTCGTGACCATGATCGGGACGATGATCCCGGCCATCGAGTTCGCGGGCATGCTCAACCCGGTTTCGTCGCTGGAGGGGTTCGGGTCGGTGATCGGTCACGTCTACCCGGCCTCGCATTACCTGACCATCAGCCGAGGCGTGTTCAACAAGGCGCTGGGATTCTCCGGCCTTTGGCCCTCCTTCTGGCCGCTCCTGATTGCCGGTCCCGCCACCCTGGGAATCTCCATCCTGCTCCTGAAAAAGCAGGACACCTGAACCTGATCCCGACCATGGCGCGTGCCTCCAACATTCACCGACTCGCGATCAAGGAACTGTGGAGCCTCGCGCGCGACCCGATGATGCTCGTGCTGATCGCCTACACGTTCACGGTGGCGATCTACGTCGCGGCGACGGCCATGCCTGAGACCCTGCACAAGGCTCCCATCGCCATTGTCGACGAGGACCGATCCCCGCTGTCGATCCGGCTGGGCGCGGTCTTTCAGCGGCCGCACTTCAATCCACCGGCGATGATTGCCCTTTCGGAGATGGACCGCGGCATGGACGCCGGGATTTACACCTTTGTTCTCGATATCCCGCCTGACTTTCAGCGGGACGTGCTGGCCGGTCGTTCGCCGGCGCTTCAGCTGAACGTGGATGCCACCCGGATGAGCCAGGCGTTTGCCGGCAGCGGGTACATCCGGCAGATGCTGATGGCGGAGGTGGGGGAGTTTGTGCGTCGCGGCGGCGGTGCAGCTGGTCCGGCGGTGGAGGTGGTGCTGCGGTCCCGGTTCAATCCGAACCTGGAACGTTCCTGGTTCGGGGCGCTGATGGAGATCGTGAACAATGTCACCCTGGTCTCGATCATTCTGGCGGGGGCGGCGTTGATCCGGGAACGCGAGCACGGGACGATCGAGCATCTGCTGGCCATGCCGGTGACGCCGGGGGAGATCATGCTGGCGAAGATCGGCTCGATGGGTCTGGTGGTGCTGGGCGCGGCCGCATTTGCCCTGGTCTTCGTCGTGCAGGGGTTGCTGCACGTTCCGATCAACGGCTCGATCCCGCTGTTTCTGGTCGGGGTGGCGCTGCATCTCTTCGCCACCGCGTCGATGGGCCTCTTCATGGCCACGATTTCCCGGAGCATGCCGCAGTTCGGCATGCTCGCGATGCTGGTCCTGCTTCCGCTCCAGCTGCTTTCGGGCAACACCACGCCCCGGGAGAGCATGCCGGGTTTCGTTCAGAACCTGATGCTCGCCGCCCCCACAACCCACTTCGTCGCCATCGGTCAGGCCATTCTTTTTCGCGGGGCCGGGATCGAGGTGGTCTGGCCTTCCTTCGCGGCGCTCCTGGTCATCGGTTCCACGCTTTTCGCGCTCACCTGGGTCCGGTTCCGTTCCTCGCTGAGCCGGATGATCTGAGCGCATTCCGACACGCCCAGGTTTCCGGAGAGGAAACCACGAAGCGCACGAAGGCCACGAAGGCCGCGGAGGAGGGCCCGGGATCAGCTCCGGTTCCGCCAGTCGTTGACGACCGAGGCGACTTCGTTGTCGGGCACCACCACGGGTTTGGGCAGAGTGTATTCCTTCGCGACTTCCTCCGGACTTCCAAAGACCGCCTGGCAGTCCGCCGGGAGGTTTTTCTTGCCGAAGGTCTTGGACAGGTATTTGTCGATGAAGACCCGTTCCTCGGCGACCAGGCATTTCTTCGCGTGGGTCTCAAGAAAGGGGTACTTGAGGGCGCGATCAACGATGGCCTTGAGCGGTTCGTCGTGCAGGTTGCCAAAGCTGACGTGGA
>CAYZAE010000393.1:0-2671 GCA_964476125.1 uncultured Verrucomicrobiota bacterium | reverse complement strand
CTTGCCGTCCACGTGCAAGCCAACGCGCAGATCCACAGCGAGCCTGAAGACGCGGCGCCCCTTCTCCTTGAGAGGCGCGTAGTGATGGATGACCCTGGCGAACTTCGCGGTAGACTTTGTGGTGAGAACATAATCGTCGCTGTCCTTCTCCACCTTCCCATCGAGCAGCCAATCGAACAACCCCTCCTCATGGCACAGGTTGACGAGGCGTTGATAGGGCAACTCGATCTGCGACTCTCCCACCTGCATCGTATCGTAGAGAACCTTGACCAATGCCCTCATGTCAGCGGTTTCGGTATCCCCCGCCGTGTCCAGAATAGGCTCCTCGAGACAGTCTCCAAAACCCGCGAACTCCACCATACCCCCGATTTTCAAGCACCATCCCTCAAACCCCGTCCTGACCTTGCCCTTGGGGGCAGGGCTCCCTGCCGCATTCCAATGCCACGCGATTGACCACATGGAGGAGAGGATCGCGACGCGATTTTCCCATTTCATGAGCCACTCGTCGTCGATCACATTCTTGATGGCGCTCCTGTCCCCGGCATTGGCCTCCGAGACGAACAGGTCAACGATGAGGCAGCGGTTGGCGAGGTCAGGGCTCACCGTGCAATCGTTGCCCGTCAGGAAGAGGGTGGTTGTGTTCTCGGCCGTGAACATCTTGGTTTGCCCGAGAACGCGACCCGTCCAGGTCGGCGCCGTCAGGAAACTCTCGAGCACCTGGGAGGCCATGTGCCCCCTGATGTTGTCGAAGAAGATGTAGGTGCTCGCGCGCAGGACCTCGGCATCCAACACCTTTTTCAACTCCTCGTCCTTGGCGTTCCAGCTCTGGATCGCCACGCTGCCTGCCGGCGGGATGATTGCCATTTTCACCAAGAGCGTCTTGCCGGAACGGGGCGTGTTTGCATTCCAAATGAATCCCATCTTCGTCACGTTGGGAGGCAAGAGCTGTCCCACGAACTGGGAAAGCATGGCAGCCACCTGCACCGCCTGGCCGCGGCTCTGCCGCAACACGCCACCCCCGTCCTCGTCTGCGATCGGGGTTTCTTTCCAATCAGAGAACGGAAACTCCCCGAGCACATTCCGCAGGTAGTCGGTCGCCTCCTTCAGGGGCATCAACTTGTAGGGGGTTTCCCCTGCGAACGTCAGGGATTTGGATTCAACGTCGTACCCCTCTTTCTGCAACTCGATGACGCCAGCGGCGCGGAACACGGGTTTCGGGACAGGATTGACTCGGTATATGTTTGGCATAGCAGTAAAAAACGACCACGAGCGCAGCGTCCTTTCGGACACCTCCCCCGGCATCGAGCGGCTCACGTTGAACGGCTTGCCCTTCTGGTCGTAGCGCGTCTTGTAGGGCATCACGTATTGCTCGATCCAACTCGCGAACGCCGCGGGGTCGAGGATCTCGAGGCGCTTGTGCTCGGCGTAGGCGATCACGGGAATCGTATCCCTGCGGTAAAGGCCCTTGTCCAGAAGCAGGGGCGCCAGCTCACGAATGAACTCGAGGAGGATCCGGTTGTCCCCAGGCAACTGGATCAGCGTCTTGTCCCCCACCGCGACAGCTCCCGCCGCAACCTCCTCCACATCCACATTCAAATCGTTCATTTTGCCCTCGGCTTTCCAAAGCCGGGTTTCACTTGCAGCTTGCGGCGAAACCGCTCGGCCAACTCCGGGCCATCGATTTCCCCCGCCTTCGCCATGTCATTGAAATCCTTGCGGGCGCCGTGCTTACCCATCCTGAAGCCGTAGACGCGCCCGAACTTCTCCCACGCCTTGCTCGCAAACCCGTCCTTTCCGAACCACCGCTGCCCGGCGTCGTCGCTCTGGGCGAGCAGGAACAGCGTCGCTCCCTTCGCAAACGTGTAGTGCTTCAAGAATCGCTTCCAACTCGTCGCGCCGCGCATCCCCACCACCGCGCCGCTCTTGGGCCACTCCTTCGTCCACCCCATCACTTCAAGGAAAGAGAGGGCATCCCATTGCCCCTCGAGGGCAAACACCGCTTCAGCCTGCGACACATCCCCCACAACGAACGGCCAGGACCCGCACCCTGCGGGTATGAAGCGCCAACTTGCCCTGGGATGAGGATTGCCCTGCGACTGAGGCCCAAGGCGCACATGATACGCCACCTGCAGAAGGTGCTGATCCTTGCCGTGAAGGAACGGCCTTTGCACCGGGAACGCGACCCTCCGCTCCCCAAAGACGGGAAGAACCCCCATCAACCCGCGCCCAATCGCCCAGCGTACCGTCTCGACCGTGTACCCCCTCCACTCCGCGGTCCGCTGCTGCTCCGCCTCGTCCGCCCCGAAATCCGCGACAGCCTGCGCCCACTTCTCAGCCGCCTCGCCTTGGATCGGCGGCGCCAGCTCCTCCTCGACCTCCTGCTTCACCATCACCACAGGCCCCGGCGTCAGACCAGGCGCCAACCCCGCGATCGACGCAAGCGCCTCGATCGCCGCGCTGAAATCAACCTTGCGCGTTTCCTGCCAGTAGACAAAACAGTCGCCGCCCAGACCCGTGGAGAAGTCTTTGAAGAACCCCTCCTTCTCGTGGACGTAGCACGAGGGCGTCTTCTCCTGGCCGAAGGGCGACAGACACACCAGAGAGCTGCCCGAGCGTTTCAGCACATGGCCGTCGCGCTCGAACAGATCCCGCAGGGAGATCCGCGCCTTCA
>CAYZAE010000392.1:0-2685 GCA_964476125.1 uncultured Verrucomicrobiota bacterium | reverse complement strand
CCCCGCTGGCCCAGGAACTGTCCGAAAACCCGGGCGTGCGCCAGGCGGTGGGATCCGGCGAGGACGGTGGCGTTGTCCCCTTGAAATACCTCCACGTGGCCCCGGTGGGGACCAGCACCTCGGCCTGGGCCGGGAACACTCCGGCGGCCCACAGGGCAACGGCGGCAAAAAACCATCCAGCGAATCGATTCATCGGCTACGGTGCGGGAAACCTAGGTGTGTTTCGGCAAATGGTAAGCTCGTTCGTCGTTGAGTACGATGCTTCGCCAGTTCCCGAACCAGAGACTTAGGGTCTTTTGGCCGCCGTTAGCCTTGGTGCCTTTGCCATCGCCCGGAGAGCCGTTCGTAGTACCCCCTTCCTGCTGAAGCCTGCCTGATCGTGGGATAACAATCTGAACATCGTCATGGCGATGTTCCACGACTTTGGACGGGTTGAGATGGCAGTCGCCCGTCTGGATGGGATTCCACCCGAGGCCGACCCACGCCGGATGCGGCTTCTTGTCCCCGACCTCGAAGGGCCATGGGCCGGAGTAGTGGGACATCTGGATCTGGCGTCCGAGGTCTGCGCTGTTGATGAGGTTTCCGGGGTGGCCCTTGCCGGAGATGAAGGTCACGGCGCCGCCGAGCGCCAGGTCCATCCCGATGCGGACCTCGCCGTTGTCGAGGTAGGTCATCTTGGGCGCCGGCAGGGATGGGGCACCCCACGCGGCCGTCACCGGAAGGAAGAAGATTCCCACCACGACCACGGCAGCCTTCCATCCCCAGATTCCCACGCTTCGGTTCGGCATCGTTTTCCAGAGTATCCCATCACCGCGCTTGGATTGCGTCCATTCCGGGGCCGACTGCCTTCCGTCGCGCCAGGACGATCCCGGAGTGTCCCGCCCAGCTGAAACCTGAAAACTCCATCTGTCTGGCCACAGAGCCAGGGAGGGCACGGAGGAAGTCGTCCTTCGCCCGGTTGGTGATCTTCAGTCCGGCGGTCTCGAACAGACGTGCGGCTTCTCGGGCGGAAAGGGATAGGCGTACGCCGTGCCCCATGGTGGCCAGAGTGGCGCCCGATCTGGTAGGTGTGCGGCATGACATCGGCCGGCGGTGAGACGGTGGGTGCGTCGGGTTTCGACGACCCCGACCCTTCGTCTTCCCCGCGGTTCGTTCCGGTGCCGGACATCCTTGAGACCACCCGGGTCGATCTCGCCATCGGGACGAGGGTTCGACTCCTCGATTCGGTTGTCCTGACCACTCGTTCTTCGTAGGATCGGACCCCATGAAATCCCGACGGAAGTTTGGCTGGCGTTGCGCCGTTTCGGCTTTCATAGGCGGTGGCAGGATCATCGCCATCTGTGGTTTTGTCGTGCAGTCCATGGCCAGTGATCCTCGCGTGCTTTGGCACTCGCAACCGGTGAAACCGGGGCAATCGGTCTTGATTTATGGCGATGATCTGGCCGCCGCCCAGGTGGTCGGAGGACGGTTGGACGACGGTCCCGCTGGAATGCCCGGTGACGGAAAGGGGGCGGTTCCCGACTTCAAGTCCCGGCCTCTGACGGTGATCCAGGCCAGGGAGCGGGCGTTGAAGGCCATCCTCCCGGATGAAGCCCCCGGTGTTTACGCGCTGACGGTCGGGGCAGACCCGCACTCCCAGAGAATTCTGGTGAACGCCCCACAGGTTTGGTGGGGCCGGGGTGCTCAACGGTTGGAGGCCGTGCCCGGTGAGGATCTGCGGCTCTTCGGACTTGGACTGGGTTGGCGGGGCGTCCATGAACCTCTGGCCGGAGAACCTCCGAAGAACCGGGGGACGCGCATCGTGCTTCAGGGACCGCGAACGACCGAGTTGGTCGTTGCCGATGCGGATCTCTATTCAGCGCGCGCGCCGTTGCCTGCAGACCTGCCCGTCGGCGAATACACCGTCTGGGTGCACAATGGGTGTGGAGGTCCGGCGGCTTGGGGGCGGTGTCTGGAACCCTTGCGCGTCGGTCGTCCAGATCCCTGGCCTGCGACCGAATACAACGTCCTCCGGTTTGGTGCACGTGGGGATGGCGTGGCGGACGACACCGATGCCGTGCAGGCCGCCTTGGACGCCGCGGGTCAAGCCGGGGGTGGGACGGTCCATTGTCCGTCCGGGCAATACCGATTCAATCGTCCCCTGAGGATGCCGCGCCAAACTCTGTTGCGTGGGGAGAGCCGCGATAAAACCCTTCTCTACTGGAGCAACCGGCATTTCGCGCGCCTCCGTGGGATCATCCACGGAGAGGCCCATTTCGGATTGGAGGATCTGACGATCTGGTATGTGGGTGCCGAACGTGGAATCGAAAACATGGCCGAGGTGGAAGGGAAGAGCCTGTATTCGACTGCGAACCGTCCCTCCTGGTGGCAGGAGGGCGATATCCGGTTGCGACGACTTTTCATCCGGTGGAGTCCCTATGGAGCCCGGCCTGGCTGGGGACAGTTGAGTGACACCATCGAGTTGACGCGGCAATTGAACTTTGAATCGCTCGACGCCGCAGGAAAGGGGGTGGCGATCTGGTTGTGCGGGCGCGACATTCGGGTGGAGGATTGCGACGTCTATTCCGGTGGGTTCCCGTTGTTGTTGGCCTTCATGTCGGACGGCAGCCTGGTGCGCAACAATGTGCTGCGGACCGGGCGGGGCGGACTGGTGTGGGCGCAGCGCGGTCGGAAGGTGATTTGGGA
>CAYZAE010000391.1:0-2698 GCA_964476125.1 uncultured Verrucomicrobiota bacterium | reverse complement strand
TTCCCGGGCTCCGGGCGATTCTGCTGAGCACCGCGGCTGAAGCGCGGCCGGGCATCACGTTCCGGGGGGCCCTTCGGGACCCCGTCGGGCCCTCCATGGGTGGCCTCCTCCGAAACCGCCCCTCCGGCTTCGGGCTCCGGCCGTCCCCCTGCGTCCGCGCGGGGCGATCCATCGGGCGCGTCGGCGTCCCCCTCTGCGCGCCGAAGCCGCATCCCGCCCCGTCGACCCTGACCCGGATTGCGAACACCGGATTCGTTGCGCGGCCGGGTCAATGCCTGGGCGACCTGGAGCGGAACGGTGTTGGTGCCCGGGGCGATGTCGCGTCCCTGCAGGTCGAAGAGCATGAAGTCCATCTGGTACGACTCGCGGTACCTGACGACCACGGTTGCCTCCTCACCGGGACCCGATCGGTGGAGGTCCCCGGCCATCATGTCGGCGATGGATCGCAGTCGTTCTCCGGCGCGGCCGGCGAGCAGCCAGCCCGGGTTGAGCTGGACCTGGACCACGAGCACGGCGGTGAAGGTGGCCCCGACCAGCACCAGGTTCAGGAGCAGGCCCAGCAGGACCTTGGTGGCGAGCGACCATCCCGGACGGGGCAGGGTGAGGCTCATCTCAGATTGCTCCCGGGATCATCCGGTAGCCCACCGAACGGATCGTTTCAATGAACCGCGGCGATCGGGCGTCCTCGCCAAGCTTGCGGCGGACCGCGGAGATATGGACGTCGATGGACCGGTCGAAGACCTCGTAGTCCCGTTCCCGGACTTCCTCGAGCAACTGTTCCCTCGACTTCACCCGGCCCGGGGATCGGGCGAGGCTGAAGAGAAGGTCGAACTCCACGGCCGTGAGCAGCAGGGGGGCGCCCGCGAGACTTGCCATGCGTGTGCCGGGATCGAGCCTGAGCTCCCGCACCACCACCTCCGGCTCCTCCCCACCCGTTGCAGAACCCGCTGAAGCCGGGGTTGCCGCGGAGGCGGAGGCGGGGGGAGCGGTTGGCCGGGTCCGCCGTGTGACGGCCCGCAGGCGGGCAAGGAGTTCGCGGGGCGAAAAGGTTTTGGGCAGGTAATCGTCCGCTCCCATTTCGAGGCCGACAATGCGGTCGGCTTCGTCGCCGCGGGCCGTGAGCATCAACACGGGAATCGTTGAATCGCGGCGGATCTGGCGAAGGACTTCGAATCCATCGATGCCCGGGAGCATCACGTCCAGGAT
Source organism: uncultured Verrucomicrobiota bacterium (assembly GCA_964476125.1). GTDB lineage: Bacteria > Verrucomicrobiota > Verrucomicrobiia > Limisphaerales > CAIMTB01 > CAIMTB01. The sequence goes on along the minus strand of CAYZAE010000391.1, from coordinate 1,492 downwards.
CACCGCGTGCCAGGGTTCGCGCGCGGCCGCGGCCACGCCGGCGTGACCGTCGTGCACCGCGTGAAGTTCGTAGCCCATCGGACCGAGGTAATCCCGCAGCAGCCGGCACAACTTCCGGTCATCCTCGATCATCAACACCCGGGGGCGGTCCCCGGCTGGAGGGGCGGTGGATTCCGTGTCCATGCCAGGCGAAGCCTGCGCGCCGGGGTTTCCCGCGGCCACGAGATTTACATTCCCTTAACAATTTTCCCGGGTCGGGTTCGCACGGGCTTTACATGGGGGGCGTCTAGTCATCCCGGAATGACGAAGCACCGGCCGCAGGGCCGGACCCCTGGCCGGGGAAACCCAAGGTGCAAGACGGGGCCAGCCAAAGCACCGGCAAACAAATCAACGAACCATGAAAAACACACTGAAACTCATCGTCCTCGCCCTCGGACTCACCCTGGGCGCCTCCGGGGCCCTCGCCCAATCGGAACGCACCGATGCCGATACCCAGGCGAACAGCAACGCCGGTCCAAGCCTTCCCGAACGCGGCCCCCGGGAGCACGGCCGTCCGGGCGAGGTCCGGGAGCACCGAGGTCCGCGACACGACGAGGCCTCCACGGAAGCCCGTGAGGTCCGACCCGAATCCCGCCGGGACCGCGCCTCCGCGGACGACCAGGGCGGGCTGCGTCGCGAGCGCCGCCGGGATCGCACGGGGAACGGCCGCGGCGAGGAGCGCGGTTTCGCGCGGGGCGGCGGACAGCCCCGGGGCCCGGGTCGTGCGGAAGACCAGGGTGCCCGCGGTTTGGGCGAACGTTCCGGTCCTCCCCGGGAACGCGCGGAACTCGGCGATCGTCCCGGACGCAGTCGCCGGGGGGGCGAAGATCGTCTGGCGCCCCGGTCTGCCGACCGTCCCCAGCGCCCGGCCCATCGGGCTGATCTGGATGACCGGCCCCTGCGGCCGATGGATCGGGCCGATGTCGGCCCCCGGCAGGGTGGTCCGAAGGGACCCCGTTTCGAAGGTCGCGGCCGTGATCAGGGTTTCCGTCGTGAAGTCGGCCCCGGAGTCCGTGGCCCGGGTCGTGACGAGGGGCGTGGTCCCCGTGGCCTGAGGGCGGAAGGCCGGAACGACCGGCCGGAGTGGGCTGATCGTGGCGGGCGCGGGGAACGGGGTGGACGGCGTGGAGCTGACTGGGGTGATCGCCGACCCCAGGGTGGACGGGATCTGGCGCCCCGAGGCGGGGATCGCGGACCGCGTGGAGGGGATCGGGAGTTCCGTCCCGAGGATCGCCGCGGGGGTGGACGTGGGTCGCGCGGTTGAGTGAGGCGGTTCCGGGGGTTTCCCTGGAATCGTGAGCAAAGTCGGAGTGGGAAGGGGGTGTGGCCCGGATCCGGCGCGTGAGGCGTGGGATCCGGGCCTTGGCCTGGGAGTATCCGTCGCCTCGTTTGCGCCGGAGCCGGCGGTGAGGCACTGTTCCGGCCATGCAACTCCAGGAGACAGGGCCGGCCG
>CAYZAE010000390.1:0-2739 GCA_964476125.1 uncultured Verrucomicrobiota bacterium | reverse complement strand
TCCGGTCCGCTGGCCGGTGGACGGCGTGGTGGATGAAGTGACGCCCGGGACCACCGACCTGGAGGATGCCGCGGAATGAGGCTGGGCAAGGTCATTGGGCGAGTGACGATGAGCCGGGTGGTTCCGGAGCTCGAAGGCGGCCGTTGGCTGCTGGTCAGTCCCTACAATCGCGAAGTCTTTCCGCAGGGCGATGAGGTGCCTCCGGGCATGACCAAGGAACCCACCCTCGTGGTTTACGACAGTCTGGGCGGGGGTGTGGGCGACACGATCGGTTTCGTGGAAGGCCGGGAGGCGGCCCAACCCATCGATCCGCCGCCGCCCATCGACGCTATCAACGCGGCGCTCGTGGATCACGTTTTTTACCGGCCCAAGGCATGAACAAGAACGCTCCGGCCCACTCCATCCTGATCTGATTTGATTTTCCATCCGTTCCCTTTTCCAAGCTGAATTATGGCCACAGTCATCACCGCCAAGGATCTCGAACAGCTGATCAGCCAGGGCAAGGACCCGTCCGTCCTGCCCGCCGACGCGCTGCTCACGCCGTCCGCGAAGGACGTGCTCCGCGAATACCAGCTGAAGCATCCGGCCAAGGCGGCGGCCACGGCTTCGGCCCCTGCGGCGAGCCCTGTGAGCCAGAGCGCGAATGCGTTCGCGAAGCCGGTTTCAGCGAACAGCTCCCCCGCGGAACTGGAGGCGTTCTTCAACTCGCCGCAGATGGAGGAATTGAAGGAGCAGATCTGCGATATCGGCCGGCGTCTCTGGCAGCGGGCTTATGTCGATGGCAACGGCGGCAACATCGCCATCCGGGTGGCGGACGACCTGGCGCTGTGCACGCCGACACTGGTGAGCAAGGGGTTCATGAAGCCCGAGGACATGTGCCTCGTGGATCTCGAGGGCAACCAGAAGGCGGGCCGGAAGAAGCGGACCAGCGAGATCCTGATGCACCTCCAGATCATGAAGCGCCAGCCGCGCGCCAAGGCAACGGTGCACTGCCATCCGCCGTACTCGACCGGTTTCGCGGTGGCAGGGGTCGAACCGCCGACCTGCATGATTCCGGAGTACGAGGTGTTTTCGTCGGTGGCCATCGCGCCGTACCGCACGCCGGGCACGCCCGAGATGGGCAAGCTGGTGGCGGACCTGGTGGACAAGCACAACACCATCCTGATGGCGAACCATGGTGTGGTCACCTGGAGCCATCTCACGGTCGAGGATGCCTACTTCAAGATGGAGATCCTCGAGGCGTACTGCCGCACCATCCTGGTGGCCGCGCAGCTCGGGAAGCCGCCGCAGACGATGACCCCGGCCCAGCTCCAGGACCTGCTGCGCATCAAGCAGAGCCTCGGCATTCCCGATCCCCGGCACGGCCTCAAGGAATGCGAACTGTGCGACAACAACGACTGGCGACCGGGCGTGGTCTGCGCGCTGCCCGCGAAGGGCGACTCCGTTCCCGAAGTCCCGGCCGATCCCCAGGCCGAGGCGCTGGTCAAGGCGGTGACCGATCAGATTCTCGCGGCCCGCGGTTGAAAGCACCGATCCGATGAAGTCCCTGGACGCGAAACTGGCCCACATCCGGGCGAACCCGAACTCCCGGGCGTTCATCCTGGCGGATGCCAAGGATGCCGACATGGCGTTCGGCGTGCGGGCCCCCGGACCCCGTGGCTATCTGGCGCGCCGGGGATCCCGGCCGGCGCAGTTCTCTCCGGAAGTCTGGACCCGCGACGAATTCGGGTACCGGAATCTTCCCGAGTTCCTGGATGTCATCCGGGAGATCGTCCACCAGGGCGCCGTGGACATCATGCTGATGTCCGCGTATGTGAACGAACAGCTGGCCATCAAGGAAGGCCTGTTCAAGAGCACCGCGGTCACTCCGGCGGCCCGGGCCAACGACACCACTGACGTGTGGGCCGTCCGCCACGGTTGCTACACCCGCGAACCCTCGCAGCCGTTCCGATCGGCGAGCATCGACCAGATCCAATGCGGCCAGATCGAATGTGACCTGGCCGGTGATGCCGCCCCGGGGGCGAATCTCGGGCTTTACTCGGTCACCTTCGTCAACGAACTCGACCAGGACCGCGAGGCGTTGCTCTGGTACAAGGAGTTCCGCGAGGAAGCCGAACGAAAGCAGTTCCGGCATTTCCTGGAGGTGTTCGATCCGAACGTCGACAGCGGCATTCCCCGCGAGAAGCTCGGCGAATTCATCAACGACAACATCCTACGCACCCTGGCGGGCGTGCCGGAGTCGGGTCGGCCGGAGTTCCTGAAGATCGTCTATCACGGACCCCGGGCGATGGAGGAACTGGCCCAGTACGATCCGAATCTGGTCGTGGGCATTCTCGGTGGCAGCGCGGGCACGACCTACGACGCCTTCCGCCTGATCCACGACGCGCAGAAGTACGGCGCGCGCGTGGCGTTGTTCGGTCGCAAGATCAACAATGCCGAGCATCAGCTGGCGTTCGTGGAAATGCTGAAGCTCATCACCGACGGCAAGGTCGGTCCCGAAGAGGCCGTTCGGGCTTATCACGGCGTTCTTCAGGGGAAGGGCATCAAGCCGACGCGCAGCCTGGAGGAGGATCTCAAGCTGACCGACCAGGCCATGAGCTACGATGGTTCGCCCGCTCGCCGCGCCACGGCGGTCATCCAGAACAACCCGGTCGCGAAGCCCGCGGCGGCTCCGGCCGCGGCTCCCGCCCCCGCCAAACCTGCGGCGGCCGCGACACCGTCTGCTCCCGCCAAGCCCGC
>CAYZAE010000389.1:1583-2739 GCA_964476125.1 uncultured Verrucomicrobiota bacterium | reverse complement strand
AGGAGATCGCTGTGCTGAGTCTCTTTTAACCGAACCGCGATGAACGTGTTATGCCCCATTGCATTCTTGTATTTCCCTCGCTTCATGCTGAGTTTTTGTTTCATGCGACGGCGTTATATGGACATTACGCTTCATGTCACAAGGTGAGGTTGCTAGTTTTGTAAAATCATGTTATACATATTCGAATGCCGAAAATCGTAAACCCCCAACTCCCATAGCCATGTCAGAAGGACACACCATGTTTGTGTTTCGGGTTACCACCGCGGATCACAAGGCATTCAAAGAACTGGCAGACGCTCATCGCCTCGACATCAGCGAGCTCCTGAGAGCGTTTTTAAAGCACACGCTCGAATACGCGCGCACGCACAGGCAAACACTCCCCCCCGTGATCGCCAAGCGCTTCCGTCCTATTCCCCAGTGATACCTCACACCGCCACGCCCATCACGCGATCCACCAAGAGGTACGCCACCCGCTTCTGCCCGCTCTCCCGCATTGCAGCGGCGATCGGCTCGTAGAACTTCTGCCACGTCTCGCCCCACGCTCCCTCGGGGCATTGGATCACCTGGCACCCCGCCGAGAAGCTCCCCACCGTGTACTGCGAGCCTCCCGAGTGGATGTTCAGCCCGAAGAACCCTTTCTCCACCGCCACCGCTCTCCCTAAGGTATTTAGGCGATCCACCGTCACAGGCTCCTCCTGCACCAGCGCGGGATGATTCTTGTGGTCTCCGAGCGCGTAACACCACAGCCCAGGTCGCAAGGAGGCGCATCCCGAGGGGTTCGTCGGGTTCTTCACGTAATACGCGCCCGGGTCCGTGCTCGCCCGCCACACCGTGAGATCGTCCCCGATCCTCCGAATGATCGCGTCGTCGTAGATCCCGACGTCATTCTCGTTCGGCACGCCCATCGCCAGGTCGTACCCGCGCACCCCCAGCAGCGCCACGCGCCCCGTGTCGCGACCTTCCCAACTCGCATCCCATCCTTCTCGCGTCATAGGCCTCCCTTGCGCTCCCGCTCGATCCGCTTGCACCACCAGCAGTTCGCCTGGTGCCCGTGCCCTTGGTGCGTGGTGCAGGCCGCCTTTTTACTTGGAGGCGCGATCTTCGGTCGCTCGGATTCATGCCGCTCCAGCGCGCGGTGCATCTCCTCCGCCTCGCG
>CAYZAE010000389.1:0-1483 GCA_964476125.1 uncultured Verrucomicrobiota bacterium | reverse complement strand
TTTCCCGATTTTCCTACCGCACCTGGTTGGCTCGCGCCCTCTCCCGCTGCAGGTCCGCCTCCAGCGAGTTCACCGTCTTCAATGAGTCTCGTGTCCACTCGGGTGCAGCCTTCGCCGCATCGGGAAAATCAGGTCGAGCCAGCAATCGCCCCACGTTGCCCGAGGAAAGGCCAGAATCCCGGGAGGGAGCTGAGGCGCACCCGAGGCAGGAAAACGCCAGAAGGCCCGCCGCAAGCAGCGCGGCCCCCGTCTGGGTCGCCTTCTTGATCGCGGCATCAATCGTTCCGTCGTTCTCATCCGCTTCCTTGTGAATCTCCCGCTCCGTGGCGGCCCGTCCTCCCTCGCGCACCGCATTACCCATCGCCGTAAGCGACTGGGCACCCGCCGTCACCGCAGCGATGGGGTTCCCGCTGGCCCCCGACACCGCCGCGCCCCCGATTCCGAGCGCGGTCTTCGCCCCCTCCTTGATGGTCGTCCACCAGCTCATGCGTGACCCCATTTCCGAATCTGCCTGTTGGCGATGGGCGATGGGCGATTGCCGCTTCGGTCCTCGGCCCACTCCTCGGCGTAGCAATCCCCGCGCCACAGGCGCGCGCCAGGCAGGTACGGCGTCAGCGCCAGCTTGCCCTCCGTGGCGATGGTCCGCAGGTAGAACTTGGCCAGCAGCACCCCCTCCGGGTCCGAGCCACAGGCTTCCGTGATCCAATCCAGAACGGGACCCGCCAGCGTCAGGAAAGGGTTGTAGGCGGCCAGCGAGTCATGGCTCCCCGTTCCCGCAAGCACGGCATCAATCTGCGAGGAGTTGATCGCCGAGGCCGAGCCGGTCAGCGAGATCACCACGTCGCACACCGGCACCCCCACCTGGGCCACGGGCGCGAGATCCACCTCCGCCGCGCGCGCACCCGCCAGCGAGAGCCGCCACACGGCGCGCGCGAAGATCGGGGCGTTCGCCTTCGCCGCAGGCGAGGCGAGAAACTGCCTTGCGGCGGCGAGATCCCCCTTCATCGCTTTCCAGAAAGCTTCCGACTTGTCCTTCGATCCCGAGCTCAGGGCCGAGGGGTCGGCCAACGTTGAACCCGCAGCGGACGCGGGTGCCACCTCCACCTTGGGACCATCGCCGCACCCCGTCAGAAAAAGAGGCAGGAGGCAGGCGAGGAGAAGCACAATCCCGTTTTCCGATTTCCCGCTTTCTCCGATTTTCCGATTTTCCTCCTGAGTCCTGAGCCTGTCGAAGGGCTCCGGCTCCGACGGGATCGGACTCTGCTTCAGGTACGCCGCAAGCCCCACGATTCCGCCCACGAGCGCGATCACCCCCATCTGTTTGAAGGTCAGCCTTGGGATACTCACCCCGAGTTCCGCGGCCCCGCTCACGCCAAGGGCGGAGAGGAGCGAGGTCGAGGCACCCGAGAGAAACGCCGCGAACAGTCCGCGCACCCACGTTTCGAGGGAGAGAAGATGCGCTTTGAGGAAGGGGCTCATACCC
>CAYZAE010000388.1:0-2763 GCA_964476125.1 uncultured Verrucomicrobiota bacterium | reverse complement strand
CCCCCATAGAGAAGACCGCAGGCCTGAACTGGATTGCGAAGATCCCCAAGGGTTCCAACCACTTCCGCTTCTTGAACGCGGATCCGAACAACGAGAACAGGAACACCAAAGACACGAAGTTGGCCAACCTCTTGAATGGCCAGAAGTGGGCCGAACGCATCCAGATCGAGGACGCCCCGGACGCCTCGAAGGGGCTCCCCGAAGGCACCGGCCTGTTCGTCCGCACGATCAAGAACGAGGGCACGACCTACTACGCGGTGACTTCGGCCGAGGGCGCGGACGCGAAGCAGGGCGACAATGCCCTCGCCGCGGGTGTCCAGGAAAAGATCGGGACGCCGGGCGCCACCCTGGCCTTCAAGGACAAGAACCAGCACTGGTTCGTGTTCTTCTCGGATTTCGAAGCGTGGAACCCCACTCGGGTCGACGACCACATGGAGGGGTACGCCCATGTCTTCAACGCTTCCATCCCCGCCAAGGTCAGCGATCCGGCTCCCCTGTCGGTGAAGCTGCACGCCTATACGGCATGGAAGGATGTCTTCATGCCCTACAGCTTTCCCATCGGCGACGGCGTGACCATCGCCATGTTCGACTACAACCTCACGTGGTGGTTCGGCTCGGTCGAGGGGTTGAAAGAGGTCGACGACAAGAAGGAGGCCAAAGGGGAGCGGGTGGTCAACTACACGGAGCAGAGGCTGCTGCAGGCCATCCGCTGGGTGATCTCGAACCCACCCAACTTCCCGGCGAAGATCGACCCCCTGCGGGTGCACGTCTTCGGCGGCTCCATGGGGGGCAGCGGAACGAACCACGTCACGCTGAAGAACGGCGACTTGGTCGCATCGGGCCATGCGTCCAAGGGCTACACCAACTGGGCCATCCTGAAAACGGTCAACCCGTTCACGCAGGAGTTTCGGGAGAACACTTTCTGGCCTGACTTCGAGAAAAAGTATGGCTCCTTTGAGGCCAATCTGCCGACCTCCCTCCGCGGCGGAAAGAGGGTGTACGACCTCTTGGACCTGAAGACCTGGGTGAGCGATCCCGCGATCGAGACCCCCTACCTCGATTCGGGTCACGGCACCATCGATGCCGTCATCCCCTTCTGGGGGATCGCCGAATACTGGGACGCCTTGGCCGCCGGCAAGCACCCCTATGCGGTGGGCTGGGACATGGCCGACCATGCGGGCGACCTGGGTTCCGGGTCGAAGATGAGATGGTTTCAACTGGAGCGCGACGAGACCCTCCCGGCCATGAGGAACGCCAGTTGCGATTCCCCTCTGAAGTTCGGGGCCCGGATCCAAGGCAAGGTCAAGAAGCTCGAGAAGGACCACCTCGTGGTCGAGGTCCCCATCCGGCATGACATCACCGGCATGACCTTGGTGCTGGCTCCGTCGGTCGATACCCGTGAGTGGTTTCGGGTGAAGAAATGCGAAGGTGATGTGATCACGGTGGAGTCGGGGGATCTCGTTGCCTGCAAGCCTCCGGTGACCAAGTACCAGCGGCAGCAGATGCAAACCAAGCTGAAGCGCGAACCCAACGAGGCCGAACTGGCGGCGGCCGCGGACGCGAATAAGAAGCGGTATCTGGTCATCGACGGCGATCCGCGCGGCACCCGCAACGGGCACATCACCTGGTCCAGCCGACTTCAGAACTACGACAAGGGCAGTAAGGCTGACGATGCGGTCGATGGGGAGAAGGAATGGGGCATGAACTTCCGGCTCGAAAAGAACGACATCGTGGGCGAGTGGCCGAAGGACACGGCCACGGTCGATATCACCCCGCGCCGCTGCCAGGCATTTCGTCCGTCTCCCGGCGAGACGGTGCGCTGGGAGAACTGGGACTTCGGCGACACGAGCAAGCCGGAGAAGATCGCTGAGGGCGACGGGACCGCAGACAAGGACGGTTTGGTGACCGTGGAGAAGTTCCTCGTCGGCAAGAAGGGCCTGGGCAACCGCCTGGTCATCAAGCGCAAGTAGCAGGCACGCCGGGAGCATCGGCGCCGTACCGAAGCCCGGCGTTCTCGTGGAGACCGCCCGGAGCAGGGGCCTGGCCAGTGCCGCGGCTCACTGCCCACCCTGGCCGCGATACTGCCACGGCGGCGTCGGAGCGGGATCGACCCAGAGGCCGAGTTTCGCCGCCTTGGCCTGCGCCTGGTCGGTGCCGAGCGAGCGGTCCTGCGACGACGGATCCGGCCACGCATTGCCGGTGGCGACCATCTGCCGGCTGACGTCGAGGCCGTCGACGAACAGCCGCGCCGTCGGACCGCCCGTGGCGGCGGCGGCGCCATCGACCGCTTCGACTGTGCGGCCAAACACCATCCCGGCGAGCGCCTCGCGGGAGGCCTTGCCGTAGTCCTGGGTGATCTCCGGCGCGTCGATGTCGGCGAGCCCGATCTTCCGCTGCTGATTGAGATCGTCGAGGCACGTCACCGTGTCGCCGTCCTGCACACCGACGACCCGCCACAGCCGCGAGCGTGGCACGGCAACCGTGGGGGGCGGCGCCGCGACGGGCTGCATGGCGGGCGTGGCGTCGGCCGGCGCGATCGAGGCCGTGGGAGGGGGCATGGTCGCGGCAGCCGCGACACCAGCGGCGGGCAAGGCGGCAGCGGCCCAGCCGGCTGCGGGCGGGGCCGGGGCGGCGATCGCGGGCGGAGGCGCGGTCGACGGCATCCAGCCCGCGGGCGGTGCGGCCGGCTGCACGACAGGCTGCGGGACCGTCGGCGGTGGCGCGTAACGGGCCACCGTCGTCGGCGGCGCCTGTGCCGTCACC
>CAYZAE010000387.1:0-2810 GCA_964476125.1 uncultured Verrucomicrobiota bacterium | reverse complement strand
AACCGTGGGCGTTGCCCACGGCTACCATCCTTCGGTCGCTCCGCGACGCCTGAAAATGGCCAAACTACAGGGAATCCTGGAAGGATTCCGTCCTCCAGCCCGGGGTTGGACCGCGTCCGCGCGGGCCTACCCCGGGGACCCCGCCCCCCCACGTCCCAAACCCTGAAGGGGTTTCGTCCACCCAACCGCCCCCCACGCCCCACGCCGGGACGCCGCAACCTCGTTCGAGGTTGAATGATTGGGTGGGACGCGAAGACCCAGGGTTGGCCCGCCCGTCGGCCGGCCAACCCTGGGCTAAAAGCCGCAACGCCGTTGGCGTTGAGACACCGGTTGCCTGCCCGCCTTCCCCCGCCCTCTCCCCGCCCTCTCCCCGCCCTCTCCCCGCCTTTCCTCCGTGCCTCCGCGCCTCCGCGCGATGCCCCTCCCCGACGCCGGCACGCCCCCACACCCGACCCTCGCCCCCAAACCCATCCCAAGGGGGCGGCCCCCAGTCCGGGGTTGGACCACATCCGCGCGGCCCAACCCCAGCCATCGCGTCACCTACCGCGCAGCGCCGCAGGGCTCCACGTCCTTGAGACCAAGTCCGGGAATCAGATCCACGTCCTCGCCGCCCGCCCCCAGACGCAGTGGAGCCATGAGTTCCTCCATCGACAGCCGGTGCCGATCCAGGCTCAGCGCCGTGCCCCGCAGCTCATCCAGAGATACGACGTCGTCCCCGTTCGTGTTCAAATCGGCGAAGACATCAGTCCACGACCGACGATCCCGCGCCGATCGCCAGAAGCCGTCGACACCGCCCGCCTGACGCCAGAGGGAGGCGATCCATCGCTTCCCCAGACTCTCGATTTCCCCGAACATCCGCTGCCTTTCACGATCGGCCTCTGGATGCTCGAACTGCTGAAGAATTCGACCGTTCAGATCGGCCTCGAAAATACGATCGCCCGTGCGACCGGCCAGGAAGGGCTCGGCGTGGATCAGCCCCGCATCCAGGTTGTAGGACACGGAAAAAAGGTAGCCGCCCTTCGCTCCCTTCCCATTCGCGTTCTGGAACCCTTCGGATTCAAGAACCTTGGCAAGTTCGCCGGCATCCGGATACCTCTGGGCACTGTCATGGAAGCTGTGCAGAGCCAGGCCGAGTTGCTTGAGGTTGTTCGCGCACTGAACGCGTGACGCCGCCTCTCGTACCTTCTGAACTGCGGGAAGCAGCAGCCCGATGAGGATGGCGGTGGTTGAGATGACGACCAGGAGTTCGATCAGCGTGAATCCCCGGTTGAGGGAGCGTTGCGTACCTTCGATGGATGGATGGTTAAGATACATGTTCTTTGATTGATTGATTGGTTGGTTGGTTCTTTTGTGGACCGTTACTTCCGACCTCCGGCATCCCTGCCGGTGGCTTGGCCCACCCATCCATTAAGGAAGATCCACCCAAGGTTACGGGCGAGGTTGTTGCAACCCTGCCCCTTCGCCGACGGCCTACTCCGGCAACGCACCGGCCCAGCGCTCCGGCTTCACCAGCAATGAAGTGACCACCACCCGGCGATCTGAGTCGTAGGGGGCACCGAAACTGCACACCCACGGTTCGTTGAACCCAGGGAGCCGGACAATCTTCAGCGAGGTCCTCTCCTCCGCGGAAGGCACCATCTCGAGAGTCAACGGCAGCTCGACCTCGGGCACGCTCGCGTCGAGTTCTTCCCATTCCTTCGCCGACAACGACGAAGATTCGCATCCCGGACGAAGCCGGACGCTCTGCGCCAGCAGTTCCGCCATGCGCGGCGGGAGCTTTGAGACCGGGACCGCGACCACCTTGACGTCGTGCTCGAACAGCGTCTCAGGAAAATGCAGCGACTCTCCCTCCGGCCAGAAAACCTCGACGTGAATCCCGGGCAACACCCCCGGCGGGGGCTTGGGCACCACCGCGACGCGCTCACGCGCCGGCGGGAAGGCGTGGTACTCATGTTCCCGCCAGACCGTCGGTGCCCCGATATGCCGCAAAACAATCGTTCGCCCTCCAGGCCACGATTCAGGCGTGGTCTGACGCCAACCGTCCCAATGATGTTTCGACATCGACTCAAACAGCCGCACGACCGGCACATCCACGGGCCTGAACTCCAGGTCCACCGTCCGGAGGGTTGGCCACAAGGGCGGCGATCCACGCAACGGCTGCGCTCCCAGGCCGCTCGGTCGGAGGGTCCCAAGAAGCGAAGTTTCCGAGCACTTCAGTCCAAAGCCGCCCTCGAGCTCCGGCGTCGTGGCGAACCACCGCTCAAACTCAAGCGTTCCCGTCAACCTCGACACCACCCGGACGCTGTCCAGTTGATAGGCGGCATGCTCGTCGTCCGGATCGCGGAGGGATGCCGTGAACGTCAGATCCGAACCCGTCGCAGTGAACTGTCGGCGTACCGAATGGAAATCCTCGCGCTGAACCCGGATCAGTTCCCGTGACCCGCTGCCGATCCAGCCGCGCAGCAAGTTCAGGTGGCGCGTCTTCTTCACATCGCGCTCGCGATAGGGACGGTAAACGCACTCCACCGAGCACGAATCCCCCGCCGAGGCGGCACCTCGGAGCGTGAACTGGATCTCCCCCGGGCTGATCGCCTGACCGAGAGGATGGAGATTGGGATCCGCGGCGGACATCCGGAGGGCAAAACCGACGGCCAGGACGCACTGGTGCAATGGAAAACACCGCGTCAATGCCTTCCACACCCGTGCCAATCCTGTCCTCATCGAGCGCCAGACCCAACCGGTTCGGCGTCCGGGCGTCAATCCCGCCACACGCACCCCGATCCCCGCGTAAAGGACCGAAGGAAATGCGG
>CAYZAE010000386.1:0-2823 GCA_964476125.1 uncultured Verrucomicrobiota bacterium | reverse complement strand
CGCGTATTCAGCCCTCGGTTCCCCCTTTGCGTACTTTGCGACCTTTGCGCGAAACTTTTACTCCGTGATGTATCTGAATTCGGTGTCAAAAAATGGAGATCCGTGCTGGTTTTTTTCGGCCTTACGCCATAGGTTTCCCCCGTGCATGCCACCCTGCCACTCAACGAGATGAGCTTGCGCGAGAAGATCGAGGCCATGGAGATCCTGTGGGAGGACATCTCGCGGCTGCCCGACACCTTCGAGTCGCCGCTGTGGCACAAGGAGGTGCTCGACGAGCGCCGCCAGCGGGTGGCCGAGGGGTTGGCGACTTTCACGGATTGGGAAGCCGCAAAACGACACCTCCGCAATCAGGTGTCGTGAGGATCGAAGTTCTTTCCCTTTGCGATTTACTACAGCAAGGAAGGCGACATCGTCCGCGTCTTCGCGGTCCTGGACTGCCGGAGGCATCCCCTTTGGACCCGCCGCCGCTTGAAGGCGCGGTGAGGTTCAACGGTTGCCAATTTTTCAAACGAGCTCTTTACCCGTGAATCTCCTAACCGTGAACCGTTGAACCTCTGAACCGTGAACTTGATCGCGAACGAGCATCCCCGTTGATGAAAGTGCTGCTGATCAACCCGCCGCAGAGCACCCCCGAGAAGTGCTTCTTCCCCCTGAGCGTCTTCATGCCCATGGGCCTTGCCTATGTCGCCGCGGTGCTGGAGAAAAACGGGATCGCCGTGGAGATCCTCGATGCCCTGGCCCTCGGATGGCGCGAAACGCGTTCCTCCGCGGGATTCGAGACGACCGGTCTTTCCCCGGAACAGATCCTGGAGCACCTACAGAGGGTCAAACCTGATGTTGTTGGGATCACCGCCCCCTTCACCACTCAGGAGCGCAATGTCTTTGCCGTCGCGCGCCTCGTCAAGCAGTACAACCCCCGCGTGCCGGTGGTTGTGGGCGGACCCCATCCGTCGATCCAGTCGGCGAGGGTCATGCAATGCCGGGACATCGACCACGTGATTGTCGCCGAGGGGGAGTACTCCTTCCTCGAGTTCGTGCAGAAACTGGCCCGCAAGGAGGACGTCACGGGGATTCCCGGCCTCGTGTCCCGCAAGGGAGACCAGTTCCTCCGGAACTCGCCGCAGGCGATCATGGACCTGGATGCGTTGCCGTTTCCTGCCTACCACCTCCTGCCAATGGAGGAATATTACGCGGCGGCGTTGCGCGTGCGCGCATCGAGGAGCATCTCAACCTACCGGAAACGCTGGGCGACCCTCGTGACCAGCCGGGGATGCCCCTACCAGTGCATCTTCTGTTCGATCAAGCCCACCATGGGCTACAAGTGGAGGGCGCGCTCGGCCGCGAACGTGCTCGCCGAGATGGAGCACCTCATCCGGCACTACGGCATCCGCCACTTCGATGTCGAGGACGACAACTTCTCGCTCGGGAGGGAGCGGTTCGACGCCATCCTCGACGGGATCATCGAGCGAAAGCTTGGGATCGAGTGGAGCACCCCGAACGGGATCATGGCGCAGACCCTGGACGAGGACCTCATCCGCAAGATGAAGCTCTCGGGATGCACGCGGGCCATCTTCGCGCCCGAGTCGGGGGATCCCGAGGTGCTCCGCAAGATCGTTCACAAGAACATCGACCTGCAGAAGGTGGAGAACGCGGTCCGGTGGTGTCGCAAGTACCGGTTGAAGTGCGAGTGCTTCTTCGTTCTGGGATTTCCCGGGGAGACGCTCGAGAACCTGAAGCGCACCGTCGAGTTCGCCCGTCGGATGCGCGCGCTGGGGGCCGATTCGTGCGCCTTTTTCCTGGCGATCCCCTACTACGGGACCGAGCTGCGGCGGATCGCGGAGGAGAAGGGCTATCTCCGCAAACTCGACGGCGACGATTGCTGGAATTTCCTCAGCGGGGAACCGCTGCTGGAGACCGAGGATTTCACCGCGGAGCAACTCAAGCAGATCTGGATCGAGGCGCAGAAAATGAATTCCTGGATCTCGGTCGACCGGATCAAGATCGCCGCCGCCATGCTCGTGGCGGATCCCCTACGCTTCGTACATTTTGTGGTGCAACTGCTGCGGCGTCTCCGCGGATAACCGCCCGAAGAACTGGTCTTACGATACAATCCGCCAGTTCAACCGTACGGACACCCCATGAACCCATCGTGTTTTCGAAGGCAGGGCTCTTTCACGTGGGGACGTTGGATTCCCATCCTGATCTTCATTTTCGCGTTTGCCTGTCGATTGGTTGATTTCAACGCCACCTCGATCACCTACGACGAGAACGTGGGGAAGGACTCGGGGCCGTGGTGGAAGCTTGTCCAGCAGGGGAACTTTTCGTCCGAGGACTGGGGCTATGGGAAACCACAATTTGTGATCATGCGCTGGTTCTACGGCGTGCTACCCGCGGCAATTTTTGGGGAAACCCCATCCAATCCCTATGACCTCAAAGGCGCACGTCTCGTGGGTGCCATTCTGGGTTCCATGCTCGTGGTGGGGGTCTATTTCCTGGGACGGCAGTTTGGAGGGAGGGCCGTGGGGGTCATCGCGGCGCTCGCCTTCAGTCTCTTCCCCGCGATCCTCGGGCATGACCGTTTTGCCTCCCACGACCTGCCCGCGCGCATGGCGTCGCTCGTTTCCCTTGGGTTTATGGTGAGGTACCTCGGTCACGGGCGACCGCGCGACCGCCTCTGGTCCGCCATCTGGGCGGGGGTCTCTTTCGCAGCATATTTCCGGGTGGGCGTTCAGACGATTCTCATCACGCAGGCCGCGCTGGGTTGCCGTTGGCTGGTCGAGCGGGGGTGGAAGAAGCCGGAGACCCTCGTCGGACTGGCCGGCT
>CAYZAE010000385.1:388-2859 GCA_964476125.1 uncultured Verrucomicrobiota bacterium | reverse complement strand
TGATCTCGATCGCACGGGTCGAGTGGGACTCGGAGACGATCTCGCCTTCCACGCGGACGCGGTCGCCCGCGAGCGCGGGTTTGTGGAATCCGATCTTCACCGAAAGGAGAAGAACGTTTCCCCCAGGGAGGTGCTCGCCGACGAGGCGGGAGACGAGGGCGGACAAGAGCATCCCGTGGACGACGCGGCCATCGAAACCGAGTGCCGCCGCGCTCGCCGCATCCATGTGGATCGGGTTGCGGTCGCCGGAGAGGGCGGCAAAGGCGTCCACCGACGCGGCATCGAGGACGGTTTCAAACGCCGCGCGGGAAAGGGGATCTTGGGTTTTCACGAACCCTGTATGTCGCAGACCCGGGAGCCCGGCTCAAGAGCGAAGCCGTCGCGTGCGAGAGCCACTAGCCCTGTCCGACTTTGAGGCGGCGAATCACGCGCATCGGGCTCCCGCCCACCAGGGTATCCGGTGGAACGTTTCTTGAAACAATACTCCCGGCCATCACGCAGGAACGGGGGCCAATGGTGACACCGGGCAGCACGATGCACCCAGCCCCGACGAAACTACCTTCCTTGACGTGTACCGGCCCGATGACCGTGGGAAATTCCTTCTGGAGGGGGTGGCCGATTTCACCGACGTTGGAGTGCGTGAGAATGATGGTGCGCTCGGCAATCGTGACATGTCGTTCCAGAGTGATCTTTTCCCTGAGGTCCAGCAGGGCTCCACTGGCAATGTGACAATGGTCCCCCATTTCAAGGTGGCGAAAGCCGGCATACCAGTAGTCAAAGAACTGCACCGGGCTCAAAAGTACGCCGCGCCCGACGCGTGCGCCCAGCAGTCGAAGCATGAAAGGCCGAAACTGGGGAATGGGGAAAAGTCCCATCAGTCCCAGAGCCACATAGTTGAATATGTAGCGGAACTTGGCTTGCAGTGGGACTCGGCGGGCCATGTCCATTTGGTCACTCCTTTCGCTGCGAGAGATTAATCACAGACTCGATGGAACGGATGGTATCCAGGTCTTCCTTCGTCAGGTGTTGGCGAGGGATGCGAATGTTTGTGGCGCGCTCGATGTGTTCGAGGAGGGCGACCAGAGTAAACGAATCAACTAGGCCGCCGGAAACCAGGGGGGTGTCTTCAGTTACCCGCTCTTCCTGAGTGATCAACATCTCTTCCTGCAAAAACTTGTTAACGAGATCAGTGATGTTCATACGGGGGATTGCGGGGGGCGGGAGAGGCCACCGTCCAGCAGGTTGGTGAGCACCTTTTCCTTGTTGAGTTGGCGAGCGATCTTACCGGAAGTGCTTTTGATCAGCCACCGAGGTTCCACAACGAAAACATGCCGTGGAGACACGTCCAGCGCCTCGTAAATCGCCTTCCGGATGTGGCATTTGAGCTGAAAATCATCCCCGGGAGTATGCGAGCGCTTGCGTTCGGCAACAATACAAATGTCCTCGGTTCCGAGGGCCTCGTTCGGGACGCCAATGGCCAGGGTGCGCCCCGCCTGGATTCCCTCGCATTCTGACACAAGGGCCTCGATGTCCTGCGGATAGAGGTTCTTGCCCCCGACGATGATGATGTCCTTCTCTCTCCCGATGACGAACAGATGCTCGTCGGCAAGGTAGCCAAGATCGCCGGTTTGGTACCAACCGTCGCGGAAGATCCCCTGCGAAAGCTCAGGTCGCCGGTAGTAGCCCCGCATCAATGAGTCGCCGCGGAGTAGAATCTGACCAATGTGTCGCGAAGGGAGAGCTTCTCCCCTGTGATCGACGATCCTTACGTCGGTTCCGTCAATGGTGACGCCACAAGATACGAGGGTGAGGGATGGGGCATCACCGTTGACGGGAATGGCCACGTGCTTTTCCTGGAGCGATTTTCGATCCACGAGATCATGCCTTGGCGCATTTCCTATTGGCGTCTGCGTGGCGGCAAAAGTATTCTCGGCGAGGGCGAAAGAGACATGGAGCATCGACGGGGTGACGCCGTGCCTTTGAAAACGCTCGGCGAACGCCTTGAAACTCCCCGCAAGCACGGGTTCGGAGCAATTCACGAATGCGCGGACGTGGGAGAGGTCGAAGCCCTTTGGAAGGGACTCATCCGCCACTCGCCGGGCGAGGAAGGAAAACGCGAAGTTCGGGAACCATGCCAGGGTTCCCTTCTGCTGGAAGAGTTGGATCAGGACTTCTTCGGGGTGAAGGACCCAATAGGAGGGACTCATCTGCGCAAGTCGGATACCGTTCAAAAGGGGTAACCAGAAGCACGCGAGCAAACCCATGTCATGGTAGAGGGGGAGCCACGAAACCACGCCGTCTTCGGGTCGGACCTGAATGGCCTTCGAGTAATGGCGGATCTGGTTCAGGCACATCTCATGGGTGATGGATACCCCCTTGCGCATGCCGGTCGTCCCCGAGGAATGCTGCAGGAATGCGACCTCGTGAGGGGAGATATCGCAATCAAACATGGGTATGGAAGTGCCATCCAT
>CAYZAE010000385.1:0-378 GCA_964476125.1 uncultured Verrucomicrobiota bacterium | reverse complement strand
CATCTTCAATGGCCAGAATGTGGGTGCCTGCATGCCCCTCGGCCACCTTGGCAATCAGCTCAAGTATCTGTGGTGATAACTTCTTCGAGACAAGAATCACCCGTGCCCTGAGATAATCGACCAAATGAGTGAGCGAAGCCTGGTAATGGCCTGGGTCGAGCTTGAAGTTCGGATAGGCCAGCACCGTTGGGACAATGCCCGCCTGGATGCACCCGGTAATTGCGAAGAGAAGCTCAGCGTCCTGAGGCAACACGAGAATGGCCGTGTCCTTCGGGCCGACCCCCAGGTCCTTTAGGCGAAGAGAGACGGCTGATGACCGTGCGAAAAAGTCGTGAAAAGTAAAGCGACGGGAGGTTCCGTCCTCCGACATGCTTTGCA
>CAYZAE010000384.1:0-2865 GCA_964476125.1 uncultured Verrucomicrobiota bacterium | reverse complement strand
TTGCTCGACAAGCGGCCGGCCCCGCCCTCGGCGGAGGCGCGGACGCGCATGCTGCAGCCGGAGGACGTCGCCGCGTGCGTGCTGTTTGTGATCGCGCAGCCGGCGCGGGCGGTGATCGAGGAACTGCTTGTGCGGCCGGCCTGAGGCGGCGGAAACGTGGATCGCAGGAGTCTCAAGTCATGAATGCGGAAACGATCGAGCGCTGGCGGAAGGTGGTGGAGGCCCAGCCCGGGAATGACCTGGCGCGGTTCAGCTACGCCAAGGCGTTGTTTGACGCGTTGAAATTCGACGAGGCCCGGGCGCAGTTTGAGTCGGCGCTCGCGCGGAAGCCGGACTGGATGGTGGTTCAGATTCTTCTGGGCCGGTGTTTTTTGGCGACCGGGGACAAGGCGGGCGCGCGGGCGGCCTTCGAGCGTGGGCTTGAGCTGGCGGTGGCCCAGCATCACGAGGGACCGCAGGCCGAGCTGGAGCAGCTGTTGGCGGATCTGTAGGGCGGCTTTGGCTTCGAACTCCGTCAAAATGGGCTCTTGCATTCGGAACGCCCATGTCCCAATTTGTCCGCGCTGTTGCGCTGCTGCAACGGTTCGGGAGCGAGAGTAGCTCAGCCTGGTAGAGCGTCACCTTGCCAAGGTGAATGTCGAGGGTTCGAATCCCTTCTCTCGCTCCAATTTCTTTTTCCGAAGGAGGTAGTCGCCCGATTGCTGTTTCAAGATGCGGGAAAACCGTGTCGACGGTTCCCCTGCGTGAAGCCCAGGAGGAGCAACCGCGATCATGAACGTCGTTGTGTACGTCATCGAGTTTGAGCAAGGGGAGCGGTATGTGGGGATGACCGAGGATCTCGACCGTCGGCTCGGTGAGCATCGGCGCCGTCAAAGTCCTTCGACCCGCCGGTTTCATGGCGAATTTCTGGTCTGCTACCGTCGCGAATTCCCCTCGTACTCGGAGGCGAGAGGGCACGAAAAGTTCCTTAAATCAGGGGCTGGCCGGAAGCTGGTCGATTCCGTCATTCGTACGAAGGGGGCTTCAGAATCGGAATCGGGCGTCACCACGTGAAACGTGGCAAGCGCACGTGAAACGTGGCAAGCCTTGCCAAGGCTTGGGGCGTCTGACGCCCTGAATGTCCAGATTGGATTTGAGGTGTCGCTGCACGAGCTGGCGACATCCACGCGAATGGACGTGAAGACGGTCGACCGCTATCTGGGGCTGCTGGAAGGCGCGTACATCCTCCGGCGCCTGGGCGGCTTCAGCCGCAACCTGCGCAAGGAGGTCGCCAAATCGCGGAAGGTCTTCTTCCTCGACCTGGGTATTCGCAACGCGCTGCTGAACGCATTCCAACCCCCGCCCCTCCGGGATGACATGGGGCGCCTCTGGGAGAACTACCTCGTGTTGGAACGCCACAATTCTCCTGTGCCCGCCGCCCCGGTCCGGTCCGGGTTGAGCCCCGTGTAGAGTCTTCGTGGAACTCCGCCGTCCGGCCGTGGTTCAACGTCCAGCGGTTGGAGCTCCTCCCGGATGTTGTTCGACAGGTAGGTGTCCCTCACGTCGAGGGGGTGTTCCTCGTCCGGCGTCCGGCTGAATCGAGGCAGCCAGGACAAGGAATTCCACCGGGGAAGTGATTCAGTCTCGCTCTTCCCGAGGTCAGGCCAGCTCAATGGCGCGACGGACCGCGTTTCCACCGGATCCCCAGTCAGCTCTCCCAAGAGCACACACCATGCACCGAACACTCCCAAGCCAGCAGGATGTGGTGCGGTTGAAGGCGGAGTTGAACTTCCTGCTTTGGACCAACGACCCGTGTCCTGTTCCGGAGAACCTTCTCGCCAATTTCGGAGCGGGTAGCCCGGTTCGGCAGATGCCGGTCAATATTCAGTGCACCGCTCATGCCCTGATAACATCGGCCGTGCTCATGCGTCGCGGGTGTGGGGTGACCCACCGGGGTGGCGAGGCCTACCTCATCACTCCGAGCCCCGCCGGTTCCGCGGCCAACGACCGCCTCCACAAAATCGCCAGGCACTGGTGGGTGTCTGTCGAAGGGAAAGGGCTGGTGGATCTGAGTCTCTTCGCGGACGCGCTACCGCCCCTGATTTACCTGAACCATAGCGTCGGCACGCACTGGGATGTGGTCTATGGCCACGACGGCAGCAAAGTCGGGCCCTTTCTCAAAGCCCGTCGTCGAGGGTGCCTCTACATCACCCTTGCGAAGAAGACCGCCACCCAAGCCAGCCTTGAACAGTCCCTGGCTGAGCCATTCCGGCCCGCGAGTGCGGTGGGAATCCGCCTCCCGTATCGAAAAGTGGCGGACCACTGTGATCGTCTGCTCGACGGGGCCTGCGCTCCGTTCTCGGGCATCTCCCAGATCGAAGCGTGGCGCTCTCTGGCGGCGGAGGGAGGCGGCAATGACCCTGGGAGCGCCGGCGTCCCGCCGGCCAGGGAGTGAAGAGGGGAAAAGGGGTGAGGAACAGGCCGGCGAGACGCCGGCGCTCCCAGTCCACAGCGCGGACGGGAGTGCGCGGAGGATCTCGGTGGTTGGCACGGCGTTCGTCGGGAATTCCCTTGGGAGTCCCGGGATTCCCAGGACCGGCTGGGGGCGGCGTCGCTTTGGGTTCGCCTCGGGTGAATCGGCGAGGGTGCCTCACTGGCCGTTCTCGAGTTCGAAGGTTTCGAAGCCGTGGCCGTCGACCTTGAGTTTTTTGATCGAACGCATTCCGAGGCGCGAGATGGTGGGCGTGAATCGGCCTCCCGAGGAATCCGAGACGACGACATGAGGATCCCGGCCGGTGTTGAGGGCATTCTGGACGACGGTGTGCAGTCGGTCGACGGGCCAGAGGAGGAAGGCGAATCGTTTTCGAAGGAACCGGGTGATGGAGC
>CAYZAE010000383.1:1271-2865 GCA_964476125.1 uncultured Verrucomicrobiota bacterium | reverse complement strand
TCGGGCTGGGAGATTCCTCTGGCGGCGCGTACCTTGGCGCCACTCCGGGACGATGCGTTCGATCTCGGTCGCGGAGTGGCGCCGTCGTGGTGCCGGTCGTGGGTGTGGGGTCGGCGAACCACGTCTTCCCGATACAGCGGAGGCCGTGGTGAACTGGGAGGGGGAAAAACATGGACGTTCCGGAATCTGAAACCTTGGACCCCGTCTCTTCCGATGATAAACAAATCGCACGACCTTCGAGGCAGGAGAATGAGTGGCCGTGATCGAATCGCCGGCTTCCGTCATAGTCCTGAGCGATCACCCCTCGGTGACCTGCCTCGACGGCCGCATCCCACCCACGCGCTCGGGCTGGGCGACGATGAATGGACCGAACGATGGCTCCCGGCGGATGTCCGGATACACCGCGCCGAAGACCTACGTTGATCCTGTTCGGTGGCTGCCCGACACGGGTTTCCACCTCGCGGTCAGTTGTGAAATCGGGAAGCAGTACACCGTGCAGTCGACGGCCGATTTCAATTCCTGGCGAACGGTCACCAACTTCATTGCCAGCGATCGCCGGGGCTATGCATCCGACAGGAGTGCCACGAACGGTGAGCCCCGAGTTTATCGGGCCATCCGCGAGCGGTAGCGGCCCTGATGGGGATGATGTCCCTGTTGTAGGCCGGCGGCCCCGCGGCTCCAAGCGCGACGTGAGCAGTAGCCGGTCAAAGGAACGAGCGAGGGATAGCCCGCCGAGGTGCGCTATCCCTTGAACTCGTTGAGCAGACCCCGAACCGCCTGCCGATGGCGTGAACCTGTCGTCAGAAACCACTTCTCGGCAGGAGCGTGGCCACAAGGCGAAGAGCGGCGTCGGTGCCGCTGCAGTCCAGAACACCGCCATCGTGGTGTCGCAGGGGTGGTTCCCCCGGGGAGGGGCTGTGGCCGCGGCTTGGGGACCCGCGTGGGCAAACTTGGTGGATGGAGATCCTCAACGAATCCGTCATTTGTCGAATGTCGAGACTCGACCCCATTGCCCCGTGGAATCGCCCTCCCCACATTCTCTCCGTGTCCTTCGCGCGCTCCTTCGTGCGGATCAAGGTTCCAACGTGTGTTCAGTTTTTGGGACACCCCCCTCTCCACGATCGAGGAGAGCGCGGACTTCGCTTAACAGATGCCGAAGTTCTTCGATCTCCTGATTCTTGCTTTTCAGTGCGTCCCGCAACCCTCCGACCTCGCGATGCAACCCGCGGACCTCGCGATGCAATCCTTGGATCGCCGCGAGTGCGACGCCGTCGGCGTCGACGGTGGCGATGTGGCGGTCGTCGGGGCCGAGGCCGAAGGCGGCGCGGAAATCCTGGGCCATGGGACCGAGGTGCCGTGTGGTGGGGGCTGATTTGAAGCTCCACTCGGAGAGGGGCAGTTGCGCCACCTTGGCGAGGACGGCCTCTGGGTCGACCGGGGTGATTTGTTGTTTCGCCTCGCGATCGCTGGTGGTGAAGAAGGCTTGGGCGGAGACGGTGCCGGAGACGAGGAGGTTGCTGGGAATTTGCGGTGATGGCCTGATGGCAACCGTGTGGAAATCGCCCGCCGCGATGGCCGAGACGCCGCTCAACCC
>CAYZAE010000383.1:0-1171 GCA_964476125.1 uncultured Verrucomicrobiota bacterium | reverse complement strand
TCCCCAGGCCACGACTGTGCTCGTGGTCTGCATTGTCCCCGGCACCTGGGTCAGTCCACTCCCATCCCCTTCAAACCGCGCCGCTTTCACTGTCCCTGCCAGATGGGTGGTTTGATGGACTTCCGGGGTCCCGATCCGGATCGTGCTGGATTCCCCGGCAACCCCGGGATTTCCAATCGCGATGTTGTCACTTCCGGTCGTGAGTTTCCGGCCTGCATTCCAGCCCACCGCGATGTTGCCGCCGCCGGTGGTGTTGTCATGGAGTGCCTCGTGTCCAATGGCAGTGTTTCCATTTCCCTTGGTGGTCGCGTAAAGGCTGGCCACACCTACCGCCGTGTTCTCGCTTCCTCTAGTCGCTGCGGGAAGGGCGTAAGCGCCGACCGCCGTGTTGTTGTTGCCTTCGGACAACAGTTCCAAAGCTCCCCAGCCTAACCCGGTGGAGTTAATGGATGCTGTCAACGGGCTGCCCGCATTTCCGACGAAGACGTTCGCCGAGCCCGGCATGTCCAGGGCGCTGTAACCTCCCAGACTGATACTGGCCGCGTTGATCCGGCCGGCGACATCCAGAGGTGCCGTGGGTGCGTTGATGCCGATGCCGACGCTCCCGTTGAACACCGGATTGTCGACCAAGCTCGCAGCCGTCAGCGCGTAGGGAACGGAGGCCAGGGGTTGGTCCGGGGCCAGGAGTTGGAAACCGCGAACGCCGTCGTTGAACCAGACCCGCAGCCGGGCATCGCCGCTGGACACGGTGCTGGGGGTGAGGTTCCCGGCCATATTGGGTACGGACGTGTCCCCCAAGAGGACCGAGTACAGCCCCTTGACTACCGGTAAACTGACTGCGGTGTCGGGCACCCCATCGGCGGGGGCGACATCCACGCTGTTGCGCCAGTAGGTTTGCGACCCATCCGCATTGACCAGAGCGAACTTGAACTGACCTGTGCCCTGGAAGGGAATCCCGGCCGCCAGGACGCGGCCCTGGAAGGGAATTTTGTCGGGAACGGCCGCACAGACCGTGATGGGTACGAGGAGACTCGCGAGGAGCCAGGCGTAAGATGAATGAAGTCGGGGCGCTTTCATGAATTGGCGGAAACGGAATTTGTAGGCGCGGGCTGGAGAATGTCTTTGCGCAATGTCCTCCATCAAACGGATCAAGGATCCAGCGAATAGGCAA
>CAYZAE010000382.1:0-2893 GCA_964476125.1 uncultured Verrucomicrobiota bacterium | reverse complement strand
CGGAATCGATTGCCTGCAATTCCTCATGAACCCTTGGATTCGCCTCTATCTCCCTTAAGGGTCCAACGTCGCTCCGCGACGCCAACCAAAAAACCATGCAAACCGTGGGCGTTGCCCACGGCTACCATCCTCCTGTCGCTCCGCGACGCCTGAAAATGGCCGAACTCCAGGGCTTGTCGCAGCGCGACAACCGCTGGAGATTGGCCATTTTCGCCTACGCACAAAAGTCGCGGAGCGACGGGACGATGGTAGCCAGGGGCTTCAGCCCCTGGACCCAGTCTAAAAACCCATGCAAACCGTGGGCGTTGCCCACGGCTACCATCCTCCTGTCGCTCCGCGACGCCTGAAAATGGCCAAACTCCAGGGGTTGTCGCAGCGCGACAACCGCTACCAACAACTTCGGGAGGCACGGTGACCCACCTTCGACCCACGACCCGCGACCCTCGACCCTCGACCCTCGACCCTCGACCCGCGGGCGTCCCCTGCTGGCTGCTTGACCTTGGTTGCAAACGAGACTAGGAAACGTCGCAGATGAAGCCAACACCAGCCGCATCGAAAGCCAGAAGAGAAGTCGGTCGAGGTGCGGGAGGATCATCACGCTCCGGTCTAGGGCAGAAGAAAGCGGGCGGGGAAGTCGGGGGAATTGTCGGCACCTGCGTGAGGGGTGGGGGGGAGGGGATCAAGGACCTTCCGGCGTCCGTGCTCGTCCGGTCGCTCAAGGAAGGACTTCCGGTGCACGAACTTGATGCCCTGCGGAGCAGTCTTGATCTTCCCATGGATCGCCTGGTTCCCATGCTGGGCATTTCCAAGGCAACGCTGCACCGACGAAAGCTCGCGGGGCGGTTGGATGCCGCCGAGTCCGACCGGGTGGTCCGGTTTGCCCGTTTGCTGGGCCGGGCAGCCACGGTGATGGAGTCGCTTGAGAGCGGCCGGTGCTGGCTGATGTCGCCGCAGGTCGGATTGGGCGGCTCGGTTCCCTTGGAGTATGCCGAGACGGAGGTGGGAGCCCGGGAGGTGGAGGACCTCCTGGGTCGGATCGAGTACGGTGTCTACTCCTGATCCTGATGCCGCGGGCTTGGCGCATCGTCAGGGCGTCTCATGCCGCCACGGCCTTTGATGGCGAGGGGGCGTGGCTCTACGGCGGCCGTTGGAATTCGCGTGGCATCCGGATTGTGTACACCAGCAGCACCCTGTCCCTGGCCGCATTGGAAACCCTCGTTCATCTCACCCCGCCAGTGAGTTTCCGATATGTGGCGATCCCCTTGGAGTTTGACGGGGCGCTGGTGGAAACCGTTGATCACGGTCTGCTCCCCGTCGACTGGACCGAAGAACCCCCCTCGCCTGTAACGAAGGCGACCGGGGATCAATGGGTTCGCGGGGAGCGCTCGGCAGTGTTGGAGTTGCCAAGCGCGATCATCCGTGCCGAAGCCAACTACCTCCTCAACCCGCTCCATCCCGACTTCCGGAGGATCGCCCTCGGCAAACCGGAGCCGTTTTCCTTCGACGCGCGCTTGCTCTGAAGGCAGTGGACGTTCCACTCACGAACGGTACCGCTCCAGCCAGTGCGCATACGGCGCGGGCAGCACCCAGGCCGCCCGATCCACCTTAAGCTCCAGGGCGGCGCGATAAGGCCAGTGCGGATTCGCGAGATGGGCTCGCCCCGCGAGGACCTGATCCAGATTCCCGGACGCGACCGCGTCTTCCGCAAGATGGGGATGATCGATGCCCCACGACGATGCCACGAGCAGACCTGTCTCACGGCGCACCCGACCCGCGATGGGGACCAGAAACGCCGGCCCCCACGGGATCTTCGCCGCGGGCGTTGAAAACCCGATGGAAACGCTGAGCAGATCGAGTCCCCCGCGCTTGAAGCCACGGGCGAGTTCGATGGACTCGCACAGTGTCTCCTCGTCGCGGCCATCGAACTCGATCACCCCGAACCGCGCGGTGAGGGGCAGTCGCTCGGGCCAGACCTCGCGCACGGCCGCCAGGGTCTCCAGGAGAAACCGGCAGCGGTTCTCGAGACTTCCGCCGTACGCGTCCTTCCGCTGATTGGAATGCACCGAGAAAAAGCTCTGCCCCAGGTAACCATGGGCGAAGTGCAGTTCCAGCCAGCGGAATCCAACGTCGCGGGCGCGGATCGCTGCCGCGACGAATTCTGACTTCACCCGGGCGATGTCCTCCAGGGTCATCTCCCGCGGAACACGCGGCAGGTTCGCCCCGAAGGCCACGGCTGATGGTGCGATGGTGGGCCAGGCCCGGGGATCGCTCTCCGGCATGTGATCATCGCCTTCCCAGGGCCGGTTGGCGCTGGCTTTGCGTCCGGCGTGGGCGATCTGAATGCCCGGCACCGCCCCGGCCTTTTCAATCGACGCCGCCACCGGCGCAAAAGCCTCCGCCTGCGCATCGTTCCAAATCCCGGTGCAACCGGGCGAAATGCGTCCCTCCGGAGCCACCGCGGTCGCCTCCACCACCACCAGTCCGGCACCGCCCCGTGCCAGGCCGGCCAGATGCGCGCGATGCCAGTCGTTGATCAGGCCCTCATCCGCCGAGTACTGGCACATCGGCGGCACGCCAATGCGGTTGTGCAAAGTGACGTCTTTGATGCGGAGGGGGGAGAAAAGTTGGGACGGAGTACTGGACATAAGCGGGTTCAACGATGCCGACCGTGCCCCGCAGCCTCCCAAGCCCGCGGGATGAAGTCGAACCTTCGATCGCCTTGTCGTTGTGCCTGAGTCCCCGCGCCTCCGAAAGCTGCGGAGGGTGGAATGGCCTCCCCCGCAGCCGCCGGGCGATGGCCGGGAATTGTCAACAATTTAGACGCGACCCCATTGCTCCCCAGAACGGCGACCAACTCCTGCTTTCGGCGGTTGGAACATCGGCGATCCAGTCG
>CAYZAE010000381.1:0-3043 GCA_964476125.1 uncultured Verrucomicrobiota bacterium | reverse complement strand
ACCCAGCGCTCGATCTCCTGCAGGTTCTCCAGCGTGAGGGTCAGCTCCAGCCGCCCCTCGGGGAGTTCCTTGAGCTTCTGGGAGGAGTGCCACTCCCGCTCGCGGACGAGCTGGGCCGCGAAAGCATCGAACCGGACCCGAATCTCCTGCGGTTTCTCGAAGCTCTTGAAGATCCCAAAGCTGTCGTGGAGATACTTCTCGATGGAGAAGTCCGCTGCGCGCGTGAACTTGGCGTTGAGCACCCGCACGTTCTTGATCCGGGTGAGGACGAAGTTCCGCAGCGCCGACCGGTCGAGGTCGTGGGCCACGAGGTACCACTGGTGGTCAATGCACGCCAGGTGGTAGGGCTGGATGCGACGGGGTTCGTGCGCGGCGCTCCTCAGCTTCCGGTAATCGAAGGTCACCTCCCTCGACTTCAGGGTCGCCTGGCTCAGCTTCTCAAAAAGGTCGAGGTCCTCCTTCGGGATACCGATGGAGCGGAAGGAGATCGCCGAATCGAGTTCGCCCCATGAAAAGGACAGGTGCTCGGTGAGCCCCTGGGTGATCTTCTCGAACGCCGCGCGGAGAGGACGGGCGAAGGGGGTCCCGTGGTACTGGGTCACCGCCTTGCGCGCCACGAACAGCGCCACGAGTTCCCCCTCGGTGACCTTCACCGTCGGGAACTGGTCCACGGGCTCCGTGTAGTGGTAGGCGAACTCCTGGGCGTCGTACTCGATGGGAAGCCCCAGGCGGTCCCGCATGAAATCAATGTCGCGCTGGACGGTCTTCGTGCAGACCTCGAGATCCTTTGCCAGGGTGCTGCAGTTGACCTTCCCCCCGTCCCTGAGCTGGGTGTGGATGCGGAGCATCCGCTCCAGCGGGGGGCGCGCGTGTGGGGTGGGAATGCCGATCCGGGTCCGTCGCATCGCCGCCACTCTGACGCCGCCCCGCATCGCGCTTCAAGCGCGGAGATTTACCACGAAACACACGAAGCACACTAAAGGGAGCAGGAGGTTCGGATTACTCACGCAAAGTCGCAAGGCCGCAAAGGCAGAATCGAAGGCTGAATACGCGGCCCGATGCGGCCTCTCCGTATTCAGCCCCCATCGCTGGGATCGTGGATTTTTGCGGCTTCGCGGCTTTGCGTGAGAAAATCGGCGGTCATCTTCCGCGCCTTGGACCGTAAATGTCTGAGGGGGTTTCCCATGCTGGTCATCGCTCACTTTTCCACCCCAACCTTTCTTCAAAATGAAAACTCTGTCCTGCACGGAACCGCGCACCAAGAACCTTGATGAAGCCCTCGAATGCATCCGTGGTGAGGAGGAGCGCAAGGCAGAGCTCTTCGCACGACGCCAGACCGCGCTTCTCCGCCAGCACCTTCGCAAAATCTGTGGAGCCGACAACATTCACTGTGAGGACCCAACTACCTACTTCTTCCTGAACCAGAAGCTAGGCCGATCCTGGTTAGGTTTCATCACGATAGCGCCTCCGCGGAGTAGGTGGCTGCTCGTGGGTGGTGTTGGGCTCGGGTGTGGCCCCAACGAAAACTTCGATCCGAAACTTCATGCCCAGCTTAAGGATGTCAACGAGCAGCACCGTGGGGGTCGTCTCGAATACGTCAATGGATGTCTTCAGCACCGTCATGAGCATTTGATCACCCGAGACCTCACCGAGGAAGAGGTGGGCGGTTTCGTTGTCATCCTGTGTGGTGTTGCCCCGCTTGTGCTTGAGGTCATCGGATCGGAGTTTGGGCTGGAGGATCCCGATCGGTTTGCCTGTCGAGTGCGGGAGTTTTACTGGAGCCGTCCTGAGAAGTTCGACTCCACGGATCTTGGGGCGGATGCGTTGACCCCGAACCTTGCCGACGAGGATGCGCCAGTCCCCGTGGGGGCGATCGAGGTGGCGCGCGACTCGCAGAAAGACCTGCTGGAGCGTTTTAGGGACGAGTCCTTCAACCATCTCCTCCGAACCGTTGGTCCGGCGGTCGAGTGGTGCACCGACGGAGGATGGGAGAGATTCGTCTGGATGGAGGAGGACGTCCAGTATCGCCTCCAGGCGATTATTCCTGCCGGTCCCCATGTGGCGAATCCCACCCACGTATCAGTGCTGGCCATGGCCTTTCTCGGACATGTGCCCACGCGTTATGGGGAGGCCCGCCGCTGGGTCCGCGAGCGCCAGGGATACAACACCGTGGGACTGCTCGAATGCCCCGGCGAAATCGAGGGTCGACTCTTGAGCCTTCAGACCACCTCCGTGCTGCGGCCTGGCGACGGCGCGGGCCTCGACGCCTGCCTCCGCGACCTGCGCCATGAAGCGCGGAGCCTCCTCGCTTTGCTCGGCGTCTACCACGAAATCGTCCCGGCCCCGACGGCCCTGCAGATGTGGGCGGCAATGCAAAACGGGGATCCCGTGGCCCGCCGCTCATGGAACGATCCCCGGGGAGTGGCCCGAGAACTTCTACGGAACGGTTCTGCCGAGGAACTGGACCACGCGCTGGAGCTCGCGGAGTACGGTGAAGCGTGGCAGACCGTGCTTGGCGTGCTCGCCCGAAAGCAAAAGGAGGCTCTCGCGGGCGCGAAACTGCCTCAGGGTCTGCTTTACGTCCGTGCGCGCGCCCTCTTTCGCCTCGGCCGGTGGCGGGCGGGTCTCCGGGTTGCCCAATCCATCCTGGAAGGCGCGACCGACGATCGGGGGCGGGCATGCGCTTTCAACACCTTCGCCGTTGGCTATCACGGGCTGGGGCAGTGGGACGAGGCGCTGGATGTTCTCCGTGGGGTCGATGCGCGGAAGATCTGGCGAATTCACTACCATCGCGCGCTCGCCCTGCTCCACCTCGGGCGGAGTGAGGAAGCCTACAAGTGCATCGATGAATACTTCGCCGCCGCATCCGGCCGGGATCCCTATGCCCTGCGAGAGTTCCAGGCTGCCGAGGCTCGGCTCGAAGAAAATCAGGCGATAGTTTGAGACTTTCACACCACGGCATTATTTATCCCTATGCGCATCCTGATCGTGGAAGACAGCACGAGGCGTACGGACTTCCTGCTTCGCCAATGTGCGGGGCACG
>CAYZAE010000380.1:0-3054 GCA_964476125.1 uncultured Verrucomicrobiota bacterium | reverse complement strand
GATGCGGGACACTGGCCGCTGTTGCGGGACCAGATGCGGTTCGCGGATTGGATCCTGATTTCGAAGTGTGACGTCGTGCCGGAGGAGGTGACCGTACGCCTTGAGGCGACTGGGCGATCCCTTCATCCCGGCGTCCGGATGCGCCGCTTGCCGGCGAATCCGCCCGGGTTGGCGGAGTTGATCGCGAACGAACCGCCGATTCGGGAACTCCCGGCGGAGCGCGGCGCCGGGGTGGCCACCTCCCACGAGCACCTGAGATACCGAAGCGTCACCTTCCGCTTTCCGCTGGCGCTGGGACGACGGGAGTTCGAGGAGTTTCTGCGGGACCTCGATCGCCGCGAAGTCGTTCGCGCGAAGGGATTCGTGCGGTTCACGGGCCAGGGCGATCGCATTTTTCTTTTCCAGTCCGTTTTCGGCCACTTCCTGATCGATGAGTATCCGGCCAAGTTCGCCCCGGAACCGGTGGCGGTGCTGATCGGGCCGGCCCTGGATCCGGTGAAGTACACGGCCCGGCTGCAGCGGTTGGTCTGGGGAAAAGTGCCGGGAGGCTCCGGTCTCGGAGCGGAGTGATTGGGCCCCATCTCCGGGTTGTTGATCTCAATTGGCCCTGGGCACGCAGGGACGCAGCTGGGTGTCGACCGACAGGATATGGTTCCGGATCCAGGTCGAGGCGGCGCTGTGGAGGGATTGGAGCAGTTCGACTTTCGGTCCCTCCTCGCCGTAGCGGGCCTTGTAGCTGGCAAAGATCTGGATGAACGCGGCGTGGGCCAGCTTGTTCCGGTCGTGCGCCGGGCAGCGGTGGCTCTGCATGCATTCCTCCTCGAACTTGAAATGCGTGGCCACGTAGGAGCTGAGGACGTTCATCAGCTCATCGCAGGTCGTCCGATTGATGGGCGGACTTTGAAGATATTCCCCCAGGCGATTGACCTGATCGATCAGGATCCGGTGCTGGGCATCGATCAGCGGCGAGCCGGTGGCAAATTGGTCGGTCCAACAAAGCATGGGTGATGACTCCTTGCGACGATTCCCTGGATTGTTCGTTCCGCGCGGCTCTCGCAGTCCGCCGCCGTGGAATCTCCCACTCCGTCAGTGGCACCATGGCCAGGGTCGCGCGTGGCCTTCGTTCCGTATGCTGCGACCCCGGATTGCGCACTGATTTTTGCTAATGGATTGAATTCGTTTCCAACGTGCAAGCCTAACTTGCCGTCTACGAATTTATCCGGAGGCAGGTTCGTTCACGGAAACCATTCGTGGTTCACACGAATCTTGCGCGCGTTGGCCCATTGCTGTGGGCTGGCCTGGACGAACCTCGACCCAGCATGAATCCCCAGGCATCCGAAGGCTCCCCGGACGGTTGTTCCCAGGTTTCCCACACGCTTGCCCCGCTGCCGGAAGCGGTGACGAGCTTCGGGGCGGTGACGGTTGGCGACTGGATCCACGTGTGCGGCGGGCACCGCGGGGAGCGACATGATTACACTTCCGAGACGGTTTCCGGTTCCTTCCATCGTCTCCGGTGGTCCGGGCCGGTGGGAGGAAGCTGGGAGCGACTTGCCCCGGTGGAGCCCGCCCAGGGCGCCCCCCTGGTCGCGCATGGTTCCAAGATCTATCGCGCGGGTGGCATGGCGGCGCGGAATCGTGGCGGAGAACCCACGGATCTGCATTCGAAGTCCACGGTCTGGATTTACGACTCCAGGAATGCTTCCGCGGAATGGCAGGCCGGGCCGCCGATGCCCGAACCCCGGTCGAGTCACGACGCTGTGGTGGAGAATGGCGCGCTCTACGTGGGGGGCGGGTGGCAGTTGGCGGGGAAGCCCAGCGCCGGCCGATGGCTGGATGCGGTGTGGCGGTTGGACCTGGGAAACGCAGGGGCGGTCTGGGAACCGATTCCGCAACCCTTCCGTCGTCGGGCTCTGGCCATGGCGTCGGCAAACGGCCGGATCTACTTCCTCGGCGGCATCGACGCCGAGGGCGACACGTCGTCGGCGGTGGATGTGCTCGACATTGCGAGCGGCCGATGGTCGAAGGGCCCCGACCTGCCGGACGGACCGATGAAGGGCTTCGGCTTTTCCGCCATGGCGCTGGGCGGGCAGGTGTATGCCAGCGGGCTTTCGGGGGATGTGTTGGAGTTGGGGGACGCCGACGCGGGTTGGCGGGTGGTGGCGAGACTGGGGAGTCCGCGGTTCTTCCATCGCTGGGTCACTGCCGGCACCTCCCACCTGGTGGCGTTGGGTGGCGAAGGCAATGGAGCGAAACTGGCCCAACTTGAGGTGGTGCGGGTTCGTTGACCGGGGTTGCGAACCGGCCCGGTCTTTACCAACGTTCACGCCTCGCCGCGGACCCAAGGGTTCAGGCAAGTTCAGCCAACCACGAATTCCATTCCGATGACTGATTCCTCCCCATCCCCCGCCAATCCGGCCAAGCCCATCCCGACCCCGGCGCCCACGGCGGTGGTGACCGGTGCCGGTTCCGGGGTCGGCCGGGCCACCGCCCTGGCCCTCGCCCGCGAAGGTTGGCGGGTGGCCATCCTGGGACGCCGGCGGGAGGTGCTCGATGAGACCGCCTCCCTGGCTCCCGCGGGATCGATTCCCATGCTGGTGTTGCCTTGCGACATTGGCGACGAGACGGCGGTTGCGCGGGTGGGCGGCGAGGTTCTGAAACAGTTTGGGACCGTGGACGTCCTGGTGAACGCCGCGGGAACCAATACGCCGCGGCGCAGTCTGGAGGTTCTGTCGCCGTCCGATTACCGGCATCTCATCGATACGAACCTGAACGGTGCCTACTGGTGCGTGCAGGCCTTTCTGCCGTCGATGCGCGTCCGGGGATGCGGCACGATCGTGAACGTGATTTCGGACGCGGCCCGTCAGGCGAGCCCGAAGGCTGGACCGGCTTATTCGGCGAGCAAGTTCGGGTTGCTGGGGTTGACCCAGGCGATCAACGCGGAGGAACGGCCGCGCGGGATTCGGGCGTGCGCCCTGCTGCCCGGCGACATCGACACGCCGTTGCTCGACAAGCGGCCGGCCCCGCCCTCGGCGGAGGCGCGGACGCGCATGCTGC
>CAYZAE010000379.1:0-3058 GCA_964476125.1 uncultured Verrucomicrobiota bacterium | reverse complement strand
GACTACAAGGTCGATTACTCCGAGTTCAGCGAGAAGATCTCCGACGCCCATTTCCCCCGCGGCGGCGCCTGGCTCATGATGGGACCCACCGGCCCCCGCCGTCTGCGTCTCGCCATCGAACACCTCGCCAACGTCCGCGGCTCGTCCTGCTACTTCATCGACCTCGATCCGCGCTGGGTGAAAAAGGTGCTCTCGAACAAGCAGTTCGAACACGCCAAGGCCTACATGGCCCACGTCGTCGATCAGGCCGCCACCATCCTCAAAAACCGCAAGGTCACGGGCCTGTTCACCACCCCCAAACTGCTCGAAGCCCTCGCCGAAAAGGTGAACCTGTGGGACGCCGGCATCCGCGGCGTGTTCTGCGGCGGCACCTCCATGAAACCGCAGGAGGTCCGATTCCTCGTCGAGGAACTG
Organism: uncultured Verrucomicrobiota bacterium; assembly: GCA_964476125.1. Lineage (GTDB taxonomy): Bacteria > Verrucomicrobiota > Verrucomicrobiia > Limisphaerales > CAIMTB01 > CAIMTB01. The sequence continues at coordinate 2,644 of CAYZAE010000379.1, read as the reverse complement.
CTCGAGGGCCGGATCGGCTTCTACCCGACCTACGGCAACACGCTCATGGGACTCGCTGCCAGTGTCCCCCTGCAGCCCGAAGACAACTTCAGCGTCACCTACTACGCCCCCCAGCCGCGCGCCGTGCTGCGCGTGGTGAAACCCGCCGACACCGCAGCCCTCGTGAATTACAGCGAGTTCGGCCGGGTCGAACTGACCACGCTGACCAAGGAGTTCTTCATGCCCCGCTTCCTCGAGCGCGACGAAGCCATCCGCCGCGCCCCGCGCCCGCCCTACGCCTGGGACGGCGTCGGTGACGTCCGCCCGTTCGGCGCCATGGAAAAGAACATCGTCGAAGGCGTGTACTGAGGCCGGATCGGGGGGCCCTCCCGAGTGCCCCCCCCCAAATCCTCCCCCCGGCCATCGCGCGGCAACAACCGCCCGATGGCCACCTCCCCCCTCTCCAGGTGCCAGACCTCCGTCGCCCACTCGGACAGCCGATCCCGCGTTCCCACGCAAACCATCGCTCCGCGCCACCCGCGGAGCACCCGCCCCAACGCCTCGATGGCCGCCGGATCCAGTAAAAACGCCGGATCGTCGATCAGCAGGAGCCGCGGCCGGACCACCACCGCCCGCGCCACCGCCAACCGCGCTCGCCCCCCCCGCCGAGAGTCTTCCCCCACCCGGGCCGACCCGCGTCCTCAAGCCCAGGGGAAAGTCCAGACGATCCCCCTCCAGCCCGCACCAGCCCGCGAACTTTTCCACCCAGTCGGCATCGGGCCGATCCAGGCCATAGGCGAGATTCGAGGCTGCCGTGCCCGCAAACAGCCGCATGCCCGGCGTCACCCACTGCACCCTGCGCCGTAGCCGCCGCCCCGACATCCGGTGCGTATCATCCCCCTCCAGCCAGACCTGACCCCGGTCGGGCTCAATCCCTCCCGACGCCAACCGGAGCAGCGTGGTCGAGGGACGCCTCAACCCTCCGGAACACCTGCCGCCACGCAACCCCTTGTACCCCCTCCCAAAAGCCTGTCCCCCTATCGGCCCCCCCGCCCCCGATACGGGGACAGGCTTTTGGTTAGCCCGACCAAAGACCTGTCCCCCAGTGATGAAGCCCTCCGTCCAAAATGCCTGTCCCCCAGTTGCCACCCGTGAACCTTGACAAACGAGTGTTCCTGATAGACAAAATGTATCATGAAAATCGCCACCGTTGCCGACCTACGGAACAACTTCCGTCGCGTGTCGACGTGGTTGGAGCACGGTGAAACGGTGCAAATCGTCAAGCGAGGCCGGCCCTTCGCTCAGCTTACCGCCTGGTCGCCCTCCGCGACTCCGAGCAAAGCTCCCAAACCCGACGTCATGGCGAGGCTGAAGGAGGTGTGGGGGGATCGAGTTTTCTCCCTGCAGGAGGTGAAGGAGATGCGTGAAGCCGAATTGGAGGGAGAGGAAGGATGATCGCCTATCCCGACTCTTCCTTCCTGTGCGCACTCTATCGGCAGCAGGCGAACTCCCCACAGGCCGCCGCCCATTTTGAGCAAATGGCGGAGTCCTTGCATGTGGCATCACCTCTGTTGTTTGAATTCAAACAGTCCATTCGCTGGCAGGTCTTTCTCCACTCGAAGGATCCGAGCAAGGGCTACGATCTCTCGACCGCCCGCGCGACCCTTTCCACGCTCCAATCAGAGATCGCCACTGGCGTGGTGATTGTTGTCCCCATCGAATGGGCCGATGTGGCCAGCATTGCGGAACGACTTTCGGCCCAATACACCACGACGGAAGGGTATCGGGGATTTGATGTGTTGCACGTGGCGACAGCGCTCCACCTGGGTGCGATGGAGTTTTTGACCTTCGATGCCAGGCAGAAGCAGTTGGCCATCGCAGAGGGGCTCCAGGTACCGCTGTGAAGAGGATTTAGAGAGCCTGTCCCCATCATCGGCTCTCCCACCGACTGCGCCTTGCCCAGTTGACACAGAAAAGCCCCCACCGGCTTCGCGGTGAGGGCTTTCTCGAAAACGCTGGGACAGCAAACTCCGGCTTACATGTGGGCGATCAGATTGTCGCCGAACGCCGAGCACTTGATCTCGGTCGCGCCTTCCATGAGCCGCGCGAAGTCGTAGGTCACCTTCTTGCTGCCAATCGCGCCATTCAGCCCCTTGAGGATCAGGTCCGCGGCCTCGATCCAGCCGAGGTGACGCAACATCATCTCACCACTCAGCACCACCGAGCCCGGGTTCACCATGTCCTTGCCGGCGTACTTCGGCGCCGTTCCATGGGTGGCCTCGAAGATCGCGTGGCCGGTGATGTAATTGATGTTGCCGCCGGGCGCGATGCCGATGCCGCCCACCTGCGCCGCCAGGGCGTCGCTCAGATAATCCCCGTTCAGGTTCAGCGTCGCGATGACGTCGAAATCCGTCGGACGCGTCAGCACCTGCTGCAGGGTGATGTCGGCGATGCTGTCCTTGATCACGATCCCCGCACCGGGTTTGCCCTCGGGAATCCTGCACCACGGACCGCCATCGATCTCGACCGCGCCGAAGTGCTCCTTCGCCGCCTTGTAACCCCAGTCCCGGAAGCCGCCTTCCGTGAACTTCATGATGTTGCCCTTGTGCACCAGGGTGACGCTCTTGCGACCATTCTTGATCGCGTAGCTGATGGCACTGTGGAT
>CAYZAE010000378.1:0-3059 GCA_964476125.1 uncultured Verrucomicrobiota bacterium | reverse complement strand
CAGATCCCAGATCCCAGACCCCAGACCCCAGACGCCAGACCCCAGACGCCAGACCTAGACGTTAAATTTTTTTCTAAGAGATCCCGGGGATGGGTGTCTGAATGGGTGAAGCGCGGCGGAGTCCGTGCGGGGATGACAGCGAAACCGAACCAGACGAGTGGTCGCGAGGCGACCCGAACGAGGTGATGGCCGCCGAGCGACCAGACGAAGGTGCCGCTGTTCCCCAGGCCGGGGAGACGCTGGAGGCGTTGTTTCAGGCTCTGGAGGGTCCGCTGTTGTCCTATGCGCTTCGGTTTTCGAGGGATCGAGAGATGGCCGAGGATCTTGTCCAGGAAGCGTTTCTCCGGCTGCACGGGCAGCGGGAGACGGTGCGGGAGCCGAGGCGTTGGCTCTACCGCACGGTGCACAACCTGGCGCTGAACGAACTGCGGGCGGGAAGCCGAATGGTTCGTCAGTCCGCCGCAGTGGAGGAGGATCGCGGCGGAGTCGAGGAGGATGCGGTCGATGCCCAGCCGCTGCCGGACGAGCAATTGGCGCGGTGGGAGGGCATCGGGTTGGTCCGGCTCGGGTTGCAGTCGCTCGACGACCGGAGCCGGGAGTTGGTCCAGATGAAGTTCCAGGAAAATCTCAGCTACAAGGAGATCAGTGAACGGACGGGTCTGAAGTCGGGCTATGTCGGTTACCTTTTGCATCACGCGTTGAAGTCCCTTGCCGGCGAGCTTTCGAAGGCCGGCCTTTTACCATGAACCCTGATCCCAACAATCTGCCGAGGGAGGAGCTCGAGGTGCGGATCACGGCGCTCCTGCTGGGTGAGCTTGAGGCCGCAGAGGCCGCGAGCCTGCGGGAGTTGATTGAGCGGGACGCAGACCTGGCCCGGTTGCACCGCGAGATCGGCCAGACGCTGGCGTTGGTGCGGGAGGCGGTGGCGCAGCCGGCGGAACCCTCCACAGCAGCGGTTCTTCCCCGGATGGCGGAAGGAAAACGCGAAGCCCTGCTCGCCCGGTTACGTGATCCGGCGGGGGATGAGAAGGAGAAGGCTTCGGGAGTGGGTGGCGCAGGCGGTGCGACCGCGGTTTCCGGTCGGGTGGTGCCGGTTGAATTTCCGGGTTCGGACGCGCGGCCGGGTCGAGGTTCGGGCACCTGGCTCGCTTTGGCCGCCTGCCTGATTGCGCTCCTGGGAGCGGCCACGGTCTGGCTGGCTCAGCCGCGCCTGAGCACCTCGCGGGTGCTGGCCATGTCGAGCAAGGCGCCCGAAACGTGGGCGTTCCGGCCTTATGCACGCAATGGGCTGTTGGAGGGAACCACGACCAATGGCGTGGTCCCCAATCTGGCCTTTACCCCGGGCACCCCGGCGGCCGGCGGCGGGGACTCGTTTCGATTCACCGTCACCGATGGGAGGCTCGCCGACCCGGCGCCGCAGGATAGGGACGTCCCGCGCCTGCTTGCCGGAGGGGGGGCGATGGTTCCGCCGCCGCCCGCAACGGCGATCGCGGCGGACGATTCCGAGAGCCGAGGCGCGGTTCAGGCGCGGAAACCGGCCTCCATGGAACCCCAGTTGGCCCAACGGTATGGGCTGTTCCCGAGGGGAGAGCGGGCGGGCGGCGCGGAGCGCCTCAATGAGGCGCGAAAAGACCTGGGATCCATGGCGGGCGGACTGGGAGGTGGAGCGGCCAACCAAGCATCAGGGGGAGGGGGAGCTGGCTTTGGTGGTGGTGGAGGTGGCGTGGGTGGTGTTGGTGGCCCCGCCGGTCCGCAGGCCAACAATCTGGCTCTGGCCCCGGCTCCTGTGTCGGCACCGGCTCCGGCTCCGATTCCGGTTATCGCGGCCGTGTCGGCGAATCAGGTGAGTGAGGCGATTGAGGTGAACGGGCGGGTTACCCCGGCTTCGGAGACCTCGGCTCCGATTGTCCTCGCTGGTTCTGACGCGGATTCGGTTTCTCTCTCGTATGCCGTGACCTCGGGTGGACAGAGCGCCGGGCAACCGGGCCTTCCACCGGTCGCTTCGGCGCCCCAGTCCGAAGACCGCAAATCGCCGGCGGTGTATTTCGGGGCGGAGCCGACCACGCCGCCGTCGCGGGGACGGATGGCGGGGAATTCGTTGCAGGATCTGAGGGATGCGCCCGTTTCGTTGGAGGATCTGGCGCAGACTGCGAACCAGCCGGCGAGCCCCGCATCGCAGACACCCGCGCCGGTCACTCGGATGGGTCTGGTCGTGTCGGATGATTCGACCCCGGTGGCCAAGAGCAAGGAAGCGGTGGGCGAGTCTCTCGCACTTGGGCGGTCACTAAATCGCTCTGTGGGGGCGCGACCTGCGATGGGGGACACCCTGGAACTGGGATTGCGCTTTGATCGTGCCTCGTCCGAAGCAGCGCCCGCGTTTGCGGTGCCGGGTGCGGCCGGGAGCGGTCCCATGAATCGCCGTACCGAGCTGGCCGCCCAGGAGGCTGGGACGGCGCAGGTTGTGGACGAGTCCGGCCTGGGCGAGCGCGAGCTGCGGGAGAAGCAGGTCGACTCGCTTGATTTCTCCAAGCGCGGTCTGGTGGCTGCGGTTGAGCTCCAGGCGGCGGAGGATTCCACCCAGGCCAAGCGCGACTATACCCTCCAGCCGTTGGCGGAAACCGAGAATCTGTCCCGGGCCGGAACCCTGGCTGAGGAATCGAAACAGTCGGTGGACTCCAAGAAGCGATTTCTCGTGACCGAATTTGCGACGGATGCGACTCGGCCGTCGCTGGATACCTTGAGCACGGTGGCGCAAGTGCCGGTGGAGCGCGCGGGTCGGAAGGAGCAGCAGGCGGATAAATCGGAATTCGCGAAGACCGAGGCTCCTGCTGAACCGGCCGCGGGCCCCGAGCCAGCAAAACGGGCGAAGTTCCTTGTCCTTAAGGACGGATTGGCGGATGGGACGGCCGCAGCCGTCGCCCCGGCGGTGACGCCTCCTCCGCAGCCGCAGCCGGAAGTGGTGGCGTCGGAGAATCCCTTTTCCACCTTCTCGCTGAACGTCAGCGACGTCTCCTTCAAGCTGGCGGGGGCGAGCCTGGATCAGGGGCAGCTGCCGTCGC
>CAYZAE010000377.1:0-3072 GCA_964476125.1 uncultured Verrucomicrobiota bacterium | reverse complement strand
CGCCACCAAGAAAGGAGCATGCGAGCGTGGGCCATGATGGCTTCAAATGAAGGCTCACGATGAGGCAACGGTTCCTCGCCGGATTTGACCTCTGGCAAATCCAACTCCAGCCAGTCAGTTGCGGTCGTCTTGGAGGTCCCGGAGCAGTTGGTCTCGGATGGTTTCGGTGGCATAACGATTGAGAATCTGCTGGAACTCCTGCCCTTGGGCATTGATCCCTGTCCGGCGGATGATTTCGAGAACGTCTTGGTAATCTTTTCCCCGGCGGACGCGATGTTCGGCCCGCAGGGCGTGGAGCTTCAGGGCGACGAGGTGGAGAGGTTCGGGTACCGAAAGTTCCGTGGTGCCGAGAGTTTTTCGCACGCTGTTTCCGGACAGCTTGGCATAGGTCTTTTCGTCCACGACCATCAAATCGAGGTCGAAGTCCTCTTGGGAGGGCGCATTGAACTGTACGAAAGCATCCACTTCATGCCGCACGGTGTAACCCAACTGCGTGAGGAGGATTTTCCATGCGGAACGCTGGCTGTCGGCGATCAGGAGGTCCACGTCAAAAGTCGTCCGAACATATCCATGAGCGTTCACGGCATGCCCACCGATCAGGAGGAAGTTCAGCCCCCGCGACCGAGCTTCCCGGTTCAGACGCTCAATGGGTTGAGAAATCATAGAGGGGAAGGATACCTCGATCTCATTCGGTTGAACGGTTCTGGCCTGAACAGGTAAAAACCTTGCGATTACCACGAGCGTTTCCGTTGACACCGGGGATGTTCATGCGTTCCACTCGCCTTCAATCAACCCCCATTCAACTCGATTTGAAAGCATCAATAATGAATCCCATCGAAGGCGCGACTTTTCTGGTGACCGGGGGTGCGGGACTGGTGGGCTCGCACATCGCCGACCAGCTTCTCGCCGCGGGTGCCGCGAAGGTCCGCGTGCTCGACAACTTTCTCCGCGGGCAAGAGGAGAACCTCGCCGCCGCCACCGCTACGGGGCGCTTGGAACTCCACCGGGGCGATGTGCGGGACGCGGCGCTCGTGGACCGTCTCACGCAGGGATGCGACGGCGTGTTTCACCAGGCGGCGATGCGGATCACGCTTTGTGTGGAGCGGCCTAGGGAATGTCTCGACTCGATGGTGATGGGCACCCTCAATGTGATCGAGGCGTGCCTTCGCCACAAGACGCGCAAACTCGTGGCCGCCTCCTCAGTGAGCGTCTACGGGCTTGCAGACGTGTTCCCGATTCGCGAGACGCATCCCCTCTATGCCAACCGCACTCTCTACGGGGCTGCGAAGGTTGCGAACGAGCAAATGTATCGCGCTTTCGCGGAGATGAACGGCCTTAACTACGTGGCGTTTCGCTACTTTAATGTCTATGGCCCGAGGATGGACCGCACCGGCGCCTACACCGAGGTGATGATCCGCTGGCTCTACGCCGCGATGGACGGGCAGCGGCCCAAGATCTTCGGCAAGGGCGAGCAGTCCATGGACTTCGTCCACGTCCATGATATCGCCCGCGCGAACCTCGCAGCATGGCAAGGGGATTCCGCGGACGAGGTCTTCAACGTCTGCACCGGGCGCGAGACGACCCTGCTCGAACTTTGGCGGATCATCCAGGAGGTCACCGGCGCCCGTGATCTCGAGCCGGAGTACCAGCCCGCGCGCCTCGTGGGTCCGGTCGGGCGCAGGGTGGGGGACCCCTCCAAGGCCCGCGATCTACTTGGGTTTAAAACTCGTGTTTCCCTCGCCGAGGGGATGCGTTCGCTCTACGACTGGCTGAAGTCCGCCCCTCGCATGGAGGCCCCGCGTTGACAATTCCCATCGCCAAGGTGGAACTCGAGGAGGCCGACCTCCGTTGTGTGGAGGAGGTCGTGCGTTCCGGCTGGGTCATGCAGGGGCCGAAGGTCGAGGCTCTCGAACGGGCCGTCGCCGAATTTTGCGGCGCTCCCCATGCGGTCGCCGTTTCCTCGGGCACCACGGCACTTCACCTCATGCTCCACGCCTCGGGGATTGGCCCGGGCGATGAGGTGATCGTCCCCTCGTTTTCCTGGATCGCCACAGCCAACTGCGTGGCCTACTGCGGGGCCAAGCCGGTGTTCTGCGATGTGGATCCCAGAACCTACAACATGACCCCGGCGCTGGCCGAGGTGGCGATCAGTCCCCGGACAAAGGCGATCTTGGTTGTCCACCAGTTTGGGATGCCGTGCGACCTCGATGGGTTTGCCCGGCTTGCCCAAGAACGCCGCGTGATGCTTTTCGAGGATGCGGCGTGCGCCATCGGCAGCGAGTACCGCGGGAGCCGGATCGGTGGGTTCAAGGGCTCGTGCGCCGCCTGCCTCTCCTTTCACCCGCGGAAGGTGGTGACCACGGGGGAGGGGGGGATGCTTCTCACCGGGGACGCCATGCTGGCGGCAAAGGTACGGTCCCTGCGAAACCACGGCCTGGAGGGAACTCGATTTACTGAAGTCGGCTACAACTACCGGCTGACCGACCTGCAGGCCGCTTTGGGGATTGGACAGATCGCGCGCCTTTCCGACACGCTGGTAAAAAGGCGCGTGATCTCGGAAATCTATCGCAAGGAACTGGGGTCTGTTGACGGGATCGGGATGCCTGCGGAATTGCCAGGTTGCCGCTCCAACATCCAGTCGTTCATGATCCGCTTCGCCAACGGAGGGCATGCGCAACGCGATCGTGTGGGCGCCGCTCTTGCCGAGCGCGGGGTGGCCACGCGCCCTGCGATCGCACCGATCCATCTCGAGCCGTGCTATGTCGGGGACGGTTTGGCGCTGAGCCTGCCCAACACCGAGCGGATTGCTGCGGATGGTCTCGTGCTCCCCCTGTACGCCTCGATGCCGCCCGCACAGGCTGTTGAGGTTGCGCGCTGGGTTTACGCTGCGATCCGGGCCTGAGAAAGACCCTGATGGGGGGCAACCCCTGCGGGCGGGTTCAGGGCCCGGAGATGGAGATGTCGTCGATCCAGACAGAACCTTCGCCCTCGGAGATGATCCGAAGTGGGACGAACATCCGGTGACGGGTGTCGAACGTGAACGTGACCTCCGTCCAGTCATAGGTGCCCTCG
>CAYZAE010000376.1:0-3089 GCA_964476125.1 uncultured Verrucomicrobiota bacterium | reverse complement strand
CCCAGATGCCAGATTCCAGTCTGCCGGGAACTTGGATCTGGTGACTGGCAACTCTCCCCCCCAACAAAAAAGGCCTCCCGGTGAAGGGAGGCCGTGGGAACCCCTGGGAGGGTTCAGCGGGACGCGATCTGGAGCGCGACCTTGGAGGCGCGGGCTCGCTCCTTGGTGGAACCGGCAGCGCCCTTGGCCTGCTGGTTGGCCTTGCTGACAGGGCACACCGACGTGGTCTGCGACTTGCAGCAGGCCTTGGCGGCGCAGGCGGTGGCGCACTCACCGGCGAAAGCGGAAGAACCCACGAACCCGATGAGGGAGAGAACGACGAGGATGCGTTTCATGATGTTGATGAATTGTTTCGCCGGGAACCATGACGGATCCATGGCGGGTCCGCAACAGACCAAATTTGGCGTGTCGGAATGGGGGAGTTCCCAGTCGCCAGATGCCAGTTTCGAGACCGGGTGCGGTACGCCGGAGGCGTTGGAGCGGATAGCCCCAGGTCGTGCGGAGCACGCACCCGGGGATTGGGGCGACCATCTGGGATCCGCACCCTGGCGGGGGTGCGAAGAATCGGGAGGCTGCAACCCCTGCCGGGGTTGATGCCCCTTTCCAACGCCAACCCGGGGTTGCTTCGCACCCCGGGCTAATCGCTGCAACGCCTCCGGCGTATCTGGCTTCGAACCTGAATATCCAAAGCTCAAACTTCCGGGCATCTGGCAACTGGGAACTGGCAACTGGGAACTGGCATCTGCACGGAAATCTCGAAACTCTCCTGCGGCACCGGTTTTAGCCATCCTGCCTGTGATGTCGACGACGGCCACCACGGACGACGATGCCGATCTCATGCTTCAGGTGCGTGAGGGCGACATGGACGCGTTCACGCGTCTGGTCGACCGCTGGAAGCAACCCGTGGCGCACTTCGTATACCGGTTGCTCCCCGACGCCGACGAGGCCGAGGACATCGCCCAGGGCGTGTTCGTGCAGTTGTGGAAGTCCGCCGGCCGCTACGAACGTCAGGCCCGCTTCAGCACCTTCCTCTTCACCATCGCACGGAACCTGTGCCTCAACGAGATCCGCCGCCGTTCGCGTCACCCGGCGGAATCCCTCGACGCCCGGCTCGAACCCGAGGGCGACCACGCGCCCCACCAATTCCCCGATCCCGGACAGGTCTCGGCCGATCACGCCTCCGAACGGGCGGAATTGGTCAGCAAGGTGGACGAGGCGATTGCGGACCTGCCCGAGAAACAGCGGGTGGCGTTGGCCCTTTGCCGCGAAGGGGAGCTTTCGTACGAGGAGATCGCGGTCGTTTTGGGCACGACGGTACCGGCGACGAAGTCGCTCATCCATCGTGCCCGGGAGATCCTCAAGCTTCGTTTGAAGGCTTATCTCGCCAGTGGCGCGTGGGAGGCCTCCACATGAGCTCCCGAAACTTTCAGGAATCCATGGTTTTCCCCATTCAGGAATCACGCACATGACCCCGGAACCCCCAGAAGACTGGATTGATGACGTATCCGGGCCGCGCCCGGATCCGGAAGCGATCCGGCAATTGCGACGACCGGGTCGGCTGACCGATCCCGAGCGCCGACGCCTTGAAACCGAGCTGGCCTTGAATGAGCTGTTGGACAGTCGGCGGCCCCCGCCGCTTTCCTCCAACTTCACGGCGCGGGTCCTGGCTGAGGTGGCGCGTGAATCCCGCACCGAACGTTCTGCCGAACAGTGGTGGCGTCGGCTGCGCTGGGTGCCGAGGCTGGTCGCCTTTGCGGCCTTGGCCATCGTCGGGATCGTGGTCTGGAACAGTGGCAATGCCACCCACCGGGCCCGGTTGGCCCAGGGAGCGATGGAACTTGGCACCGCCGCCACCGTACCCGGGATCGATGCCGCGACCCTCGCGGACTTCGAGGTCATCCGTCATATCGCCGCCAGTCCGAAGCCTGAGGACGACGCCCTGATCCTGGCGCTCGCCGAGTAACACCACCGTTCCATTCCTTCTTCCGCCATGGATACATCGCCTCAAACCCCGCCCACGCAGCGCGCTGTCTGCCCGTCCGGTTTCCGTGTGACGTCACGGCGGCATGGAGCCTTGTCCGGGTGGATCTTGCTTCTGGGAGCGGCCCTTTCCCTCGTGGGCCAGGAACCCGCCGGATCGCGCACGATGCCGCCGCTTCCTCCGATGGGGCGTCCGCCTGTTGAGCTGTTTCGCGAATTGCTGGCGGCGTCGCCCGAGAAGCGTGACGCGCTGCTCCGTCCAAAACCTCCCGCCGCGCGTGAACTGATCGAGAAGCGGCTTCGGGAACACGAGGCCCTGTCACCCGAGGCCCGTGCGGAGGCCGAGAGCCGGCTCCGACTCGCGCAGTTCCGGTATTACCTTTCACCGCTCCTGCGGACCCCGGCTACCGAGCGCGCTGCCCGACTCGATCTCGCACCGGCAGAAGACCGGGCCCTTCTGGAAGAGCGCCTGCGCGCTTGGGACGCATTGTCGGCCGACGCCCGCGCCCGCCTCCTCGAAAGCAGCGAAACCCTGCATCACTTCGTCCAGCGTCCCGGGGCCGAACCTTCCCGCCTGACCAACGCCCTTGCCACGGCAGCTCCGGGCGCCCGGGCGGACATCGAACGGCAATTCGCCCAGTGGAGCGCCCTGTCCGAGACCGAACGCGCGCAGCGTGCGGCCGCATTCCAGGATTTCTTCGGGCTGACCGAGACCCAGCGGGCGAAAGCCATCCACCGGCTCCCGGATTCCGAGCGGGTGCTGATCGAGAAGACGCTCGAACGGTTCGCCCGTCTACCAGAGGCCGAGCGAGCGCGCTGCATCGCCGGGTTCGAAAAGCTCTCCTCCCTCCCGGCCTCCGAGCGGGACGAGTTCCTCCGCGGGGCCAACCGTTGGCAGGCCATGACTCCCGAGGAACGCGCCCTGTGGCGTCGCATTGTCCTTCGCCCCAATCCGCCGCCGCTGCCTCCGTTGCCCACTCCCGGCATCGTGGCGACCAATCGGTAGCGCCGTGTCCTCTTCCGAGCATCATCGGGGTGCGGGTACGAATCCACCCAACCGCTTCCTCCACACGCGGCGGGCGTATGATCCCGACATCGCCGATCTTGAC
>CAYZAE010000375.1:0-3139 GCA_964476125.1 uncultured Verrucomicrobiota bacterium | reverse complement strand
GGGAGTCGGGAGTGTGGAGTTGGGAGTCGGGAGCCTGAGCGCACCTCAGCTCGACGCACGACGCACGACGCACCACCTACTCCCCACTCCCCTCTCCCCACTCACAACTGCATCGCTTCATCCCACGTGAACGGCCCTCGCAACCGGGCCTCCGACAGCGTGGGCGCATTCTCGCCGATGAACTCGCCCAACGGCTTGTCCTCCGCCGTGGCCGCCAATCCAAGGGCTCCCTGGATCAGCGCGAACTTCTTCTGCAACGCCACCACCACCCGCGTCCGATCGTCCTCCACCAGATCCGGGGACGTCATCGCCGCCGCGATCGCCGCCCGCTTGTGCTTCTCGTACACGTCGCTGGCCGCCCCGTCGGTCCATGCGTCCATCGCACGTTTCACCGCCGACTCGATCTCGGGCAGGCAGGTGAAATCCGTCCGTTCCTCCGCCGCCTCCACGCGCACCACGAAGAAATCATGCCCGGCAAACGGTGACGTTGAACCGTCCGCGTTCCGCCGGTGCAACCGTCCGTTCACCATCGCGAGATCCTTCTCCCCCACCGTCCCACTCGGCGCGAGAATGATGACCCGGTAATGCGGTTCGAACGGCGGGGCCCCGACCTCGGAGAACGTGTCGTGGAACCGCAGGTGCACCTTCTCCGCGGCCTGCGTCAGCACCTTGTCGAAAGCCCCGGCCAGCTTGTCCGCCACCCGGAAACTCGCACTCAACGGCACGGCCACGAGTTCCGAAAAATCCTCGATCAGCCGTAGGCTCAGCACCAACGCATTGTCGCCCTTCAATCCAAGCAGTCCGACGTCCACCTCCACATCGCCACCGTTGTACGGCAGGAGGTCGGTGAGCGCGTAACCCTTGTACACCCCGGGCGCGAGCGACTCCTTCGGCGGCGACGCAAACCGGCAGAGGGTCGGTCGCTCCCGCCCGCCGTAACGCAGTTGAACAATCGAACTGAGCGCCGGAAACCACTCCGTGAACCACGCCCGGCTGTACTTCAACTGCAGGTCCGTCACCCGCAGTTGGAAGTAATGCTTCCCGCCTTTCAACCGCTTCACCGGACCCGGGTCGGGATCCGCCAGCCGGAGTTCCGTCAGCGGCGTGGTTTCCTTCACCGCCAACCCGCGCAGGTTGGCCCAGAGTTTTTCCAGAAAGTTCATGGATCAGACGGGAGATGACGGAAGTTGTGACGGGCAAAAAGGGTCACGGCAATGGAAAGCTCGAGCAGCGTGTCCGAAGTGGGACCCACCCCCGAACCTTCCTGCACAGGCCGTTTCCGATCCCATTCCCCGGCGAACTCGAGCACGTGAAAGTAACGTCGCGGATCCGTCTCCGAGGCCTCCGCCGGCGGCCCACTGACGTCGCGGCGCTGCCATGCCCCCCCCGACGCACCCGACGCCCCGGGCGCATTCGCCCGCGCCTCCGGTCTCCACGCCGCGATGTGTTCCCGCGCGGCCTGGGTCACGCCCAGCAACTGCTTCAACTCGATACTGCGGCACTTGCCCACCGCCGCAGCCAGTTCCGCAACCACGCTCCGCGCCAGCGCCGACGGCAGGGGCGGAATCATCAGCACCGCCAACGCGCCGTCCTCGAACAGTCGACCGCAGAATCCCCGGAGCTTGCCCATCTCCACCCAATCGGTGGACGTAAGCTCCCCGATCTCCGAAGTCTCCCCCTGCACGATCAGCAACGGGATGCGGTTAAGCCCCTGCTTGCCGGGCACAATCAACAACTCGGACACACCCAACACCGAGCCCCCCTTCGACATCGTGCCCCGAAATTCCGCACGGCTCTCCACCTTCAACGCCAGTCCCGTCGGGGTCTCAATGGGCCGTCCCATGAAATGCACCAGGCGCACCTCCCCCGGCCACTCGACGTGGGCCTCGATCTGCGCCCAGTCGTCCGAGGCATTTCTCGGCTTCAGACCCTCCCGGTCCCAGCCTTCCTCGAGGCTCGCTTCACGCCGCGGACTGGACACAAAGAAAACGTGCCTCGCCGAGCGCACGTCCCGAGCGGGCTGATCCTTGGAGCGAAACGGCTGCCAGCGGTACGGACGGAACGGAACGCGCGGCCAGAGTTCAGACGGGGATTGGAGTTCGAGACGTTCAGCCGCCAGCCAACCCCGCACCAGATCGCTCTCCCATGGAAGGGCCGCCTGCCCGGAGACACGGATGCCCAGGGGCAACCCCTTCGTTCGTACCCAGCCGGGCCATCGTTGGAACTCCCGGTAAAGCCCGGAGGGCATGCCGTCCGAAGGCTGAAAATCCGTGGCCTTGAGCACGCGATCCCAAGCCAAGGACACTTGGAGCACCGACGCCGGGTCACCGACTCGAATCCAGTCGGAAGGGCTTCCGTACCTCAGGCCCACGAGGAGCTTCACTTCCCAACGGGCTCCCACCTCCAACCCCTGATTCGTCGCTCCCTTCTCCCCGGGAACCGGCTTCAACGAGACTCGCATGCCGTCGCGCAGGTGACCGCGAAGGGAACGAAGGGCGTCGACCGCAAGAAGGACAAACGCCACCCCGACCGCCCCCACGCTGAGAAGAAGCCAGGGGCCGATTTCCTGCCCGGAGTACCTCCTCCACCCGTTCCAGAAGAGGCCGATCAATCCCGCGAGCATCATCGCGCCGACCCCCAACACAAACCCCAGACGCCCCCAGGGAAAGTTCCAATCCGATGCGGATTCCGAGGCACTCAAGGTCACCGAATCCGAGGGCACAGGAACACCCCCTCGATCCCGGCCGACGGTGGGCCGGTCTGCAGCACTCCCCTTCGGTTGCGGAGACGGCGCAGGCTCGGGAAGCGGAGCTGCTGCCTGCGCCGGAGCCGGAGCGGAGAGCCCGCCTCCCTCGCGAATCGGGGCAGTTCCTTGAGGTCCGGCAGCTCCCACCGGCCTGGCTCGCAACGATTCCAGACGTCGATTCCATTCGCTCCAGGCGGCACCGGCGGGCCGCTGGAACGCCAAGTCCGCAGCACGAACGGCTTCACCCGCAAGGCCAGCCCCCTCGGGTCGGGCGATCTCCGCCCATTGAATCGATGCGATCAAGCGCCCCGCCCCATTGCCCGCCTTCTCGAACAACCGCGCCGCCAACTCAAGGAGCAGCTCCCCCGTGGGCGATTGCCGCAAAGCCAGCAA
>CAYZAE010000374.1:0-3183 GCA_964476125.1 uncultured Verrucomicrobiota bacterium | reverse complement strand
TCGCAGCTTTCGATTCGCCGCCCCGTCCGTCCCCAATGTCAGACCGCCCACCGACGTCGGTTCCCCAGCCCGCGTTGAATCCAAAGCGGCGACATGTCTCCGCAGTCCGTGCCGTCCAGTCTGTCTTCCCTTCCCACCGCGGGTCTCGCTCGCCGACACATCGGAGATGCGCCCTCTGCGGCCGGGCGGCTGCGAAAGAATTCATCCATGTCCCGCGTAGAAGCGTTGTCAGACAAGGAGGCAGTCAGCGCAGAGGTGGGTGGTATCCCCGATTCTGAAGGCAGGGCCGGGGTGTGACCGGGAGAGATCCCGGTCGGGTGTCGGTCGAGTATTTCGGGAATGAAAATTCCCGGAGCACTCCGGCGCCCCGTAAGCGGCTGAGCCGACTTTCGACCGGGAGCAGCGGGTTGGAGCCCGTTCCGCCGTTCCCGACCAAGACCTGGGTTCCATTCGGAAACAACCAATCGAATACCATGAGCACAGAGAAGAAGAAGCCGACCGGGGCCGCCGGAGCGAAGTCGGAGTTGCCGGTCTCAAGTTCCACGGAGGCCTTGTTGCTGGCCGCCTTGGAGCGGGGGGACGATTCCCTCCAGACCGGCCGTTACCTGGTCACCTACCGGGATCAGTCGTCGGAGGAGGGGTTGAAATCGCTGAAGAGCCGCGGGTTCCGCATTGCGGATGCGCGGGATTTTTCGGATCAGGCGATGCGTCCGGAGGATGTCGGGGATGCAGAGGCGCTGATGTTTCCGGAGATCGGGGTGGCGCTGGTGGGGGGGGCGGCGATGCAGGAGCGGGGTCTGCATGCGAAGTCGATGGTGACCGCCGACGGCCCGGTGGAGCAGGTTGAGCCGGAGTATTTCGTGTTCGCTGAGAGCAGTGAATACCTGCGGGGTTTCGTGCGGGCGGCGACGACGATCGCGCGGGATCTTGGCGTGGAGACTGGGGAGGGTGAAGGCGCGGAGGAGGAGGTGGATGCGGAGGTGCTGGGAGCCACCTGGGGGTTGCTGCGGTGCAAGGTTCCTCCGTCCCTGCGATCGGGTCAGGGCATCAAGGTGGCCGTGCTCGACACCGGGTTTGATCTGGGACATCCGGATTTCGTGGGACGTCCGGTGGTGAGCCAGACCTTTGTGGGCCAGCCGGTGCAGGATCTCAACGGACATGGCACGCATTGCGTTGGGACCTCGTGCGGACCGAAGGCGCCGGTGGGAACGACGCCGCGCTACGGGATCGGGCATGCCGCCCGGATCTTCGTGGGCAAGGTGCTGACCAACTCGGGCAGTGGCACGGGCGCGGGTGTTTTGGCGGGGATCAACTGGGCGATCGCCAATCGTTGCGAAGTGATTTCGATGTCCCTGGGCAGTCCGAGTCCGGTGCAGGCCGCTTACACGGCTGCGGGCTCGGCAGCGTTGGCACGGGGCTGCCTGATCGTGGCGGCTGCGGGTAACTCCGGGGGACCGACGGGATCGCCCGCCAATTCCCCCACCATCCTGGCCGTGGCGTCGCTGGATCCGAACCTGGCGCCGTCGAATTTCTCGAGCCGGGGCAAGATCGAGATCTCGGGGCCGGGTCGTGATGTCTTTTCGTCGTGGCCGCGTCCGTTGCGGTACCGGACGATCAGCGGCACGAGCATGGCGACGCCGCATGTGGCGGGGTGCGCGGCGCTTTGGGCGCAGACGAGTCCCGGCCTGCGCGGCATGGCGCTCTGGCGGCGTTTGCAGGCGACCGCGCTGCGGCTGCCGCATCCGGCGTCGGTGGTGGGCGCGGGCCTGGTGCAGGCGCCCTGAGGCCGGCGGCCAATTCGGGAGGCTCACCCCAGAGGACGCAGAGGACACAGAGAGAGCGGGAGGCGGGTCATCAATTCAAGGGGCAGCAGTGCTTCCGAGGAAACGTGAAAGCGCAGGGCTGATCCGATTGCACCGAGATTGTGTCGACCTGAAACCGATCCCGCTTCCTCTGTGCTCCCTGTGCCCTCTGTGGTTCAACCCTCAACGGCTCCTGCATCTTGCGCGGCGGATCGGGGATCCCGCCGGGGGGTTGATCCTCCGGCGGGATGCGCTCATGGTGGAAGGGCCAATGAAAACTTGGATGATCGTCACGAGCGGGGACCGGCCCCTGGCGGAGGTCTCCCGTGACCTGGCGAAGGCCGGGTTGACGAACATCGCGCTCCTGGAGGCGATCGGGTGCATCACCGGGGACACGAAGGGCGATGGTGCGGCCCGCTTGCGCCGGGTGAAGGGTGTTTCGGATGTGTCGGAGTCCCCGGGCATTCAGCTGCCGCCCGGGGAAGCGTCGGAGACGTGGTAGGGCGTGGGACGGGCGGCGTCCGGTTCCCGGTTGCCGGGGTGGGTGGGGCTCGGTCACGATGACCGGGATACGAAGTCACCCGATTCGGAATCCCGGACATGAAGGTCGTCATACTCTGCGGCGGCAAGGGCACGCGGCTCCGTGAGGAAACGGAGTTTCGTCCGAAGCCGATGGTGCCGGTGGGCCCCCAACCGATCCTGTGGCACATCATGAAGTACTATGCCCATTTCGGGCACCGGGACTTCGTGCTGTGCCTGGGGTACAAGGGGGACATGATCAAGGATTACTTCCGGAACTACCTCTGGAACCGCTGTGACGTGACGATTTCGCTCGGGCGCCAGCCGCGGGCGAGATTCCACGATCACCACGAGGAGGAGGACTGGACGGTGACCCTGGCCGATACCGGGGCGGAATCGATGACCGGTTACCGGATCCGGCAGGTGCGCCGTCATCTGGATCCGACCGAGCCGTTCCTGCTCACGTATGGGGACGGGCTGTCGAACATCGACATCAACGCTTCGATCGCGGAGCACCGGCGGGTGGGTCGCCTGGTGACGGTGTCGGCGGTGCATCCGGCGGGTCGTTTCGGGGCGTTGTCGATCGACGACACGGGGAGGATCCACACGTTCAGCGAGAAGCCGCAGATGGAGGAGGCTTATGTGAACGGGGGTTACATGGTGTGTGATCCGCGGGTGTTCGATTTCATTCCCGATGATCCGACGTGTTCCTTCGAGCGGGAGCCGATCAACCGGCTGGTGGCGGCGGGCCAGTTGCATTCGTACCAGCACGACGGTTGGTGGCAGCCGATGGACACGTATCAGGAATCCCAGCATCTGAACGCGCTTTGGGCCTCGGGCAAAGCGCCCTGGAAGGCATGGT
>CAYZAE010000373.1:0-3214 GCA_964476125.1 uncultured Verrucomicrobiota bacterium | reverse complement strand
CTCGGCGAGGAACACGCCCTCGACTCCTGACCCGAGCCCCGAACTCCGAACTCCGAACTCCGGTCACCCCACTCCCCACTCCCCACTCCCCACCCCTCCCCTTGTGAGCCTGCTCGAAGTCAGAGATCTGCACGTCAACTATGGCGCCATCAGCGTGCTCCATGGGGTCTCGTTGCGGGTGGCTCCCCGGGAGATCGTGACCCTCATCGGCGCCAACGGCGCCGGCAAAAGCACCACGCTCCGCACCCTGTCCGGTCTCGTCCGGGCCCGCGCCGGAGCCGTTGTCTTCGACGGACAACCCATCGCCAACCTGCCGCCGCACGAGATCGTTCGCCTGGGGCTCGGACATGTTCCCGAAGGCCGCATGGTGTTCGCGAACCTGACCGTTCACGAGAACCTGATGATGGGGGCGTACCTCCAAAAGGACCGCACCGTCATCGCCGGGGAACTGGATTACGTCTTCACCCTGTTTCCCCGACTGAAGGAACGGGAACGCCAGATCGCCGGCACCCTCTCCGGAGGCGAACAACAGATGCTCGCCATCGGCCGCGCACTCATGGGCCGGCCCCGCTTCCTCATGCTCGACGAACCGTCCCTCGGCATCGCCCCGCTCCTGGTGAAGGCCATCTTCCAGAAGATCACCGAGATCAACCGGGAACGCGGCATCACCGTCCTGCTCGTCGAACAAAACGCCAACCTCGCCCTCGAAGTGGCCCATCGCGGCTACGTGATGGAAACCGGCCGGATCATCCTCCAGAACGATTCCGCCACCCTCCGCGCCGACCCCCAGGTCCGCGGCGCCTACCTCGGCGGCTGATTCCACCCCACACCCCACACCCCACGCCCGGGCGGCACCCCACCCGCCCCTTCCCCGCCGCCCCACCCGGACTCCACCCACGGATTCCGTGCCCCACCGTACCCATCGGCACCCCTCGCGAGATCTCTTCCAGGAACGGATCCTCTTTTTCATAAAAAGATACAAAGTCATTGACTTGCCGGCGGCCGACATTCTTAAACGCCGCCCGAGGAGGTTGGTGAGAGACATACATTCCCTCTCACCCGACTCAGTAGTATGAAAAAGAAAATGACAGTGATTCTGACTCTGACCCTGGGGCTGCTCGCAGCCTGTTTCAGCCCTTCCAGCCGCGCCGACCTGCCGACCGGCATTGCGGCCGGCTTCGCACGGATCCTGGCCCGGACGGCCGTGGAAACCGCGGGAAGCCTGCTCTTCGAGGAGACTTATGACCGCCTCAAGCAGGCGTTCACCAAGGCCGGCCCCGGCGCCGGCCTGACCGACTTCTCGGTCGGTCTCCACGCCTACTCCGACACTCGTTACAAACGGACCCAGAGCATTTACCAATACGAAATCCGCTCCGTGCTCCCCAACCCCGCCACGGGCTCGCTCTCCTACTTCTACATGCTCACCACGGGTTACACGAACGTGGGAATGCCCCCAAAAACCTCATACAACGGGGAGCCGTTCAGCTTCTCGCTTCGAAACCTGACGGAGTCCTGCACCGACGCATCGATGGGAATGGAATACCGTCGATCGATCTCAACGACTCTTCTGGCCCGACACAGCTACGCCGCGCCTCCCTGGTTTCCGCCATCCTCCTATGTCGTCTATCTCGGACTCGCCCACACCCCGGTGCCGTCCGATGCCCCCTGCAACACAGGGGTTTCCTCGCCGGCCGCCGGAGTGGTTAACACGATGTTTTCCATCGCTCCCTACGGCGCCACCGTCCTGCAATTGCCGTCCTCGATCACTCCCAACGCGATCACGGACATTCGCATCCTCTCCGCCTTCCCGGCCCCGCGCGGAACCCCGGTCATCTGAACCCGGCCCACACCCATGAGCCGCACACCCACCGTCTGGATCACCCTCAGCCTGGTCGCGACCCTCGTCGCCGCCTACCTCATCCGTGGCTGTCTCACCCCGGGAAACCAATCCACAAACGGTGGGGACACCGCCCGGGGCCGGAGCGAAATCATCGCTCCGGCCCCGGGCCCTCTGCCCTCCCTGCCGCCACCCCCCGCCTTCCCACCACCTCCCACCCCGATCGCGGACGGCCAACCGTACGACGCCGATCTCAATCAGGTGGCCGAACTCATGTCGCGATTCGGACTCGATCCCACCGCACTCCCCCAGGCCTACCGCACCGCCTGGCAGGCCGCCGAGTTCCGCCGCCTCACCCCCACCAACGCCATGGCCGACTTCGCCTACCTGGAGCTGATCAACGACCGCGAGAAACTCCATCTGGAACTCGAATTCGGCCTCACCAACCGGCACTTCCTCGACGAACTTCTGGCCCTCGACGTCCGTTCCCTGCCCCAGTCCATCCGCCCGGAAATGCTGCTGCCCACCTCCGAATCGGTGCTGTTGCACGGATACAACCGCAGGTTGCAGGAGTCACGGGAACCCATGAAACGGATCGCCGCGCTGCTCGGGGAATACGGTCTCCAGGACTTCCCCTATGTCCTGAGAGCCGCCGAGGACATCGCCCTTCTCGAGGTCTCGTTGGAACGGCACTCCGCCATCGAGCGCAACTACCAGGAGGTGTCGAAGAACCACCCGGAGAGTGCAAACCTGCTGGGCCCCCAACTGGCGCAGAGCCTGGCCGGAGTGAAAGCGGTCGAGAGCGTGCTCTCCCGGGCCTTCGTCCGCATGACCGGCATCCAGGACCCGCAGTTTCCCGCCAAACTCCGGGCCGCCGGAGCCGGCGCTGCGGCCGCCCTCAGCCCCATCCGACCGCCCGCCGACGTCCAGCAATGGATCGAACAGTTCGATGCACCCCGCTGACCCCTAGGGAACGCGGCAGCCCCCTGCCGCGTTCCAACCACCTCCCCTTGGGAAGTGTGTGGCGCGCAAAAAGCTGGTCGTAAGTCGAAGGTCGTGGGTCGCACGCGAAAAAGTTCGTCGTAAGTCGCAGGTCGTGGGTCGCCCCGAACTCCGATCTCCGATCTCCGAGCCCCAGACCCCAGACGCCAGACCCCAGACCCCCCCCCCCCCCCCCCCCCCCTTCCCCCCTGTCCCCCAAACCGGAGAGGGGCGCCGCACTCCATAAAGCTCCTACCCGGCGCCGAACAACCGCGTGAAATTCATCTCCAACCGCCCGGCCAGAACCGCGGGATCCATCCCCAACACCGACGCCAATCCGGAATAAACCAGCGACAGATTCATGGGATGGTTCAGAGTCCTCCCGTCAGGACCAGA
>CAYZAE010000372.1:0-3217 GCA_964476125.1 uncultured Verrucomicrobiota bacterium | reverse complement strand
GTTCGTCGGGTGAGCCAGACCGCCACCACCCACTTCGGAATGGGTCCCCGCGCTCGGTTCAACCGACTTAGTTCTCGTCGATCCCCGTTTGCCCGGTCAGTGTGATTGTTCTCGTGGAGACTCCTGCCCCAGACGCGCGCGTTCCCGTGGTCCTGCTCTCCGGCTTTCTTGGAGCCGGCAAGACCACGCTGGTTCGCCGCTGGCTATCTGATTTTCCGGCCACGGGCCGGAAGCTGGGCGTGGTGATGAATGAGTTTGGAGCGGTGAGCATTGATTCGCTGCTGGTGAGCAAGCCGGATCTCCCGGTGGTCGACGTGGAAGGCGGTTGCCTCTGTTGTGCGCCGGATGCGGAGTTGTCGCGGGCGATCAACCAGCTGGTTCGGGAGCATGGGTGTGACCTGATTGTGATCGAGCCTTCCGGGCTGGCGGATCCGCTGGCGACGCTGGATGCGCTGACGGAGCCGGACGAGCTGGGGCGCTTCGAGGTGCGGGCGGTGGTGGCGGTGGTGGATGCCCAGGCGTACGCGCGGGCGGAGGGGGATGCGGGACACTGGCCGTTGTTGCGCGACCAGATGCGGTTCGCGGATTGGATCCTGATTTCGAAGTGTGACGTCGTGCCCGAGGAGGTGATCGAACGCCTTGAGGCCACCGGGCGTTCCCTGCATCCCGGAGTTCGCCTACGCCGGTTGCCGGCGAATCCGCCCGGGCTGATGGAATTGATCGCGAGCGAACCGCCCATCCGCGAACTCCCGGCGGAACGCGGCGCCGGGGTGGCGTCGTCCCATGAGCACCTGAGATACCGGAGTGTCACGTTCCGCTTTCCCCTGGCGCTGGGACGGCGTGAGTTCGAGGAATTTTTGAGGGACCTGGACCGCCGCGAGGTGGTGCGCGCGAAGGGATTCGTCCGGTTCACGGGTCAGGGGGACCGGATCTTTCTGTTCCAGTCCGTGTTCGGCCATTTCCTGATCGACGAGTATCCGGCCAGGTTCGCGCCGGAACCGGTGGCGGTGCTCATCGGGCCGGCCCTGGATCCGGTGAAATACACCGCCCGCCTGCAGCGTTTGGTTTGGGGAAGGGTGCCGGGATCCGCCGGCCTGGGTTCCGACTGACGCGGATTTCCCGGCAGCGAGTGGGAAGGGCGGGAGGAAGGAAGGGCGCCTCAGCGGGTCTTGGGCACGCAGGGAAGCAATTGGGTGTCGACCGCCAGGATGTGATTCCGGATCCAGACCTCCCCCTCCGTCAGCCGCGCCTTGCCCGGGTCGCACCCTGGTCTCCGTTCCAAAAGCTGAGACCCCGGAACGCGCGCTGATTGTTTGCTAATGGATGGAATTCGTTTCCAACCTGCAAGCGCTAACTTGCCGTTACGAAGTTATCCGGAGGCGGCTTCGTTCACGGAAACCATGCGTGATTCACACGACTCTTGCGCGCGTCGGTCCGTTGCTGTGGGCTGGTCCGGACGGATTGTTCAACCCAGCATGAATCCCCAGGCATCCGAAGGTCCGCCGGACGGAAGTTCCCAGGTTTCCCACACGCTTGCGCCGCTGCCCGAAGCGGTGACGAGCTTCGGGGCCGTGACCGTTGGCGACTGGATCCACGTGTGCGGCGGGCACCGCGGGGAACGTCATGATTACACCTCCGAGACGGTTTCCGGCTCCTTCCACCGTCTGCGGTGGTCCGGGCCGGCGGGCGGAGTCTGGGAACGTCTCGCTCCGGTCGAGCCCGCCCAGGGCGCACCCCTGGTTGCGTTTGGCTCGAAGATCCATCGCACAGGCGGCATGGCTGCGCGGAATCGCAGCGGGGAACCCACGGACCTGCATTCGAAGGCGACGGTTTGGAGTTACGATTGCGCCCACGTTTCCGCCGGCTGGCAGGCCGGGCCGCCGATGCCGGAACCGCGGTCGAGCCACGACGCCGTGGTCGAGGGCGGTGCGCTTTACGTGGGGGGCGGCTGGCAACTGGCAGGGAAGCCCAGCGCGGGCCGATGGCTGGATGCGGTGTGGCGGCTGGACCTGGGAAAGGCCGGCGCGGCCTGGGAATCGATTCCGCAACCGTTTCGTCGTCGGGCCCTGGCCATGGCGGCGGCCAACGGCCGGATCTACTTCCTCGGCGGCATCGATGCCGAGGGGGAGCCATCGTCGGCGGTGGACGTGTTGGATACCGGGAACGGGCAATGGTCCCGGGGTCCGGATCTGCCGGATGGACCGATGAAGGGCTTCGGTTTTTCCGCCCTGGCCCTGGGCGGGAAGGTGTACGCCAGCGGGCTTTCCGGGGACGTCCTGGAACTGGGCCCCGGGGACGCGGAGTGGCGGGTGGTGGCGCGACTGGGAAGTCCGCGGTTCTTCCATCGCTGGGTCACCGCCGGCAACTCCCACCTCGTGGCATTGGGCGGCGAGGGGAATGGCGCGAAATTGGCCCAGCTCGAGGTGGTGCGGGTTTGTTGACCGGGGTTGCGAACCGGCCCGGTCTTTACCAACGTTCCCGCCTCGCCGCGGACCGCCTGGGTTCAAGGCAAGTTCAGCCAACCACGCCACGCATTCCATTCCGATGACTGATTCCTCCCCATCCTCCGCCGGGCCGGCCCAGCCCCACCCGGCCTCGGCACCCACCGCGGTCGTGACCGGTGCCGGTTCCGGAGTCGGACGGGCCACCGCCCTGGCCCTCGCCCGCGACGGCTGGCGCGTGGCCATCCTGGGACGCCGACGGGAGGTGCTCGACGAGACCGCCGCCCTGGCTGCCGCGGGTTCGATTCCCATGCTGGTGCTGCCTTGTGACATCGGCGACGAGGCGGCCGTGGCGCGGGTGGGTGTTGAGGTTCTGGAGCGGTTCGGGACCGTGGACGTCCTGGTGAACGCCGCAGGCACCAACACGCCGCGCCGCAGTCTCGAGGTCCTGTCGCCGTCCGATTACCGGCATCTCATCGACACCAACCTGAATGGCGCCTACTGGTGCGTGCAGGCCTTCCTGCCGTCCATGCGCACCCGGGGCTGCGGAACGATCGTGAACGTGATTTCGGACGCGGCCCGTCAGGCGAGCCCGAAGGCGGGGCCGGCGTATTCGGCCAGCAAGTTCGGGTTGCTGGGGTTGACCCAAGCGATCAATGCGGAGGAACGGCCGCGCGGGATCCGGGCGTGCGCCCTGCTGCCCGGCGACATCGACACGCCTTTGCTCGACAAGCGGCCGGCCCCGCCCTCGGCGGAGGCGCGGACGCGCATGCTGC
>CAYZAE010000371.1:0-3242 GCA_964476125.1 uncultured Verrucomicrobiota bacterium | reverse complement strand
CCAGAACGGCGACCAACTCCTGCTTTCGGCGGTTGGAACATCGGCGATCCAGTCGGACGGACGCGTCACCTTTGAGGGCGACTACACGGTGACTGGCGGCACGGGGCGTTTCAAACACGCGACCGGCAAACTGCATTTCGAGGGTTGGGCGCGCACGACGGATTTCTCCACGGGCACAGGGATCGGCTTCGGCACGATCGAAGGTTTCATTCGCGGCACGCGGATTGACGCGGACCCGTCGTTTGTCGCCGTGGACCGGGGCAACGCGACGTTCGACGGAGCTGACTTCGCTTATCTGGGTACCGGTGTGGCGACGAGGATTGGACGGTTTGACAGCCGTGTCCGCAACGTCCCGGGGCCTTTCAACGGCGCGTTCGTCGGCATCGTGGACGGCTATTTCACCCTGGCTTGGGCCTTCGAGACGGTTTGGACGCGGCGCAACGGGGAGGAGATCCTTTGGTCTGGGGTGCAGTTCGTGTATTTCGAACTGCTGACACTGCCTGACGGATCACTGGCACCTGATTTTTCCAAACCCAGCAGTTCGGATCTCTATCATACGCTGGAAGGGGGCACCGGCCGTTATGCGCAGGCCCAGGGCGTGACGTTTGATCGTGGCACTTTCGTGCCGACCGGGCCCACCAGCATCGCAGCGGAAATCAATAGCAAGGGCTTCGTCTCCCGATGCGGAAACGACTGATCCTCAATCCCAACCTTCTGAAGCAGCGGCAGTCCCAGGGCTGCCGCTGCCCCATTTTCCCGGGGCTGAATCATCGTTCTTCGCGGGGCTCTCGGGGAATTCAACCGGCGTCGTGGCCACGGCCTCAGGGCTGACGGACCCGAAGGAACTGGGTTCCGGGGCCAAGGGGTACCGTGACCGACTGTCCCTGGAGTGGGGATCCCAGATCCTGCCAGGGTTCGGGTGCGCCCAGATCGGAGGCTGCCTGAACCTGGTAGGGACCCTTGCCGCCGGTCCATTGCAGGAGGAGCGAGGGACCGTCCCGCACCACGGTCAGGTGAAGGGCCGGGCCTGGGGAGAGCAGCGTTTCGACCCATCCGCCCGATCCATTCTGGAAGCCACTGGTGACGGAACCGCGGGCTCTCACGGTGGCGTTGGGCGGGAGGGCCACGCCGGCCCATTGCCAGCCATTCGGGACCCTCGTGCCGGCGCCGAGATCGGTCCATGTGGATCCATCGCTGGAGGATTCCAGGGTGGTCCGCCCGACCTCCGGGCTGCTGCCACCCCGCATCCAGGAAACGAGGCCGCCGTCACGGCTCAGGGTTTGCGTCGCGGGTTCGTTGTTCTCCAGTCGCGCGATTCGACTCCGGGCCTGTCCGGCGACTTTGGTGAAATAGCCGCCCACGAGGATCCTCCCATCCGCCTGCAACGCCAGGGCTCGCACCTCGGCATCGACAATCGGTTCGAAGAAGGGATCCAGCGTTCCATCACCCTTGAGCCGGGCGAGGAACGAATGAGACTGCCCGCCGATCTTTTTGAACCAGCCGCCCACGAGCACCTGCCCGTTCGCCTGCAAGGCCAGGGCATGCACCGCGCCTTCGGCTCCCGGATTGAACCCCTCATCCAACGTTCCGTCCGGATTCAGGCGTCCCAGGTAATTCCGTGGCTTCCCCGCCAGGCTCCAGAACCACCCCCCCACGACGATTTTCCGGTCGGGTTGCACCAGCAGGGTGGAAACGATCGGAAAATGCCCGCCCACCCCGGGGTCGAACGTGGGGTCAAGCGTGCCGTCGGGTTGCAGCCGGGCGATTCCGCGGCGCACCTGCCCGGCAAGATTCGTGAAGCTTCCGCCCACCAGAATGTTTCCATCCTCCTGAAGGGCCAGGCAGTTCACGGTGCTGTCGGCTCCCGGATCGAAGCTCGCGTCGAGGGTCCCGTTCGAATGGAGCCGGGCGATCCCACGTCGGGGCTGCCCGCCCACCCGGGTGAGATCCCCGCCCACGAGAATCCTTCCGTCCGGCTGCAGCGCCATCGCGAACACCTCGCCGACCGCCTCGGGCTGAAAGGCAGCGTCCTGGGCGCCGTCGTGGTTGAGTCGGAGGACCGTGTCGAGCCACTCCTGGCCCGACCAACGTCCATTGCTTCCGACCAGGATCTTCCCGTCCGGCTGCAGCACCATGGAATTCACGATGCCGGGTCGAGCGCTGAATCCTGGGTCCGGGGTTCCATCCGGATTCAGTCGGGTGAGGGTCTGCAACGTTTCACTGGCCACAGTTTTGAAGAGCCCTCCGACCAGAATCTTGCCGTTCGGCTGCTCCACCAGAGATTCGATGGAACCATAAGGCGTGTTCTCGATGCCAAGATTCAAGCCATCCAACCGCGTCGACCCCGAAAAGATCGTCAGGATCGCCGGAGAACTGGTGACGCTTCCCGACGCGTTGCTGACCACGACGCTGTAACTGCCGGCATCCGCAAGGGCGACCCGGCTCAACACCAGGGTGGCGCTGGTGACGCCGGAAGCGTTGCCCTGGTCCGTCAAGGGCGCGCCATCCTTCAACCACTGGAAGGTGAACGGTCCGTCGCCAAGGGTCGCGACCGAGAATGTGGCGGTGGACCCGAGTCGATGGGTCTGGCTCTGGGGCTGCGAAGCCAGCAGCGGCGGTCCGAAATCGAAGGAGGCCTCGACCACACTGCCGGAGCCGTTCTTTTCCCCGCCCACGGCGTAGCCGCGCGCCCGCACGCGTCCTCTGGCGGGCAGCGCAACGCCGGTCCGTTGCCAGCCTCCGGGAATCCGCGTGCCTGCCCCAAGATCCGTCCACGTCGAGCTGTCGGCAGTTACCTCGAATGTGGTGCGCCAGACCTCGGGACCTCCACCGCCCCGCATCCAGGTGAGGTTGGAACCGTTGAGACTCAGGGTCTGAATGGACGGCTCGGTGCTCAGCAATCGGGCGACGCCGCTGCGCGCCTGACCGGCCAAGGTCCGGAAGCTTCCACCGACCAACACTCGGCCGTCCGTTTGCAGGGCCAGGCCATGAACCGGCCCGCTCGCGTCGGCCCGGAAGGTGCCGTCGACCGTTCCGTCCGGGTGCAGCCGTCCGAGACGTCCGCGTTGCTGCCCGCCCAGGGTGTTGAAGCTGCCACCCACCAGGATCTTTCCGTTGGACTGAATCGCGATGGATTGCACCAGGCCGTCCGCGCCGGGATCGAAAGTGTTGTCGAGGATTCCGTTGGCCAGGAGGCGTCCGATCGAAGCGCGCGGACGGCTGGCCAGGTTCGTGAACACGCC
>CAYZAE010000370.1:0-3272 GCA_964476125.1 uncultured Verrucomicrobiota bacterium | reverse complement strand
GCGAGAAACAAAGGGGCGTGGGAAGTTGTCCGGCGTGGGGGTGGGGGCGAGGGCCGGGTCCGGGGGCGGGCCTACGTTGGGAGATGGGCATCGCACGTGAGGGTGGCATGAAAGGGTGGCGCGCTCGGAGATCGCGCCCTACCCACAAACCCGGGATGCACCGGAGCTGCTGGTGGGAGTGTCGCGGGAGTTGCGGGCACCCCCGGCGCGCGGGCAGGGTGCGAAGGGCTGCGGCCCTCCGACCATGAATTATCCGACCCTGCTCTCCTCGGTTTGTTTTCTAGGTTTTGCCGCGCTCGGGTTGGGTGGGGAGGCAGCCGCGGCTGAGGCGGTGCCGCCGATCGATCTTCCGCCGGGTTACGAGGCCGTCGTTGCCGCCGCGCCTCCGCTGGTCCGGCATCCGATCATGGTGTCCCTGGGGGGGCCCGGACAGATCTTCGTGGGGGACGCCGCGGGCACCAATCTGAACAAGGCGGGCCTTGAGAGGGAGCTTCCCAACCGGCTGGTCCTGCTGACGGATGCCAACGGCGACGGCACGTACGATCGGGCGAGCGTTTTTGCGGACCGCATGACCTTTCCTCAGGGCGGCGTTTGGTTGGGAGGCTCGTTCTACGTCGCCTCGCCTCCGGGAATCTGGAGGTTGACCGATGCGGATGGGGACGGCGTGGCGGAGCGACGGGAGATGATCGTGGGCGGGTTCGAATACACCGGCAACGCTGCGGACGTTCACGGTCCCTTTCTGCATCCCAACGGGCGCCTGTACTGGTGCCATGGCCGGAAGGGTCACGACGTCCGCCAGAAGGATGGGACGGTCGTGCATTCCGGGTTGGCGTCCGGGATCTGGTCCTGCCGTCCGGATGGTGCGGAGGTGCGGTGGCATGCGCTGGCCTGCGCGGACAACCCGACGGAGATCGACTTCACGCCCGAGGGCGAAATCTTCGGCACGGTGAACCTCTACTATTCCAACCCGCGCGGCGACACGATCGTGCACTGGCTGCGGGGCGGCGTGTACGAGCGGCCGGATCAACTTGCGGCCATTGCCAGCCTGCCGCGGACGCTGGAGTCGATGCCGGTCGCCCACAATTTCGGGCACGTAGCGGTCGCGGGCTGCGCTTTCTATCGCAGCGGCGCGCTGGATCCGGCGTGGCGGGGAAACCTGTTCGTGGCGCATTTCAACACCCAGCGCGTCACCCGCATGGAGACCGCCGCCGCGGGCGCCTCGCTCACCTTTCGCGAGCACGAGTTTCTCAAGCTCCGGGATCCCGATGCGCATCTCACCGACCTGATCGAGGATCGGGACGGGACGTTGCTGGTCATCAACACCGGTGGCTGGTTTCAGATCGGCTGTCCGTCGTCCCTGATGTCGAAGCAGGACGCCCCCGGGGCGATCTACCGCATCCGCCGCGCGGACCGGGCCCTGGCCGCGGGACCGCGATGGGAGGCGGCCACGGAGCCGGTGTGGGCGCTGGCGCGACGTTCGGATGAGGAAAGCCTTCGGTCGCTGGAGAACCTGCTGAAGAGTGATCAGGCGTTGCTGGCGCGTGCGGCGGGCAATGCGTTGGCGGGCCGGGCGGATCCTCGGAGCGTTCCCGCATTGATCGGGGCGCTCGGCCATGGGGATCCCGGCGTCCAGCTGGCGGCGGCGCATGCGCTTGGGGAGATGCCGGCCCTGCCCCCGGAGGCCGTGACGCTTCTCCTGGGCCGGCTCGAGGGGGACCTCGACCGTTCGGTGGAACACCAGATTCTCTTCGCGCTGGCACGGCCGGGCCATGCCGAGGAACTGGCCCGCACGCTGGGACTTTCCCGGAACGCGGCGCAGCGCCGTCGCATTCTGGGAATCCTGGATCCGCTGCCGGGTTCCCCGCTGAGTGCGGCCGAGGTGCTGCCCTTGTTGAACGAACCGGACAACGCGCTGGCGAAGGTCGCGGCGGTGGTGGTGTCGCGACACCGGGATTGGATACCGGCGGCGACGGAGCTGTTCGCGGGCTGGCTGCGGGCCGGGGAGGTGGCCGAGGAACAGCGGGTGCGACTGGAGACGGCGTTGTCGCCCTGGGGATCCGAACCCAGTGTGAGGGCGTTCGTGGCCTCGCTTGCGGAAGACCCGGATCCTGGACGCCAGCGGATCGCCTGGCAGCTGTTGACGGTTGCGCCGGGTGCGGGTGCGGGTGCGGGGGGCCGTGTTGGCCGGGCGCTTGCCCAGGCGCTGGGGCGTGCCGAGGCCGCCGGTCTGCCGCTGCTGCTGGCAGCCGCATCGAACTCCGAAGGCCCCGGGTTGCGGGCCGCGTTGAACCGACTGGCGGAGGATGCTGCCCGTCCGTTGGGCCTCCGTCTCAAGGCCCTGGCGGCTTCGATTAAATCGGGTTCACCGCTTCCGACCGAGGCCGGGCAGTTGCTCCTGCGCGTGCTGCGCGAGGAGAAGGCGCCGGCACCACGGCTTGAGGCAGCCCGGTGCCTCGCCCGCGTCCGGTTGTCGCGGGAACAGATGCTTGGGCTCGCGTCGGTGATGGCTTCCCTGAGTCCGCTCGAATTGCGCCTGACTTCCGCGGTGATTCCCTCCGCGCCCGACGAGGAGGTTGGACGCGCGTTCGCGCAGGCTGTGGCGCTTTCCCCGGCCCTGGCGACCTTTCAGGAGAGCGAGATCCGGACCCTGTTCAGTCGATGGGCGGCGTCCTGCCTTGCCATTCTGAATTCCGCCCTGCGGGAGGTGACGGCCGAGGATGACGCGCGGCGGGCAAAACTGGAGCGCCTGCCGGCGCTCGTTTCCGTGAAGGGACGGGCCTCGGAGGGGCGCAAGGTGTTCGAGTCAGGACGCGGCGCCTGCAATGCCTGCCACCGGATCGGGGAGGTGGGCAACCAGGTCGGCCCGAACCTCAGTGCCATCGGAAAGATCCGCACCGAACGGGATCTGCTCGAATCCATCCTGTTTCCCAGTGCCACGCTGGCGCGGGATTTTGAGGCGCGGGCCGTCGAGCTCACCCGGGGGGAATCCCTGATCGGTGTGATCAGCCGGAACAGTCCGGAGTCGGTGGTTCTGCATGACGCGGCGGGGGAGGAGCACGTCCTGCCGCGGGCGCAGATTGCCTCGATCCAGACGCTTTCCACCTCACTCATGCCGACCGGTCTGGACCATGCCTTGACCGAGGACGAGTTGCTGGACCTGGTGGCCTATCTTCGGAGCCGGCAGTAGACCAGTGCTCGAGTTGGGTAGGGCGCGCTTGGAGATCGCGACCTGGAGTTTGGCCATTCGGACCAGAAACAGAAGTCGCGGAGCG
>CAYZAE010000369.1:0-3275 GCA_964476125.1 uncultured Verrucomicrobiota bacterium | reverse complement strand
CCCCCTGACGACTTGACCGGAGGCGAGCGGTGCGGCCTTCAATGGCCGCCATGCTCTTGCCTCTCATCTCCCGGCGCCGGTTGCTTGCCGTTCTCGCGATCGCCCTTGGTTCCGTTCGTTCCGGAGTCCGAGCGGCGGCGCCCGGGGAGTCGGGCGCACGGAGGACCGAGTACGAGGTGCTGAAAGCGTTTCCGCCGGGTCGCCTGGCGGCCTTGCATGCGGGGGATCGGCCGGACAAACAGGGTCTGACCGGTGGCAACCGCAGCCTGGGCAAGTGGCTGGAAGCGGGACCTCAACGAGGCAGTTGCCGGGCGGTCATTGCGTCCGTGGTGGCGGGTGATCTCGCGGCGGCGGACGATGCGTGGCGGGGCATTGAAACCGCCTTTGCGCATC
The DNA here is from genome assembly GCA_964476125.1 of uncultured Verrucomicrobiota bacterium. Lineage (GTDB taxonomy): Bacteria > Verrucomicrobiota > Verrucomicrobiia > Limisphaerales > CAIMTB01 > CAIMTB01. The sequence continues at coordinate 2,882 of CAYZAE010000369.1, read as the reverse complement.
AGCGCGCGGACGGCGGGTTCGAGGCGGAGACGCGGCCGAACGGGCAGAGCGCGCGTCCGCTGGCGCCGGCCGTGGAGACCGCCTTCTTCTTTTTGCAGGAACTGGGCCGGGCCATCCTCGTCATCCGCCAGTCCCCCCATGAAGCGCATTTTCGGGAGCGCATCACAGCTCTGGAGCCGAAGCTGCGGAAGGCCTGTGACTTCATCGCGTCGGGGTATGACACCATCCTCCCGCACCACGGCCACGCGGTGAATCGCGTGCTGATCGCCGCCAAGGCCTTTGGCACCTGCGGCAAGGTGCTCGGCGACGAGAAGCTGGTGGAACAGGCGAGAAAGCTGGTCGCGTTCGCACTCACCCGACGGGATGAAGGCGGCGTGTTTCTGGAGAAGGGCGGCCGGGATTCGAGTTACAACGCGGTTTCCATTCTCTTCGGGGAGGTGCTGGCCCTGCACGTTGCGCTGCCCGAGTTGGACGCCGCGCTGCCGCCCGCCGTCGCCTGGCAGATCTCGCGCGTGCGCGACACCGGGGAGATCGAGGTGTCGGGAAATACCCGCACCGGGGTCGGCAAGGAACCGGGGTACGATGGAAAGCCGAAGAACGTGAATTACAACGAGGTGGTTATGGCCTTGACGATCTACGGCATCACGCACCGGGATGCCGCGGCTATGGCTGCCGCCGAACGGGTCTTTCAGTGGGCGCACAAGGACTCCAAGACAGGCCGATAACCCTCTTCCGAATCTGGCTCAGGGCCACGTCGACGGGTCGCCTCACCCTCGCCCCGGCAGCATCCTCCGCTCGAAGGCCTGTTGGGACAGCATCTCGCGGAAGTCGGGATGCGCGATGGAAATCAGGGCGCGCGCACGTTCGGGCACGGAACGCCCCTTCAGATTCACCAGACCCCATTCGGTCGCGACGTACATGACGTCGGTGCGCGGCGTGGTGACGATGTTGCCGGGCGTGAGTTCGGCCACGATCCGGCTTTCCACCGTGCCGTCCCGCCGGGTGCGGGTGGAGGGCAGGCAGATGAACGACTTGCCACCGCGTGACGCGTAGGCGCCGCGGACGAACTGCAACTGGCCGCCGGTGCCGCTGATGTGCCGCGCACCGGCACTTTCCGAGGCCGCCTGGCCCTGGAGATCCATCTGCGTGGTGCTGTTCACCGAGACCACGTCGTCGTTGGCCATGATGTGCTGCGGCAGGTTGGTACGGTCGACCGGCCAGGATTCGACCGCCGGGTTGCGATGGACGAAGTCGTAGAGCCGCCGGGAACCGCCCACGAACGTGAAAACCGTCTTGCCGGTTCCCTCGCGCTTTCGCGCCCCGGTGATCTGGCCGCTTTCGTGCAGATCGAGGAGGCCGTCGACGAGCATCTCCGTATGCACCCCGAGGTTCCGTAGGCCGGCTTCGCGGAGGGCACCGCAGACCGCATTGGGCAGGGCGCCGATCCCGATCTGGAGACAGGCGCCGTCGCTGATCTCAGAGGCCACGTGGCGGGCGATGCGGCGGTCGGTTTCGGTGGGTGTCGGGTTGGGCAATTCGGCGGGGCCTTCGCCGGTGGTTTCGATCACGAAATCGACGGCGGAGGCGTGGATTCCATTCTCGTGGCCCGGGATCCAGGGAAGCGAGGGATCGGTTTCGAGGATCACGCAACGCGCCCGTTCGAGCACGGCGGCGTGATAGGTGCAGGCGCCGCTGAAGTTGAAGAAACCGCGGTCGTCCTGCGGACAGCACTTCACCACGGCGACATCCACCGGATCGAGGAACCGCCGGTAGAGGTCGGGCGCCTCCCCGAAATTCATGGGGATGTAGTGGGCGAGACCCTCGTCGTGCTGGCGCCGGTCGTAGCCGGAGAAGTGCCAGTTCAACCACTCGAAGTGCCGTCCGGTGCGGTCGGCTTCCAGCACGGCGCGACGTCGCATCGAGAGGGCGGCGCGGATGTGTACGTCCTCGAGCTCATCGCGGCGCTGGGCGAGGGCGCGGTCGAAGGCGTCCGGCTGCCCCATGCCGAAGCCGTAGTCGAGCCACTGGCCGGACTGCACCCGGGCTGCCGCCTGTTCGGCCGTGATACGGACTGCTCCACCCGTTCGCATGGTAAATCCGGGTTACCGGCCCAGGCCGCCCCATCGAGGGACTCCGGAGCGAGTAGTGATGAGGGGATGGGGCAAGGCGGTGCCGGGGGAGTTCATGGGGCTTGGGAGGGAAAGCGTAGGAGCCTTGGCTCGGTACGTCGATCCCTGGGGTGGCATGCACTCTCCCCGGTCCCCGCGTAGCGCGTCTGCCGGAAGAACCGATCGCACCACGAAGCATGCCGATAGGCATGCCGGAAAGTGGCCGGAGGTCGGGCGTCTGCCCGACCTCCGGAGAGCAGGTTAAGAGGAGCCCGACCCCGGAGGGGTCGCAGAGGGGAATGCGTCGAGGGGGAAGGAGGGAGCAGGGGCTTCTGGCACGCCCTTCGGGGTGCTTCTCCATTCATGCCTCTTTCCGGAGGTGGCATCGCGGACGACGCCACCTCCGGCCACTTTCTGCGATCCCTGCGGGATCGTCGGAGTTTCCCCAGACAACTCATGGAAGCGCCGAGGAGTTGGGGAGCAGCCCCGGACGACGCCCTGTTCGCCTACGACCGAACGGAGGCCTGGCGTTCCTGCATGACTTCGCATTCCGCCCTCAGCCAGTGGTCCTCGGCGTGGCCGTTCGGACGCCCTTCAGCCTCGTACAGGGAGTAGGCCCTTGCCGCGACTTCCTGGGGGGTGGGCCGTGCCGGGATCACGTCGTTCGGTTGGGTGTTGAACGCGGAATCGAGTTTGGTTTGCCGTTGGGATCTGCCGTTATTGCTCATCGCCTTTTCATAGCCGATTTCGGCTTGGAACTGGATGGGGAGAACA
>CAYZAE010000368.1:0-3279 GCA_964476125.1 uncultured Verrucomicrobiota bacterium | reverse complement strand
TTTCCCAGAGGCCGTGGAGCGGGGCGGTGGACACGAAGATGATGTCGTCGCCGGGCAGGTAAACACCGTCGTAGTTGTGGACGTCGCGATGGGCGCCGGGCGTGAGTTGGCGGGGAGGCAGGGCGGCTGCGGAGCTTGCGGAGGGCAGGTTCAGTTCGTGGACCTGCCAGTTGCGGTTGGTGTCCGGCATGGAGAACAGCAGCTTGTCGGCGTCCCAGTGCAGCTCGAGATCATTGACCAAGCGGGTGCCGGGTGGTCGGTAGAGCGTGGCCAGTTTGCCGTCGGGTCGCACTGGAGAAAGGAGGGCGATCTCGTTGGTCCAGGTGTCCACGTTGGGCATCGTGCCGTAGTTCCACGAACTCTGGCGCGGGACGCCCAGGTATTCGCCGTAGCCATAGCCTTCCCATCCGGTCCGCCTTGCCCCCCCGAGCGGAACGCGCTTGAGCACGAGCAACCGGCCAAAATCCACCAGCGGATTGGCCAGCAGCGCCTCCCGCTGGAAGATCTCGAGGGCGGTTACCGCATGTTCGACCGCCATCCAAGTCTTGAGTTCCTCGGGCTGAAACCCTGCGAGCGCTGCCGCCACAGTCTCCCGTGCGCGGGTGAAGCGATCCAGGTAGTCGCGTGGGTAGCTTTCGGGGAAGCTGGTCGCGAGGTCCTCAAGTGCGGACTGCAGCGCATCGAAGTCGAAGCCGCGCGCGCGGGTCAGCGCTTCGCCGAGGGCCCGGCTGCGCCGGTAGCAGGTCTCGCGCAGACGGTCGAGCCCCTTGGCGTCCGTGACGGCAGCGGCGAGTTCGCGGGCCTGCCGCGCCAGGGGCGGTACCCGCACGCAGGCCAGGGCATACCGCTGCGCCAGTGCGGCCCAGTCCCCGGCACGCCAGTCGAACTCAAAGATGCCGTCTTCGCGTTCCCACTTCATCCCCTGGCGCTCGGGCCCGGTCGCGAAATCCCGCATCAGCGGAACCCACAGTTGCCGGGCCGCAGCGCTGCGCGCACCCAGCACGCCAAACCGCACCGAACCGTTGGTGCCGGCCCAGTCGTCCACGCCGATGGTTGCTTCAAATCGTGCGAACCTGCCGTCGAGCGGCACCCGCACGATGCTGTCGGCCTGGACGTTTAGCCCGCGGTCGAACGGCCGGCCATTCAGGCGCAGCTTCTGATACAGGCCGCTCTTGAGCGTGAGATCCTTCTCGCAGCGGCCCAGCAGAACGGTGAAGTTGGAGGAAGTAGTGAGCGATTCCGCGGAGCCGTCGGGGCGCACGAGCCTCGCGTCGGCCCAGTCCGCCACCGCCCACTTCACGTCCGGCGCACCCGTCACGAACAAGCAGAGTTCGCGGGCACTTCCCAGTGGGACCCGGATCTGGCGGGCCGGATCGCCGCCGCGCAGGACGTCGCTCTCGAACGGCGTAAAGCCATCCTCCGCTCCGCTGGTCGCGATGGCCTCGAGTGAAGCGAGCAGACTCTCGTGCCAGTCGGACTTGCGGACGTAGCAGCGGGTGTCCTCCGAGGCGGCCAGGGCGAAACCGACGGACTGGCAAACCAGCAGGAACGCAACGCAGGTGCCCAAGTGGCGTGGCCTCGCCCCGCTGGACCATGCCCGGGTTGGCTGGCGAGGGGGATTCATGAGAACTGCGAAGAGGGGGACGGTTTCCGGAGCCGACGGCAAGTCCGGAGTGCGGGTTGGCGGTGCATCGGATTCATGGGGATTCAGCGTTGCAGTCGTGCCACGATGTAGGGGGTCCGGCAACCAGCAGGACGGATTGGCCGTTGCGGTCGAACCGGCGGATCAGCAACGATTCCGGTTCGCTGGGGGCCGGGAGCTTGAGTTCGGCAAGCAGCGTTGCCGCCTCGCCAGGTGCCGTCGCCAGACCCGCCACGACCACAGATTCGCCGCTGGCCTCTCGGAGCGGGGTGCTTTCCTCGACCGGCGAGCCGATCGCCCTGAGGGCCTCCTTGAGTTTGTCCCACCCCTGTTGAACGGGCTTCGGGGCGTCCTCAGAGATGACGAGCGAGACCATCGGCCCCGTGGCGGCGAGCCCCTGAGGCGGAGACAGTGCCCAGCAAACCACTACACCAGCCGCCACTGCCCGTATCCGTTTCAGGATCGTCGCAACCGGTGTCATGCATGGAGTCAAGCCCAAGCCCAGGCTGTTGGCGACTGTTTTGGAGCATGGTGTGTCAGATTACGGGCTGTGCGGCCCATGCGGAAGTCGTGGAACCGCAGCGCCCACCATCCTCAGCGAAACCCCCGGCGCGCGCCCGGGAGTTCCTCCGGGTGCCGGCATCTCCTTCACCCCGCCCTCCGGGCGGTTCCACCCCCCGGACTCCGGTGATTTCCCGGAGTTCCCGCCCACGCCGGCCAGAGTGCGGCGGAGCGCAGCGCACCGCGCCCAGTCCCGCCAAAGTTTCGCCTCGACGTCATGCATCAGCCGATGAGATCGTACTCATAAGATGCGTCCTTCAGTTGCTTTGGGTCTGCCACGTTGGGTGATCCCCGCTGGCCTCGGGCTGGGTTGTGCGGCGGTCCTGCACGCGCAGGCCGTGATCGAGATCCGCGAGGCGGCCGGCGGGCAGGTGGCCGTTCGCTGGACCAATCGCCCGCCCGGGCTGGTGCTGGAGAGCACCGGGCAACTCACTCCGCCCGTGGCCTGGATCACCGTTCCGCAGCCGCCCGCCATCGAGGGCGACCGGCGCACGCTCACCGTCGAACCCGTTGGGGAGCCCCGCTTCTACCGTCTCCGCGCCCAGGCTCTGACCCACCTCGTCGCGACTTCCCCGCTCGCCGGGGAATCCGGCGTCGCCGTCACCCGGGAGAGCATCGTCCGCTTCTCGGGCCCGCTCTCGCCGGCGGCCCGTCTGTCGAGCGACGGTTTCCACGCTGAGTTCGGCGGTCGGCGGCTGCTCTCGCGGGTGGAGCTCGCGTCGGATCGCACCGCCGCCACGCTGTTCTACCTGGAGAACCTGCCCGCCAGCGCCCGGATTCGCGTGACTCTTCACGGCGACAGTCTCGAGGACGCCTCCGGTCTCGGGGTGGATGCGGACGGGAACGGGATCGCGGGCGGCAGCGCGAGCTGGGACTTCTCCACGCTGGGCATCAGCCCCCTGGCTGGCACGGCGGTCAGCGGCCATGTGTTTGCCTCGGAGCGGAACCTGGACGGCAGCAACCGTCCGCTGCAAGGCGTCACCATCACGGTGGACGGAGCCGAGGAGAGCCTGCGCGCGACAACCGACGCCCAGGGCTACTTCCTGCTCAACCCCGCGCCGGCTGGGCGGTTCTTC
>CAYZAE010000367.1:221-3302 GCA_964476125.1 uncultured Verrucomicrobiota bacterium | reverse complement strand
TCGCGGGTGGTGAAGATCTTGCGCGACTTGCCCTGGGCCGAGATGTCGCAGGAGAAGATCTGTCCGTCGTCCCGCAGCGATTCGATGGAGGCGAAGCGGAGGACGTCGATGGTGCGCCCGACTTCGTAACGTCCCTCGCGCAGGGCAAGGCCGGCTTCGCTGGAGATGGTACGGGCGAACTCCTCCCGGCGGGATTCGAGGGCGGCGAGGGTGCGTCCGAGAATCTCGGAGCGTTGGTAGCGGGAGGGAGTGTCCTTGAACCCGACCGCGGCGGCGATGGCGGCCTCGGTGTCGGCGGGGGACGCGGTGCCCACGGTGCCGACGATTTCGCCGGAGTAAGGGCTGCGGACGGTGAGGGAGCCGGCGGGTTGGATGGGGCGTCCGGCGACGATCGAGCAGAGATTCATGGCGGGGGAGTGGGGAGTGGGGAGGAGGGAGTAGGGAGAGCGGAATAGGGAGGTGGGAGCCTGAGGGGCGGAGGTGCGGTCAGGGACGCGTTGCGATCAGGGCGTCGGTGAGGCGTTGGGTGAAGGCTTCGATGTCGGCGGTGGTGTGGGCGATGGACAGGTAGAGTTTGGTGCCCATGGGGTTGATGAAGACACCGCGACGGAGCAGTTCGAGCATGACCGCGCGGCCGCGGGCGCGGTCGCTGGCGAGCCAGGTTTTCTGATCGACGACGGGCACCGCCGAGAAGGCGACCTGGGCGAGAGGGCCATCGCCGAGGGCTTGTCCGACGGTCCCGGTGGAGGCGAGGGCCTCGCCGATGGAGCGTCGCAGGAGGGCGCCGGCGGCGTGCAGGGCGGGGTGGACTCCGGGTTCGGTGAGAATGTCGAGGGTGGCGAGGGCGGCGGCCGAGGAGACGGGGTTGCCGCCGGTGGTGGACGCGGACCAGGCATAGGACGGCCCGGGAAGCCGGTGTTCGTTGACCACCTCCATCAGGTCGGCGCTGCCGGCGAAGGCGCCGAGTGGGAAACCTCCGGCGAGCGCCTTGCCGTAGGCGGCGAGGTCGGGGGTGACCCCGTAGTATTGCTGGGCTCCGCCGGGGGCGAGCCGGAAGCCGGTGACCACTTCGTCGAAGACGAGAACGATTCCAAGCCGCCGGGTCACCGCTCTCAGCCCTTCGAGAAATCCGGGTTGGGGCGGGATGCAGCGGTGGAACGGTTCCACGATCACCGCGGCGGTTTCGGAGGCGTGGGCTTCGAGGGTGCGTGTGGTGGCCTCGAGGTCGTTGAAGGGGGCGACGAGCACGTCGGATTCGATCCACGGGGCGCCGGTGCCCGAGGGATCGGCGTGCGGGAGATTCGAGGGACGGCCGGCGATCATGCTGGCGACGCCGACGGGGTGTTGTCCGTGGTAGGCCCCCTCGAACTTCAACACCTTGGCCCGGCCGGTGGCGGTGCGGGCGACGCGCAGACAGAGCAGCGTGGCCTCGGTGCCGGAGGCGACGAAGCGAACCCGTTCGGCGCAGGGGCAGAGACTGGAAAGCCGTTCGGCGAGCTGGACCGAGCGACGGTTGACGGCGGCGAAGTTGAAACCGTCCTTGGCGGCCGTGGTGGCGGCCTCGAGCACGCGCGGGTGGGCGTGCCCGACGAGAGCCGAGCCCCAGGCCATGGTGTAATCGAGGAACTCACGACCGGAAGTGTCCCAGACTTTTCCGCCGAGCCCGCGCTCGAGGACGGGGACCAGTTCCGGAGGGATGCCGTATTCGCCGTTGGATCCGGCGGGGAATCGGGCCAGGGCGCGTTCGCGCCACGAAGGAGGAGGGGTGCTCACCGGGTTCCGTTGCAGGTGAAGTCGAAGATGTCGAAGTTCCGCACGTCGGCGCGGGAGCGGGCGGCGTAGTCGGGTTTGAGCGGTTCGCTGAGGAGGAACGGGACCATTTCCTCGAAGCGTCCGCCGTGGGAGCGGAGCCCGCCCTCGATGGCCTTGAGGTCGTGGTATTCGGTGGTGCGACCGAGCACGACATCGCGACCTGAGCAGACGACGAGGTCGCCCATGCGATCGGGCGGCAGTTCCATGAGCCGCGCGGCGGTGGCGCGGTCGTGGGCCTCGGTGATGCCGGGCAGGGAGAGCAGCCAGGAGATCACCGTGGCGGGATCGAGTCCGGGCCGGGGTGTCTGGGGAAGGTGGACCTGAGCGAAGCTGCCGAGGGCGCCGTGGTGGACGACGTAGGGGTCGGTGATGGGCAGGATGACGCGGAAGCCGGGGCCGAAGCGGGCGTTCAGTTCGGTCTCCAGATAGATGACGTTCGGGCTGCCGTCGGCCTTTTGTTTGGAGTTCATGCCGTGATCGGCGGTGACGCCGACGATGGCGCCCAGGCTGAGCAGGCGGCCGGTCAACTGGTCGATGCCGGCGTAGAACTCAAGCGCCTCGGGGGCTTCGGGCACGAACTTGTGCTGCATGAAGTCCGTGGTGCTGAGGTAGAGGAAGTCGGCCAGCCCGCGTTCGAGCAGGACGGCGCCGGCGCGGAGCACGTAGAGACTGGCTTCGCCGCTGTAGATCGCGGGCGTCGGTCCGACCAGCGCTTCAACATTCTCGATCCCGTGGGTGTCGCGTTTCGCATGAACGGCTTTCTCGGAGGAGAAGGCGATGCCGCCGGCGGCGATCAGGCCGTGGGCGAAGATGTCGCGGAGCTTCTCCTTGGCCGTGACCACCCCGACCTTGCGGCCGGCCTTTTGCGCGGCGGGGAAGATCGTCTCGGCCCGGAGGAAGGTGGCCGAGTTCATCATCACTTCCCGATCGGCGGCGGTGTCGTAGAAGAAATTCCCGCCGATGCCATGAACGCTCGGGGGCACTCCGGTGACGATCGAGGAGTTGTTGACGTTGGTGAAACTCGGCATCTGGCCGCGGGCGAATCCGCGGTGTCCCTGGACACTCATGCGCGTCAGGTGGGGCATGAGCCCACGGGCCATGGCGGCGTCTAGGTACTCGTCCGCGGAGCCGTCGAGGCAAAGAACCGCGATGGGGCGGGCGGGCCGGGTCGAGATGCGGGACGGTCCGTTCCGGACCTGGTTCACCGCGACCGATCTGGAGGATCTCGACCTGGACCCGGAGGGGCGGCCGGTCAGCCGGGAGGCGGCG
>CAYZAE010000367.1:0-211 GCA_964476125.1 uncultured Verrucomicrobiota bacterium | reverse complement strand
ATCGAGGTACTCGTCCGCGGAGCCATCAAGGCAAAGAACTGCGATGGGTCGGGCGGGCGGGTTGTAGGTGCGGGTGTTGACGGTGAACGGGGTCGGCATGGAGTGCGGAGTTCGGTGATTGGGGTCTAGGGTCTGGGATCTGGCGTCTGGGGGCTAGCGTCTGGCGTCTGGCGTCTGGCGTCTGGCGTCTGGGGTCTAGGTTCTGGCGTCT
>CAYZAE010000366.1:0-3326 GCA_964476125.1 uncultured Verrucomicrobiota bacterium | reverse complement strand
ACCGACGAGCGCGGCGAGAAGGCGGTTTGAGGAACTGCCGATTTCTGATTGGCGTTTGCTGATCGGCAGACACAGGCCGGAGGAGTTCAAACATTGCCGACTGTGGTTTGACGGCGAGGTTCCGGTGTCTGAGGGGCGGGGCCGAGGGACCACCCGAAGATCCTGACACCAAGGTTTCTCAAATCAGCAATCGGCAATCGAAAGTCTGCAATTCCTCCTTCGGTCACCAGTCGTCCGACCGGAACGGCGAGGCGGGGAGCCCCGCCTTGTTGGCGAGGTTGCACCCGGAGGGGTTCTCGGCGGCAGGGCCGACGTTCGACAGCTGGACGATGAGGAAGGGAAAGTCGCCCTGTGCCCAGCGGGCGCGCCAGTCGCCGATCAGCGCGTGGGAGGTCTTCCACCGCCCCGCGATCGCCCGCCATTTCCGTCCGATCTACCGCGCGCTGTGCGCGAAGCTGGAGAAGGATCTCGGGCGCGGGATCCTCTCTCGCGACTTCAAGATGGCCGTCATGGTCGACCCGTTGGCCGGGTTCGACCGCTTGGGGTATTGCAACCACCCCGTCTGACGCACGGGCCGTTTCCACGCGCTCATGGCTCGATTTTGCAGGAGCTCCGAAATAACTGAAAAAACTCCGGTTAATACTCAGGGTCCTTTTACAACCATTCCCTTCATCAGTTCCACGGCGGTATCGGCCATCAGAGTTCCCGCCGCCGGCAGGAAGGTGGAGAAGGTGGCCTCGTACCCCATGGCCTTCCTCGCTTCCGGGGTGACGATATAGCCCTGGAGTTCGCTGTTGGCCATGGTGATGACGAAGGCTGGCGCTGGCGCGCGCTTCTTGATCTCGAGTCCGTACTCCACAAACAACTCGCCGGGGAGGCCGACGAGGAAGTGATCGCCGAGGCGAAAGACCTGGACCTCGGCTGGATTATACCGGCGCAACATCTTCGGGTGCTCGCCGCTGCGGATACAGCGAACGATGAACTCCTTTCCGAAGCACACGCATTCGGCGGTGCGGATGGGCCCGTGTCCCGCGCCTTCCGTCTTCAGTTTCTCGTAGTGGGCCATGGCGCGACGAAAATCCTCCTCGGCCTCCCCCAGGGTGGGCAGCGGGATGGGAGGAAGGCTGAGCATGCGGTTGCGCGCGGCAACCTCGAAGTCGTTCCTGAAATCCGAGGGACGCAGAGCGGTCACCGCGGAGACGACGGCGTTCCCGAGGGCGCGACCCAGGCGCTCCGCCTCGCGAAAGTTCTGGCCGCGCACCTCATAGCGGGGGCTGAGGTTGCCGCAGGTGCCGTTGTGGTAGCCCACCCCGGCCCCCGGGAAGGCCCCCTGGATCTCGGCCCGGGCGTAATGCGGAAAATCAGACGAGACGAGAGTGGAGTCCTCGTGGAGCACGGTCGGGTGCATGCTGTACACCAACAGGAACGCGAAGATGGCGTCATTGTCCTCGCGGCGCGCACAGATGATGCCGACTTCATGGTCCATGGGGCCGGTCGGTGAAAGACGGTTGCGTCCTACGCCGTGGGCCTCGGTCCGGGTGACGGCGACGCGGGCGGGCACGGCGCCGCGCCAGGCAGCCACCGCGGCCTCGATGATCCGTTGGGAGAAGAAGCGCAGGTACTCCTCGTCCACCTTGGGAACCACGGGGTCGGCACGCCACGCCAGGATATCCGCGGTGAGCGGGGCCGAGTGCGTGTGGGTGCAACTGATGAGAATGCTCTGCTCTGGGATGCCCGTGGCTTCGCGGATCGCCCGTCGACAGGCGCGCGAGGTCTCGGGCATGATGTAACAGATATCCACGGTAACAAAGAGGGCGGCGCCACCCTTGCCGATCATGCAGGTGGCGGTCGCATAAATGGGGTCGTGCACGCCGGTTGAGGTGCGAGGCACGTGCGGATAACCGACCAGGAACATCGACTTCAGGGGTGTGATTTCCCGGTTGGCTGTGCCAACTTTCAAGGGGGGAGGGACGTTCGTGGTCATGCGGGTGGAAGGTTATGGAAGGTTGAGTCGGATGCCACCTTGCCTTCTCCTCCGCAAGGGAAATCGTACAGGGATCGAGGTGCTCGTTGGGGTTGTTCGTCCGCCGCCGCTCGGTGGGGACAAGCCTGTGCTGAAAACAGCCTCACGCCCGAACTCTGGAAGGAGTATGGGCAACGAATCACATGGTGTCTCTGCGCATCGACAAGTTTGGAGGGCGGACCTCCGTGTCCACCGCAGAGGCGCGTACGGAGACGCGCCCTCCGGAGAGAACGTGGGCCTTCGGGTTTCGTGCTTTTTTGGAGGGTTCCATATCTGGAGAAAAAGAGGGATGCTCTGCCCATGCGACCCAGTGGAATCGATGAAGAGTCCGCCAAGCCGATGACCCCGCGCACCTACAAACGGACGCCCGAGGGAGACCTCGCCCTTCATCTCCATTTCCCGCCCGGGTGGACGAAGGGGGATTGCCGCCCGGCGATCGTTTTTTTCTTCGGGGGAGGCTGGCGGGATGGAAGCGTCGAACAGTTCAGGCCACAGGCCGAGTACCTCGCGTCGCGCGGGATGGTCGTGGCGCGCGCCGACTACCGGGTCCTGAACCGCCACGGCACCACCGCGGAGCGGGCCGTCGAGGATGCCAGGAGCGCGATCCGCTGGTTGAGGCAGAACGCCGGCGCGCTCGGCATCGCTCCAAACCGTCTCGTGGGTGCGGGCGGGTCCGCAGGCGCCCACCTCGCCGCATGCGCTGATTTTACGAGGGGACTCGAGGCGGAGGGGGAGGACCATGCGGTTTCCTCGCGGCCGGATCTGCTCGTGCTTTTCAACCCGGTCCTCGACGCGACGGTCGAGCGGATCACGAGCCGCCTTCCCGTGCCAGCGGACCCCCGGTCCATCTCGCCGCTCCTGCACCTGGGCCGCGACGCGCGGCCCGCGATCCTCTTCTACGGCACCGAAGATCCCCTGGCGGAGCAGGGCTCCCGTTATCTCGAACGGGCCATGGAACTGGAGATCGAGGCCCACCTGCACCTTGCCGAGGGGGTGGGACACGGCTTCTTCAACAAGGACCCCTGGCGGGGCGCAACCCTCCGCCTTGCCGACGAGTTTCTTGCCCGACACGGTTTCACGAGCGGTCCCCCCACGGTTTCGCTGCTCGAAGGCGCGAAGATGAGGAAGCCCCTTTCCTCGAGGGAGGGTTGAAATTGCCGATTTCTGATTGCCGGTTGCTGATTGGAAGATATAGAGGAGGTGACGGTTCTCCTTGGACGGATGGTTGCCCGCAGCCAGAAATCTCCGTCAGTCCAGCCAGTTGGCTTCCGTAGCGATGCGGAAGCCCCAGACGCATGCCAGG
>CAYZAE010000365.1:0-3372 GCA_964476125.1 uncultured Verrucomicrobiota bacterium | reverse complement strand
CGAGCGTCTTCGTCATCGCTGCACCGGACCGGAGATGCGCCCAAACCTCGCCGGGCTTGCGTTCCATCCGGGGCGGCGCACAATGGGGCACATGACACCGGATTTGCAGTCCTGCCTGTTGTGCGACGACGTCCGCCAGGAGCGGAACGGGAAGTTCATCCTGATCGGCCTGTTCGACGCGATCGGAGCGCCGGCATTCCCTCTGGTCTATCCCCGGCTCTTCATGGTCACCCGCTGGTGCAGCGGCGAGGGCGGCTTCCTCCAGCGCACGCGGATCCTGGCGCCGGACCAGGCGACGCCGGTGATCGACGGAAAGGACATCGCCTTTCAACTCCCCGGCCCCGAGGCCACCGCCACCAACGTCGAGATCTACATGAACAAGACGTTCACCATGGAGGGGACACACTGGGTGGAAATCCTCCTGAACGGCGACCTGAAGCTCCGGTTCCCGCTGCGGGTTCAGAAGATCACGCCCACACCGGGAGCCGCCCATCCCCAGCACGTATGATCCGGGCCGGGCCGATCGCCTCCGCCGCGGCAGGGCTCCTTCTGGCCGCCTGCGGCGAGCGATCCACCCCACGGTTCGCCGCGGTCCCCGGCGGAACCTACGAACTCGGCAGCCGGGACCCCGCCTCGCTGAACCCGCCGCGACAGGTGGAACTCCGCCCGTTCCGGATCGCATCCCGGGAAACCACCGTGGCGGAGTACGCCGAGTACCTCAATAGGGCCGGCATGTCCCCCGGCATCGTCCCCCACCCGGACCTCGTCCGCCGCGGCGGGCGCTGGGATCCTGCGCCGGGCCGGGCCGGCCTCCCGGTCGCCCATGTCACGCGGGACGAGGCCGAGGCGTATTGCGCGTGGATATCCCGTACGACCGGACGCCGGGTCCGGCTGCCGACCGAGGATGAATGGGAGGCGGCCGCACGGGGCGGAATCCGCGGCGCGCCGTGGCCCTGGGGCTGGGGCGATCCCGCCTCGCGCGCCGTACTGAACGTTGCAGGCCCCGCAGTCGCAGGTTCCCGACCGCCGAACCCCAACGGCCTGCACGACGCATGCGGCAACGTGTTCGAGTGGTGCACCGGCGGTTCGCAGGAGGGCATCCCCGCCCGCGGCGGCGCCTGGTCCGAGCGCGACCCTGCCATGGGGACCGTCCACCGCCGCACCGTCTTCCGCCCCGACTACCGCGGGGCGGATACCGGCTTTCGCGTGGTGTCGGACTGAAGCCCGGGCTTGAGCACCAGTGCGTTGTGCAGCAAGGGCAGGAAATCCGCGAGCTGCTTCTCGTAGGCCCCGGAGTCCTTTTCGCGACGTGCGGACACGGAGATGTAGGCCCACCGGTGGGCGACGCTGTTGACGACCCGGTCCCATGCCAGCCAGAACATCCGCATGTAGTGATCCGGGGTTTCGCGCTCCTGCCCGACGAACCAGTACGCGTAGTAGGACAGATAGCCATAGGCGCCCTGTGTCGTCTCGATCTTCTTCTCGTTGAGGAAGACCATGACCCGCATCGGATCGCCGCCGGGGAGCGGGAACTCGCGGACATCGCGTGACAGGATGGAGTGGCCCTGTCCGACGAGGCAGCGCTCCGGCCGGTGGATGCTCTCGCGATCGCGCCCCGTCAGCACGATCGACACGTACACCGTCTCCCCGGCCGCACTCTCGTAGATGGACTTGATGAACTCGGTGTCCTTGGGAAGCTGCTCGTACTCCTCGACCGTCATCGTATGCAGCGGGCCGCCACACGCGGTGCACCGGGTCTTGTCGCCGGGCAGTTCCTCCGCTCGATATTCCTTCCGGCACTCCTTGGCGTGGCAGAACCGCAACGGGTGTCCCGTCCATCCCCCCAGCCGCGTTGGAAGATCCATCCTCACGCCCGGCTGGTCCTGGAGCGTCACATCCACATAGGCATGGAGCGCCCAACTGGCCGCGCCGAGGATCACGAGCACCGGCAGGACCGCCTTGATCTGCCGGTTCATGCCGGGGCCCCGCCTGCCGGGGGCGCCATCAGCCGCCGGCGGAACGAAGTCCAGAGCCATCTGAAATCGGCGTTCAGGGCCGACCCGACGCTCACCATCAGCAGGATCGCCACCGTGAACACCACGTAGCCCGAGTAGTCGTGCACCAACCCGACGGCCACGCGCTCGCCGAACGACTCGGCGATCAGCCCGATGAAGATGATGCGCACCACGTTGCCGGCGATCGCCAGCGGAATCGAACTCAGGAACAGCACCCACTGCTTCACAAGGGTCCGCTGCGTCACGTAGGCATAGACCGCCGTCAACGCGGTCATCGCCAGCAGCGAGCGCAGCCCGCTGCATGGATTGGCGACATCCACCCCCCACCGCTCCGCCCCCATGGCGTCGAAGGCCCGGATCGAGGACCCCACCTGCACCACATCGATGCCCAGCCCGTGCAGGACCGCGACCGACATGTCCGTCGCGAAGATGCGCAGCGGAAACGCGATCACGTCGAGGAAGTTTAGCGGGATGCAGAATACGAGATACGACACCGGGAAGACCAGATGCCGTGCGAAGCGCCAACCGCAGAAATACAGGGGGAACGCCCACAGGAGCAGGACCAGCGCGCCCAGCGAGACGCGGGTCTGCTGCATCTTCGCCCCGACCCAGTGCAGAAGCAGAGCCAGCACGATCAGCACCAGGCCCGATGCATTGATCGTCCGCGGGGCCGACATGAGGTCGTGGCGCTTGTACCAGATCGCCCACGCGCTCACGAAGGGGATCAGGAACCCGTGGGAGTAGTCGGCGCCGCCGAACGAGATCTTGTCCTGCCAGCGCGCGTACATCCAGAGGAAGGCCGAACGCCCGCCCGCCTCGGCCACCGTGTTGCCGAGGAAGTGGAACATGGCGAACAGGAACGCGACGATGACCGCCGCGATGCCGATCCCCGCCCATTCCCCGCGATCCAGCGTCGCAAGACGCCACCGATCGCTCATGATCACCCGACTGCCGCTGGGACGTTCCCCGTTCATCGCGTGCGGAAACTTAGCGGAGACGGCCCCGCGGTTCAAGCCGCCGGTTCCCATGGACGGGCGCATCTCCGAATTCGGATCGCCCGGGAGATCACTCGACCGGCCGGGCCAGCGGCCCGGCCCTACCCACCTCCGTGGTGGGGCCGGGCGGCCCGCCCGGCCGAACGAGGAGCCCGCACGGGCAACTTCGTATCGTTGCGCAGGATTCGGAGATGCGCCCCCGCCCGCCCCGGGCTAGACGGCCGGCGCAGGGCGGAACCCGAGTTCCGCGCCGAAGGCAAGGCACTCGTCCGCCGAAAGGACACCGCCCGTGCAGGTCGGGTGCAGGAGGCTTGTCGCCGCGGCACAGGCCCCCATCTTCAGGCATTCCGGCATCGGCCATC
>CAYZAE010000364.1:0-3385 GCA_964476125.1 uncultured Verrucomicrobiota bacterium | reverse complement strand
CGTAATCTTAATCCCTCTTCTCCCCACCCCCCACTCCCCACTCCTTCCCTCACGCAAGAATCCTCCCGATAACATCCCCCGCGACATCCGTCAGACGGTAATTCCTCCCGTCATGAAAGTACGTCAGTCGTTCATGATCCATTCCGAGAAGATGAAGCATCGTGGCGTGGAGATCGTGCACGCTCGCGCGGTCCTGCACCGCGCGGTAACCGATCTCGTCGGTCTCCCCGTAACTCGTCCCCCCCTTCACCCCGGCTCCCGCCAGCCAGGCCATGAACCCGTTCGGATTATGGTCGCGCCCACCGCTCCCCTGGGAAACCGGCATCCGGCCAAACTCCCCGCCCCACACCACCAGCGTCCGATCCCACAACCCGCGACGCTTGAGATCCGTCAGCAGGCCGTGAATCGGCCGATCCGTCGCCGCACAATGATGGGAATGGTTCCCGGCAAGGTCCGAGTGCGCGTCCCATTCGCCATCGCTGTAAACCTGCACGAACCGGACCCCGCGCTCGACCAACCGCCGGGCCAGCAGGCATTTGGTTCCAACGCTCCGGGAAATATCGTCGTCGAGCCCGTAAAGCGCCCGGGTTTCCGCGGTTTCCGTGGATAAATCGGTCAGTTCCCCCGCCTCCGCCTGCATCCGATAGGCCAGCTCAAAACTCCGGATGCGCGCCGGTAGATCGGGCTCTCCCGGATGTTCCCGAAGATGGCTCCCATTGAGAGCCGCCAGATAATCCAACTGGGCCCGCTGATCCTCGCGCGTCACCTGCTCGGGTCGGGTGAGATTCAGAATCGGCGCGCCCGTGGACCGGAACAAGGTCCCCTGATAACTGGAGGGCAGGAATCCCGCGCTCCAGTTCAGCGGACCGCCCTTCACACCCTGCGTGTTCCCCAGCACGACGTAGCCGGGAAGATTCCGACTCTCGCTGCCCATTCCGTAGGTGATCCATGCCCCCGCACTGGGAAATCCCGGCCGCGCAAACCCGGTGTTGATCTGGTACAGCGCCGGCACGTGATCGTTCGACTCGCTGTGCAGCGACTTGATGAACGCAAAGTTGTCCACGTGCCGCGCCACGTGCGGATACTTCTCGCACACCCACGCCCCCGACTGCCCGTGCCGACGGAACTGGAACGGCGACTTCATCAACGGCCCCGGACTCCCGTTGAACACATCGATTTCAATCCGCTGACCATCCCGCCGGGTGAGCTCCGGCTTCGGATCGAAGAGATCCACCGAACTCGGCGCCCCCTCCATGAACAACCAGATGACCGCGTCCGCCTTCGGCCGACGATGCGGTGGGCGCGCCGCCAGGGGATCCATTCCGTCCCCCGGCACGGGAGCAGCCCCCGCGAAACCCGGTTCCCCGGCCCGCAGGAGATCGGTCAACGCCAGCAGCCCAAACCCGGCCCCCGCGCGCGCGAGAAAATCACGTCGGCTCGACGCCGGCCGGCGGTGGCCACAAAGGGAATGGGAGTTCAGGGGGCCTTTCATTCAATCGACGTAGATGAATTCATTCGACGCGAACAACGCCTGGCAGAAATCCGTCAGGGCCAGCGCGTGGATCCCGTCCTCCGACGCATCCGCACCACGCAACCGCCGGCGTTCAACCTGGGCACGAATAAACCCCGCCGCCGCCTTCGCCTCGTCCTCCGAAGGACCCCGTCCATAGGCCAGCCGCCAGGCCAAACGAACCTGCTCCCCGACCCCCTCCCCCGCCTCCCGCCGGAGTCGCGCCGCAAAATCCGCGGATCGCACCCTCACAAACCGGTCGTTCAGCAACGCCAGTGCTTGGGGAGCAACCGTCGTGTTTTCCCGCCGCCCGCAACTGGCCTGGGCATCCGGGCCGTCGAAGGCCTGCAACAGCGGATTCTGAACCACCCGCTTGTGAAAGAGGTAGATCGACCGACGCCGCATGGCCGCGGTTTCCTTCAAATCACCGGGGTACGGATCCTTCATGTTCCGCGCCTGGATCGCCTCCGGCGCGATCGGCGCCTTGACCGCCGGTCCAAGGATCCCCGGATCCAGTGTTCCGCTCACCGCCAGCATGGCGTCCCGAAGGATCTCGGCTTCGATCCGACGCGGACGTCTCCGTCCCAGCCACCGGTTCGCCGGATCCATGCGGGCCTTGGTTTCGTCGAAAGAAGAGTCCTGTCCGTAGGCGGCGCTGGTCATCACCAGACGGTGCAGCGACTTCAGTTTCCAACCTCCCCGCACGAACTCGCTGGCCAGCCACTCAAGCAACTCCGGATGCGACGGGGGATCCGAACGGGTGCCGAAATCGTTCATGGTCCGGACCAACCCCTGGCCGAAGTGGTGGTACCAGACGCGGTTGACCATCACCCGCGCCACCAGCGCCCCGGCCCCTTGGTGGACATCGGTCATCCACTCCGCCATCGCCCGGCGTTGCTGGCTCGAATCGGACCTTCGCTTCGTCCGCTTCGCCGCGGCCCAGTAATCTGTTGGACCCCGGTCTCCGGTCAGCACCGTCAGAAAACCCAGGGTCACGGGCTCGCTCTTCGCCCGAAAATCGCCGCGGGCCAGCAGAAACGTCTCGCGCGGTTCGGGGCCGAAATCGGCGAATCCCAGCGCCGTGGGCAAGGGCACCGGCCGACGCAACTCCAGCGCAGCCATCTCCTTCACATCCGAATCCCAGACGACCTTCTCCTCCTCGGTCAGGAATCCCCGGATTTCGCGATCCGGGACCTCCAGCTGCTTCGAGAACTTTCCCGCGAGTTTGCGCGCCTCCAGGGTCTCGGGGGAATTCTCCAGCAGGCGCTTCCCGGCCTCGTCGAGGTCCAACGATCGGATCTTCGCCGCCCGCGCCGCCGCTCCATGCGCCTTGCGGGCCGCCTTCACGCGTTCCGCCTGGCGTGCTTTCACGGGCTCGTACGCCGATCGCCACGCCGACTCCACCCCCCTTGCCCGCGCCACTTCCGACAACGTCGCGAGCGGAATTTCCGCGCGATCGCCCCCATTGAACGCGCTGAGCATCCGGTAGTAATCGCGACGGGGAACGGGGTCGTACTTGTGATCGTGGCAGCGCGCACAGGCCAGGGTCAGGCCCAGCATCGCGGATCCCGTCGTCGAGATCATGTCGTCCAGTTCGTTGAAGCGAGACCGGAGCCGTTCCTCCTCCATCAACCGATCCGGCAACACGGCGTGCGTCCCGGCCACCAGGAATCCCGTCGCCGCCACCGCCCGCGAATCGTCCGGCTCGAGTTCGTCCCCCGCCAACTGCCAGCGCACGAAGGTGTCGAAGGGCAGGTCCTCGTTGAACGCCTGAATGACAAAGTCCCGGTAGTGATGCGCCGTCGGCCGATCCGCGTCGCTCTCCTGGCCATCGCTGTCGGCATACCGCGCGACATCCAGCCAGTGCCGGGCCCA
>CAYZAE010000363.1:0-3424 GCA_964476125.1 uncultured Verrucomicrobiota bacterium | reverse complement strand
TCTCCCTTCCCCGGATCCCTATCCATCCCCCGGTCGACAACTCGGAGATGCGCCCGTGCGGAGGGAGGGAGAAATCGGCGATTCCTCCCTTGGTTTGTTCAGGGCAAACTGCGGGCGTGAACCTGCGGCGATGGTTGATTCGGGCGTTGTTGATCCTGGGCGGGGTGTTGCTGTTGATCGCGTTGGCGATTGGCGCGGGATGGTGGTGGTTGCATCCGTCGATTCAGCGCACCGGTCCGCTGGTTTACGCGCAGCGGAAGGGGAAGGATCTCACCGTCGAATTTCTTGCGCCTGCGAATCCGAATGGGATTGGGGTGTTCGTGATGGTCAGTGGCAGCTGGAAGTCGCGGCGTGAACCGACCCTCGATCTCATTCTCGCGCCGCTGTTGCGACGTGGTTACACCGCCATCCCGATCACGCACGGTTCCCAGCCGGAGTTCTCCATCATGGAGATCGTGGACGACATCCAGCGCGGGGTGCGCTTTGCGCGGAGTCGGGCGAAGGAGCACGGACTGGATCCGGACCGCATGGGTGTCGTGGGGGGGAGTTCCGGCGGGCATTTGTGCCTGATGCTGGCGACCCGTGGGCGGCCGGGTCCGGTGGACGCGCCGGATCCGATTGATCGCGGGAGCAGCGCGGTGCAGGCGGTGGCCTGTTTTTATCCGGTGACGGATCTTTTGAATCTCGGGAAATCGACGGAGAACCCCGGGGACGGCGGGCCGCCGAAGAGTTTTGTGCGCGCCTTCGGGGCGGGATCGACGAACCGGGAGGCGTGGAAGGTCATTGGCCGCGACCTGTCCCCGCTGCATCACGTGAGCAGCAATCTTCCGCCCACATTGATCCACCACGGGGATGCCGACACCCTGGTGCCGCTGGAGCAGTCGGAGTGGTTCCAGGCGAGGGCGAAGGAAGTGGGTCGCACCGTTGAGATCGTGGTGCATCCGGGGCAGAAGCACGGGTGGGCCACGATGATTCTGGATATCCGGGAGTTCGCGGACTGGTTCGATCGATATCTCAAGCCGGGCAGTTCGTCGAAGTAGGCGGGATCCCGGGGTCCGTGGACGCCGCGCGGGCGATGTGCCGGATGACCCAGGCTGCGGCGGCAAATCCGAAGGCGCCGGTGACGAAGGTGGCGGAGCCGTAGCCCCAGTCGCAGTTCAGACGCCGGATCTCGTCGTCCTCGGCCTTTGCCTCCGCGGAGTGGGCTTCGCAGACGCTGCCGTCCTTCCTGGGGATCACCGGGGATTCATCGGAGAAAATGGCGGGAACCTTCATGCGTTTGCCGGCTGGCGCGAAACCTTGTTCGTGGCGGAGCCGTCTGCGCACTTCGGCGAGCAGCCGGTCGTGAGTCACATCCGCCAGGTCGGCTTCGCGAAGCCGGGTCGGGTCGAGGCGCCCGCCCGCGCCGCCGCAGACGATGACCGGGAGGTTGCGGGCGCGGCAGGCGGCGATGAGCCGGCATTTGTTGGCGACGGCGTCGATGGCGTCCACGACCGCCGAGTAACCGCCGGAGAGCAGGCGTTCGGAGGATGCTTCCGTGAAGAATTCAATGCGGGCGTCGACCTGGCAGCCTGGATGAATTGCGCGCACGCGTTCAGCAAGAACCTCCGCCTTGAAGCGGCCGAGGGTGCCGTCGAGCGCAGGCAGCTGCCGGTTGACGTTGCTCAGGCAGACTTCGTCGAGATCGATCAGGGTCAGGTGTCCGATGCCGGAGCGGGCGAGGGCTTCGACGGCCCAGGAGCCGACGCCGCCGAGGCCGACGACGGCGACCCGGGCGGAGCGCAGCCGGGCGAGGGCGTCGGTGCCGACCAGGCGGCCGATGCCGCCGAACCGGATTTCAAAATCGTCAGGAGCCGCCGCGTGCACGCCCCGATGGAAGCGGGTTTGGGAAGGGCTGTCAGCGCGCGACATGGGATTGGAACCGGGAGGGCCGTGTGATTTCGCATCGTGGGCGCCGGGTTGCCATTTCATTCGGGTCCGGGCACGGTGCGAATCGTGAACTCTGGTTTTCATGCCCTTGCCTTGGTGTCGCTGATGTTTGCGAAGTCCTTGTGGAGCACCCGGGCCGAGACGGTCGCGGATCGGAAGGGGTCGATCCTGAAAGACCGCGAGACCCTGGAGCACGATCCTCGCTGGAAGTACAACGACGTCGAAGGCGGTTTTGCCGAGGCAAAAAGGACGGGCAAACCATTGCTGGTCGTCATGCGGTGTGTTCCCTGCAAGGCCTGTTCGGGCATCGACGCCCGGGTGCTGCTGGACGACCAGGCCCTGGGTGTTCTGCTCGATCGGTTTGTCTGCGTCCGGGTGATCAATGCCAATGCGTTGGATCTGGCGCGGTTCCAATTCGATTTCGATCTCTCCTTCAGTACCCTGATTTTCAACGCGGACGGCACCCTCTATGGGCGGTATGGATCATGGGTCCACCAGGCGAATCCCCTGGAGGAGGCGACGGATGGATTTCGGCGCGCGCTGACGTCGGCGCTGGAACTGCATCGCGGTTACCCGGCAAACAAGACATCCTTGGCGGGAAAACAGCCGGGGCCGAGTGCGTATGCGACGCCCATCGACATGCCTACCTTGCAGGGCAAGTACCAAAGAAACCTCGATTGGGAGGGCAAGGTCGTTCAGAGCTGCGTTCACTGCCACATGATCGGCGATGCCTTGCGTGAAGCGCACCGGCAGAAAAACGAGCGCATTCCGTCCGCGCTGATTTATCCCTTCCCTGAGCCGGCAAGCGTGGGCATGGAGCTTGCCCTCGACCATCCGGCCCGAGTGCGGGCCGTGTCGGCGGGGTCGGCGGCGGAACGGGCCGGGGTTCGTGTCGGCGATGACGTGGTGAGTGCGAACGGGCAGCCTTTGATTTCGAGCGCCGATCTGAGCTGGGTTCTGCATCGCGCTCCGGATGCCGCAAGGATTTCGATCGTGCTGCGGCGGGACGAGCGCGAGATCCCGTCGTACCTGGAGCTGGCCGAGGGGTGGCGGTTTCGTTCGGACAATTCCCGGCGCGTCCGCACCTGGGGCATGCGCGCCATGGCGTTGGGCGGATTGCAGTTGGAGGATGTTCCCGACTTCGAACGAGAAAGCCGGGCTCTGAGTGCAACCCAGCTCGGATTGCGGGTGAAACATGCCGGAGAATACGGCCATCACGCAGCCGCGAAAAAGGCCGGGTTCCGGAAGGGCGATGTCCTTGTGGAAGTCGGTGGACTGAAGGGACGGTTGACGGAAGGAGAACTGATCGGGCGCCTACTGCGGGATCACGCCCCGGGGGATCGAATCCAGGTCACCGTACTGCGGGAGGGGCAGCCTGTGGAACTAAGTCTGCCAATGCAGTGATGCGGCCCTCCTCTGGCGCTTTGCTTGGGCGAGGGGCGGAGGACGGGCGTGGGGTGGGGAGGGGGCGGTTGTAGGAAAGCGGCAGGGGGCT
>CAYZAE010000362.1:0-3446 GCA_964476125.1 uncultured Verrucomicrobiota bacterium | reverse complement strand
CCGAGGCGCAGGGTCTCGAGAAGATCAAGACCATCGGCGATGCCTACATGGTCGTGGGCGGGCTGCCGACACCGCGTCCCGACCACGCCGAGGCGGTGGCGGAGGTGGCGCTGGACATGATCGAACTGGTCGAACGCCGGTTCACCAGCTCCCCCGTGCCGGTCCGCATCCGGATCGGCATCAACACCGGCCCCGTCATCGCCGGCATCATCGGGCGGCACAAGTTCAACTACGATCTCTGGGGCGACACCGTGAACACCGCCAGCCGGATGGAAAGCCACGGCCTGCCGGGTCGCATCCAGGTGGCCGCCGCCACCCGCGACCGTCTCGCCACCCGTTACGCATTCGAGGAACGCGGCCTGATCGAGGTCAAGGGCAAGGGGCCCATCCCCACCTGGTTCCTGACCGGCCGCACCCAGTCACCGCCACCGGAACCCCGCTGAGCCCCGGAGTTTGTACCTTCGCATGAATCCGGGGTAGGGCGACCTGAGTTGCCGATAGCGTTCGCGACGAAGTCCAGGCCTCAGAAGGTCCAAACGCCAGCGCTGAGCCCCGGCTCAGCCCCCCGGGGGGAATCCGTGGCGTTGCCGGAACTCGCGCTCGGGGGCGCGGATCACCACCGCGCGGCGGTCGAACGGATCGCGATAGGACAACCCCACCGCCCGCAGGGCCAGGCCCAGGGAACACGCCCGCCCGCCGTACAACGTGTCCCCCAGCACGGCCATGCCTTCGGCCGCCAGATGGACGCGGATCTGGTGGGTGCGACCGGTCTGGGGGCGGGCCTCGATGAGAGCGGTGGGCGGCTGGCCCGGCAGGGTGGCGCTGGCCAGCCACTCGAACCGTGTCTCGGCTTCGCGGCCGTCCCGTTGGTCCACCGGCACCGGGGCGCCGGGATGCGCGGGAATGCCGAGCGGCAGCCGGCAGGTCCAGCGGGGGCCGGGCGGAACCCCGTTCACCACCGCCAGATACCGCTTCTCCACCTGCCGGTGCTCGAAGAGGTCGCCCAGGGCCTGCAGCGCCCCCCGGCTGCGGGCCATCAGCAACACCCCGCTGGTCTCGGCATCCAGGCGGTGCACGTAGCGGAGAAACTTCAGATTCCGTGCCCGCGCCCACCACGCACCGCCGGCCAGCTCCGACTCGAGTGCGGCCTGGAGGTTGCGGCTGGTGCGCTGCCAGTGCGTCGGCACCAACAGCCACCCCGCCGGCTTGTCCACCGCCAGCACCGTCCGGTCCTCGTACAACACCGGCAGACATGTGCCGTCCGCCAGTTCGAGGCGGTCGGGTCGGGATTCTCGGGATCGAGCCATCGGCGTCCGGGGTGGCTGACGAACCCCGCCCTCAGCCCGTGGGGGCCACGTAGTTCTCGTCGGGCGGAATGGCGGCGACGATCATGTCCACGGTGCGTTCGAGGGCGCCGGTGTGGGCTTTCACCACGCGGATGGCGTTGGCGCCGATGGTTTCGCGCCGGGCGGGGTCGGCCAGGAGCGCGGCCAGCGCAGTTTCGAGTCCGGCAGCATCCGCCACCTGCACCCCGCCGTCTTCGCGCACGAAGCTGGCGGCCATGGCGGCGAAGTTCTGCATGTGGGGGCCGAACACGACGGGTTTGCCGAGCGCGGCGGGTTCGGCGGGGTTCTGACCGCCTTCGGCCGTGAGGCTCTTGCCCACGAAGACCACCGTCGCCTCCTCGTAGAAGTACTTGAGTTCGCCGGTGGTGTTGACCACCAGGGCGTCGAGGGAGCGCGGAGCCAGTTGCGTGCTGCTGCGGACCTCACGCCGGTAGGTGAACCGGATGCCCCGCTGCCGGAGCACCTCGCCCACCTGCTTCCCGCGCTCGAAATGCCGCGGCACCAGCACCAGAAACAAATCGGGAAACCGCGCCCGCAACCGCTGGAACACGTCCGCCAGGATCGCCTCCTCCCCGGCGTGGGTGCTGCCGCCCAGCAGAATTGGGGCGCCGGCCGGGACGCCCACCTGACGCAGCAACGCCGCGGCATCGAGCAGGCGGCGTTCCTCCACCCGGGCGGTGTCGAACTTCAGCCCCCCCACCACATGCACCGTCTCCGGACGGCAGCCCAGTTCGATCAGGCGGGCGGCGTCGGCCTCGGTCTGCGCCCCGACCCCGGCCAGGCTGGCGAAGAGCGGGCGGAAGAGGAAGCCGAAGCGGCGATAGCGATGGAAGGAGCGCTCCGACAACCGGGCGTTGACCAGGAAGACGGGGGTCCGGCGCGACTGGAGGCTCCAGAGGAAATTCGGCCAGATCTCGGCCTCGATCAGCACCACCGCCTCCGGACGCAGGGTCTTGAGCGCCCGGGATACGGAGCGCCGCAGATCCACCGGGTAGTAAATCTTGTCAATGTGGTTGGGCAGCCGCTTCCGCAACTCCGCCATCGCGGTCGAGGTGGTCGTGGACACCACCATCTTGAGATTCGGCACCCGGGGCTCGAGGGCGCGGATGAGTTGGAGGCAGAGGTTCACCTCGCCCACGCTGACCGCATGCAGCCAGAGGACGTGGCGGTTGGTGATGGCCACCTTGATCCGCGTCCCGTACCGGCCGAAGCGCTCGGCCAGGCCCTGACGCCACTGACCCCGCCGGAACATGCGGAGGAAATAGAACGGCGCGGCCAGGGTGAAGCCGAAGGCGAAGAGGATGTTGTAAAGCGAGCGCATGTCCGACGCAACGCCCCCATCGTGCGCCCCATCTGCCTCGGGCGCAACGCCCCAGTTCAGCAGTCCCCATTTTGGACCGGGGCGCGGACACGCCTTGCATGTTCCTTGGTATGAACCCCGGGGTAGGGCGCGCTGTCCCCAGCGCGCCGCACTTTCGTGCCACCGCACAAGTCGGCGGGCGCGGAGCGACCCGCCCTACCAGGTTCATGGCCGGGCCTCATGGGCCGCTCGGGGTCGGAATCGGAATCGGAATCGGAATCGTTCCGGTGAAATCGGCGGACGCCCCGCCGCCTTCCATCGCCCCGGGGAAAATGTAATTGTGACCCCGGGGGCTTTCCCCTAGGACTGGCGGCGTCAAAACCAAAACGAAAGACCACCTATGCTCAAGGGACTCACGTTGGTGTTGCTGTTGCTCCTGCTGCCGCTGTTCCTGGTCGCGGTCTATGTGATCAGCGCCTACAACGGGCTGGTCCGCCTCCGCAACCGCTTCAAGAACGCCTACGCGCAGATCGAGGTCCAGCTCAAGCGCCGCTACGATCTCATCCCCAACCTGGTCGAAACCGTGAAGGGCTACCTCACCCACGAACGCCAGACCCTCGAGGCCGTGATCAGCGCTCGCAACCAGGCCGCCGCCGCCAATCAGGCCGCCGCCGCCAACCCGGCCGACGCGGGCAACATGAAGGCCCTCGTCAGCGCCGAAGCCGGCCTCTCCGGCGCCCTCGGTCGCCTCTTCGCCCTGGCCGAGGCCTACCCCGACCTCAAGGCCAACCAGAACATGC
>CAYZAE010000361.1:0-3469 GCA_964476125.1 uncultured Verrucomicrobiota bacterium | reverse complement strand
ACCGGCGGCCTGACCTCTGCATGCAGTTTGTAGCTGATAGCGGGTAGTTTGTAGCTTGTAGGTAACGGCTCAGGTTCGCGGTTCAACGGTTCAGCGGTTCAGCGGTTTCAGATCGAAGGAAGAGCAGGGGATTTCTGTACCCACGCCCGTCAGACTTCCCTCCTTCGTCCTCCATTCTCCGCTTTCCCGATTTCCCAATCGGTCCTGAGCTCGTGCCCCTCGACGTTGCTCGGAACGGGGTGGTGAGCTTGCCGAATCCGCCGAAGGGCCGCTTTTTCGCTTTTCCGCTTTTCTCCTCTCACCTTCATCCTTCATCATTCCTCCTTCATCCTTTCCTCCCGGCTCCCTGCTCACTGCTGACCGCTCACTCCTCCTGCGAGGAGTTGACGGTATAGCCCCACCACCTCGCGGGCGTAGCTCACCGGGTCGTGGCGGGCGCAGAGCAACTCCTTCGCGCGCGCCCCAAGCGCCCTTCTTTTTTCAGGCGAGGACGCCAGCGCGAGCACCTCGCGCGTGACCCCCTCCGTGTCATCCGGCAGGAGAATCCGACCCGCCTCACCTCCAAAAAGCATGGGCGACCGCACATCGGGGCAGGTCGCCACCACCGGCAGGCCCATCATCCCCGCCTCGAAGGCCGACCGCCCAATCCCTCCCAACCCCCGCCCGAACAGCACTGTCACCACATCCAGCGCGGAATAGACCGCCGCCAGGTCGGGACGGTAACCGGCAAAAACCACCCGATCCTGAAGTCCCATCTCGACAGCACGCGCCTTGAGTTCTGGCCCGAGGCCGTGCCCCGGACGATCATCCCCCACGAGCACGAAGCGCAGGCGCGCGTCCACGGCACACGCAGCTCGCGCCACGTCGAGAAACTGCCATACCCCTTTCGCCTCATGGAGGGATGCAACCTGTCCAGCAAACACCGAGGCGTCATCCCCTCCCCATTCAGCTCGTAACCGCCGGCGCACTTCTGGATCCGCGCAGGGGGCGATCTTGATGGGGTTGGGTGCCAGCCTTCCCCGCTGCTTCAACCGCGGGGGCAGGGAGGCAAGGGTTTCCGCGTCCACGCAGAGCACCGCGAGCCGACGGCACACCGCGGCGGAATCGGCGACGCGTCGCGCAAGGCCGCGGGGGTTGACCACTGTTCGTGCGTGCATCACCACGGGCAGGCCCAGCACCGCGGCGAACCACGCGTAAGGTGCCAGGCAAGTCTCGTTGAGATGGACCAGTTGGATCCCCAGCCTCCGCACGGTCCACGCAAAATGCAGGAACGCAGGCGCCAGCTTGGCCGTGTGCCACGCCCAAAGCACGGGACCATACGGAGCGACGTAGACCGTCGTTGGAAAGTGAGGCATCCAGCGCCACCCCATCGCCCGCTCCTTGGGGGCTCCCACGACCTCAACCACCTTCGAGCCGGTGCGGAACAGAAACCACGGATCAACCTCCGCACCGAGATGTCGGACCAGGGTTCCCAAGCTGATGGACGCCCCGCTCGGCTCGAGGGTGTGGTTGACGTAGAGAACCCGCATCGCAGCCATCCCGTGATCTTACCCATCCCGATGCGACCGACTCCACACCGGAAATCAGTCCGCCGTAGTCCACGCCCCACGCTCAGCTTGTAGCGGATAGTTTATAGCTGGGTGCCAGCGCTTCCCTCTCTTGTCTCGCCCCTCGCGCCACGCGCTCGCGATCCCGCATGCGGGATCGGAGTTCCGCCCGGCTCCCCGACCCCGCTCACGTTCTGACGCCCCGATACGGTCGGGGCCGCTCACTGCTTACTGCTTACTGCTTACTGCTTACTGTCAAAAACCCATCCCGAACCTCCGCGCCCACGCCTCGAAACACAGGACCCTCCAGAACACCTGGGAATGGGGGCGGCGCCCGGCGACCGTCGCCTCAAACCCCTCGCGCAGGAGATCCCCCTCGAAGAGATCCGGAAACCGCCCGAGGCACCGATCCATGCCCTGTCGAAACTGCGCGGTCGCCGTTTCCCTCAACCACACCTCCTCCGGCGTCACAAAACCCATCTTGTCGCGACGCCCCAGCACCTCCGGGGGCACTCGCCCGCGCATCGCGTCGCGAAGCGGGGCCTTCGTGGATTCGCCCACCATTTTAATCTCCGACGGGAGCCCCAGTGCGAACTCAACGAGGCGGTAGTCCATAAACGGCAGGCGTGCCTCCACCCCGAACCGCATGGAGTTCCGATCCTCCCAGTGCAGCAACATCGGTAGGTTGTTCCGCTCGATCTGCGCGCGGGAAAGCTGCTGCACACGATCTTCCCCCTTCCCAGCCAATAACCCAAGACGCCACGGCTTGCTGGGAGCGACCCCGAGCGCCCGCCATGCGGATGCCCGCATCCAGCGCGGCATGGAGGTCTTCCCTGCCAGCGAACGAAGCGGCGACTCTGCCCATCGAGGAAAATACAGATTCACCCATTGACGGATTACGGCCAAAAAACTCAGCCCGTGCAACCTAAGGAAGGATCTTTGCCTCTGGCCAGCCAGCCCCCCATTCCCCGAGAATAATGCATCGATCACAAACGGGGCCGCAAAAATCGGGTAGCTCGCCAGCTGCTCGTCCCCACCCTGTCCGTCCAGCATCACCTTCACCCCTGCCTCGCGCGCCGTGCGGAAGACACAGCTCTGCGCGTAGATGCTCGCGCTCGCGAACGGCGCATCCTGATGCCAAACCAGTTCGTCGAGCTCACGAAAAAGACCCTCCGCCGTGGGAAAAACCTCGGCCCCGTGAACGCGCGCCCGCTCCACCACCGGGCGGATATACTTCCGCTCATCGAAACGCTCGTCCTCCGAACAACTGGAGAACGCCATCTGCGGAGCCACCGATGGCCCGCGCAGTTCGTTCACAAGACAGACGATCGAGGAGGAATCCATGCCGCCTGAAAGACATGACCCCACCGGCACATCCGACCGAAGGCGTAGGCGGACGCTGTCCCGCAGAAGGGCCCCGTACTGCTCGCTGGCATCGCGGAACGAGCCCGACCACGGCTTCGGAGTGAGCCGATACCAGCGACGCAACGGAAGCTCCTGCCCCGGTCGCCACCTTCGCAGATCCAACTCCAGGCTCGAACCCATCGGCATCTGCACCACATCCCTCCAAAACGTGCCGCCCCCGTGGTCCATCATCCCGTAGGCGAGAAAGTCGAAGGCGTTCCCCGTATGGATTTTCCGCGAGACAAAGGGCAACCCGGCAAGCTGCTTGATCTCCGAGGCGATCCCGAACCCCTGGGGCGCGTTGACCACGTACATCGGCTTGATTCCAAACCGGTCCCGCGCCGCGAAAAGCCGCTGCGCGTGGGAATCGTAGATCACGAAGGCGAACATCCCATTAAAGCGCTCCAAGCAACTCGCCCCCCAGCAAACATAGGAGGCAAGCAGGACCTCCGTGTCGCAGTGGCTCTGGAAGTGATACCCGCGCGCCTCGAGTTCCGCCCGGATCTCGAGGTAATTGT
>CAYZAE010000360.1:0-3531 GCA_964476125.1 uncultured Verrucomicrobiota bacterium | reverse complement strand
AACCGTGGGCGTTGCCCACGGCTACCATCCTCCTGTCGCTCCGCGACGCCTGAAACTGGCCAAACTCCAGGCGTCGCTCCGCGACGCTTGGATCGTTCGTGCAGGGTCGAGGGGCTGAAGCCCCTCGCTACCCTCGTTCCGTCGCTCCGCGACTCCTGTTTGCGGGTGGCGGTCGAGGGGGAGCGGTAACGGCGCGAAGGGGTTGGGTTTTGGTCGATGGGGACGGGTTCCCGGGGTAGCCCCGCGCGGACGCGGTTCAACCCCGGGCTGGGGGACGGAATCCCTTTGGGATTCCCAGGAGTTCTGCCCACTTTTCACGAGTCGCGGAGCGACACGATCCTAGGGTTCGATCCCGGGAGCACCGGGATCGAACCCATGACTCCTTACTTCTTGAACGCGGCGTGCTTGGGGTCGCCGGCGGACTGGATGTAGGCGAGCAGGTTGAGGACTTCCTCCGCGTTGAGCGCGTTGAGCAGCCCGGCCGGCATGAGCGAGATCGGCGAGGGCTTGCGGGACTTCACCTTGGAGAGTTCGGCGGTTTCCTTTTCGTCGGGGTTGCGCGGATCGAAGATCACGTGGATCCGGTCGTTCTCGACGTAGGTGCGTCCGATCAGCGTGGTGCCGTCGGCGAGCTGGACCTCCTCGGAACCGTACTGGTCGGAGATGACCTTGGAGGGTTCGACGATGTTTTCGAGCAGGTCTCGGAAGCTGTAGCGGGAGGCCGACGCGGTGAGGTCGGGGCCGACACCGCCGCCGGAACCGTTGAAGCGGTGACAGGAGAAGCAGGCGGCCGAGTGGAACAGCCGTTCGCCATCCTTGAAGTCGCGGCCCTCGAGTTTGCCGCCGACCAGCTTGACGAGTTCGTCGAGGCTGTAGTCCTGGCCCGGGCCCTTGGGCGGGGCTAAGTCGGGGGTGGCTCCCGCCTGGTCCTTCTTGCTGGAGAGCGTGTCGAGGGCCTGGCGTTCGGTGGCATCGGTGACGGCCGTGGCGAGGGCATCCTTGCGGATCATTTCAAGGAAACCGCGGAAGCTGTTTCCGCCCTGCCAGGGGGCGGTGCGGGGGAACCAGGCGAAGTAGGCGCGACGGAGGGCCGGGGTCCAGCCGGCCTTGGCGGCGCGGAGGGCGTAGGCATAGGCGATCTGCTGCTGGTTCGGACGGCTGGTGCTGGCCTTGGTGAAGGCGTCGGCGTAACCGGAATTCCGGGCGAGCAGGGCGTCGCTCGCGTAGGTGATCTCCTCGTCCCGCGCGGTGGACATCAATTGGAGCGTCTTGGCGGTGGCGGAGGGCGAGCCAAGCGTGATCAGGGTGCTGGCGAGTTCCTTGTTCAGGTCGAATTGCTTCGCCGGGAACTGGGCATCGAGCCGGGCAATCGCCTGGTCGCGGGCGGTGCCTTCGGGCGATCCGAGACGGATGACGATGAGCTGGTAGGCGCGGATCAGGGCCAGTTGGGCGGATGAATCGAGCGCGGCGAAGTCGACGCCGTTCAATCGGGCGAGCAGCCGGTCGCGGTGTGCCTTGAGGCCGGCGTGGGCGGCGGCGATGGTGGATTCGATGACGGCCCACGGACGCTTTTCGGCGTCGAGGAAGCCGGTCCAGAGCTCGGGATGCTGGCGTTCGACGGCGATGCGCGCGGCCCAGCGGACCCAGCGATCCGGGTGGTCGAGATGCGGCCAGGCCTGGGCGACGGTACGCGGGTCATTGCCGCCCTGGTGGAGCGATTCCAGTTCCTGGCGGAGCCGGAGTTCGGGCGTTCCGGTTTGGGCGGGGGCCGGGGCGGTGCTTTCGGTTCCTGTGTAGGTGACGCGGTAGACCGCGGACTGCGTGCGCCGGCCGCCGATGGCGAAGTAGAGGGCGCCGTCCTTGGGGTTGACCGTGAGGTCGGTGAGCGGGAGCGGTTTGCCGCTCAGGAATTCCTCGCGCTCGGTCTTGTAGGCGCCGCCGTGGGGGGTGGCGTGGATGGCGTACATGGTCCCGTAGGTCCAGTCATTGGCGAAGATCGCGTGCTGGTACCTGGCGGGGAACTTCGCGCCAGCGCCCGATTCAACACCGGTCGGGCTGCCCGGGCCGATGTCCTGAACGGCGGGCAGGCTGTCGGGGTAGTAGCTCGGCCATTTGCCGGAACCGGAACGCCAGCCGAGATCACTGCCGCTTGTCGCGAGGCAGATGCGCGTGGGGCGGTACCACGGAGATCCTGCATCCCATTCCATGTCGGAATCGTAGGTGAAAATGTCGCCCAGGCTGTTGAACGCCATGTCGTAGGAATTCCGGTAGCCATAGCTGATCAGCTCGAAGGAGGCGCCGTCGGGGTCGGTTTTGCAGATGTACCCGCCCGGCGCGAGAATCCCTCGCGCATGGCCGTTGGCATCCCACATGCGCGGCACGATCTGGTCCTCGTCCCAGATCCGGGG
This sequence comes from uncultured Verrucomicrobiota bacterium, assembly GCA_964476125.1. Taxonomy (GTDB): domain Bacteria; phylum Verrucomicrobiota; class Verrucomicrobiia; order Limisphaerales; family CAIMTB01; genus CAIMTB01. The sequence continues at coordinate 1,123 of CAYZAE010000360.1, read as the reverse complement.
GCTGCGCGAAAGCTCCATGTTGTCGGGGAGCTTGGTGTGGTTGCCGGAGACGATGTAGAGCGAGTTGCCATCGGGCGAGAGCCGCACCGCGTGGGGTCCGTGTTCGCCGCCGCCCTGGATGCGGCGCAGCTGCTTTTCCTCGTCGAATCGGTCGTCGCCGTTGGTGTCCTTGAGTCGCCAGAGTCCCTGGCGCCCCCCCTGTTCATTGACCATCACGTACAGGCTGTCGAAGGCGTAGAGGAGTCCATGGGCGCCGCCCACCGTGGAACTGAGCTTCTCGACGGCAGCGGGTTGCTTGGCGCCGAGGGGCGGGGGGGTGAGGCGGTACAGGCTCCCGTACTGGTCGCAGGCGAGAATGCGGCCCTTGGGATCGACCGTGGTGCTGACCCAGGAACCTTCCTCGGACTTGGGAACGACATGGAGCAGTTCCACGGTGAATCCGGGAAGGGTCTGGATTTCGGAGGGCTGCGCGACGCTGACCGCGGTGGCTTCGGCGTTTCCGGGTTTTCCGCCGAACACATCGCCCCAGGGAGCCGAACCATACTTGGCCATCACCTGTGCCGGCTGCCAGGTGCCTTCACCCTCGGCCTTGGCCTGCCAACCCGAGTCGGTCTCGATCACGACCTCCTTGCCGTCCTCAAGCTTGATGCGCAATCGCGCCACAAAACCGGCCTGGCCTCCCTCGTTCTTGGCCTCGGCCCGGATTGTGTTCTTGCCGGACTTGAGGAACTTGGCGACTTCCGCCGTGGACGGCTGGTCCCAGTCGGGATTCGACAGCGCGAAATTGTCGTTGATGAGGATCCGGGCGCCGTTGTCCGCGGACACCTGCAGGGTGGCGCTCTTGATGCTGCCTTCGAGGACGAAATCCCGCCGGACGCTGACGGCATCGGCATCCTTCTTTTTGGCCCAGATCCAAGCCAGCTCCGCGAAGGCGGAAGGGGCGGAGTGGGTGAGGAATCCAAGCACTGCGGCGGCCGTAATGACGGTGGGCCTCGTAAGGAGACGTTTCAGGGGCTGCATGACGGCGGATACAACACAAAGTCGGAGCACACGGTGCAAGCCTGCTCTGGTTTGAGTTGGGAGTTGGGAGTTGGGAGAAGGGAGGTCGGAGAAGGGAGTGGGG
>CAYZAE010000359.1:2964-3554 GCA_964476125.1 uncultured Verrucomicrobiota bacterium | reverse complement strand
CCGGCCACGCCGGCACCGCCCTGTCCGCCGCCCTCGGCATGTGCGCCGCCCGCGATCAGCGCGGCACCGACGAACAGGTGGTCTGCATCTTCGGCGACGCCGCCCTCACCAACGGCATCTCCTTCGAGGCGCTCAACAACATCGCCCACACCACCAAGAAGTTCATCGGGATCCTCAACGACAACGAGTGGTCCATCGCCAAGAACGTCGGCGCCATCTCCGGCTACCTCAACCGGCTCACCACCAGCCCTCGCTACAACCAGCTCCAGCGCGACTTCGCCACCTGGATCAAAAGACTGCCCAAGGGCGACCTCGCCGTGCGTCTCGGCCAGAAGGCCGAGGAAGCCCTCAAAGGCGTGGTCACCGACATGTCCCTCACCCGGACCCACGAGGGACCCGGCACCGACGGACGCGGCGGCTACGGCAGCAGTCTCATCTTCGAGGAATTCGGCCTCCGTTACCTCGGGCCCTTCGACGGTCATGACCTGCCCACGCTGGTCGGCGTACTCGAGTTCGCCAAAACCTGCGACGGCCCCGTGGTCATCCACGTGCTCACGCAAAAGGGCAAGGGCTACGAGGCGGCGCTGAAG
>CAYZAE010000359.1:1751-2954 GCA_964476125.1 uncultured Verrucomicrobiota bacterium | reverse complement strand
GCCATCAAGCAGCCCGAAAAGTTCCATGGTCTCGGACCCTACTGCGCCGAAACCGGTGTCGTCGCCTCCCCCAAGTCCGGCAGCCCGCCCATGTGGCAGGAAGTCTTCGGCCGGACGATGGTGAAGATCTGCCAGCAGAACAAAAACGTGGTCGGCATCACCGCCGCCATGCCCAGCGGCACCAGCCTCAAGCTCCTCGACCAGGCACTGCCCAAGCAGTTCTACGACGTCGGCATCGCCGAGGAACACGCCGTGATCTTCGCCGCCGGCATGGCCACCATGGGCTTCCATCCCGTCGTCGCCATCTATTCCACCTTCCTCCAGCGCGCCTACGACTGCATCCATCACGATGTCTGTCTGCAGGATCTGCCGGTGATTTTCTGCATGGACCGCGCCGGTCTCAGCGCCAACGACGGCCCCACGCATCACGGGCTGTTTGACATCTCGTACCTGCGCTGCCTGCCGAACATCGTCATCATGGCGCCCAAGGATGAGGACGAACTGCAGGACATGATGTTCACCGCCACCCTGCAGCCCCACCCGGTCGCCATCCGTTTCCCGCGTGGCGCCGCCGAAGGCGTTCCCATCAAGGACCGCCCCGGCGTGATCGAGGTCGGCAAGGCCGAGGTGCTCCAGCACTTCGCCAACAACGGCAACCGCAAGGTCACTCTGTTCGCCCTCGGCAACATGCAGTCCGTCGCCCGCCAGGCCGCCGAACGGCTCAAGGCCGAGGGATGGGATTGCGCGCTGGTCAATCCGCGCTTCTGCAAACCCCTCGACAACGCCACCCACGAGTTCTTCGGCCGCGCCTCCGAGGTCGTGGTCACGCTTGAGGATCACGTGCTCATGGGCGGCTACGGCAGCATCGTGCTCGAAACGTTCAGCGAAAAGGGCGTCTCCACTCCCGTCATCCGCATCGGCTGGCCCGATCAGTTCGTCGAACACGCCAGCTCCGTCGATTACCTCCGCGAACGGCACGGACTCACCGCGGCCCGGGTCCTGGAACAAGTCCACAAAGTCGCCGGCGCCGCCAGCACCCCCGTCTCCCGCCGGCTCTCCGCCGCCAGCTGAACGGCCCCCACTGCCCTCCCCAGGGCCTCGTCGCTTCCGCAAAACGCCGCGTTTCCCCCTCAAGGGAACGCGGCGTTTCCATTCCGGCTCGGCGGGCATTCGGTTGTCTACCTCCACGGGGTGATGGAAGGG
>CAYZAE010000359.1:0-1741 GCA_964476125.1 uncultured Verrucomicrobiota bacterium | reverse complement strand
AGTGGGGGCGGATGAGGAGTGAGATTAAGATTAAGATTAAGATTAAGAATACGAGATGGAACCAGCGGCGGGATCCCCCCTCCCCATACGCGGGAAGCCCCCCCGGCCATTCTCCCCGTCTTATTCTTATTCTTAATCATAATCTTAATCTTAATCTTAATCCCTCTCCCTCCCCTCCTGTCCCCCAAACCGTCACACAAACGCCCACGACGCACCGACCAGCGACCACCGACCCACGACCTCCCCCCCCAGACGCCAGCCCCCCCGCCCCCATCGAATCCCGGCTCGTCGGGTTCATCCCGTTCCGATAGTGTCCTCGCCATGACGCTCGCTGAGCAGATGAAAGCGCTCGCCGCGGAGGCCAAGAATGCCTCGCGCGGTCTCGCGCGGCTTTCGTCCGACGACCGGAACCGTTGTCTTCGGGCCATGGCCGACGCCCTCGTGGCCGCCACCCCCGCCCTTCTTGAGGCCAACGCCCGGGACATGGAAACCGGCCGCGAACTCGGTCTCTCCGCCGCCATGCTGGACAGGCTCCAGCTCGACCCGAAACGGATCGCCGCCATGGCCCAGGGAGTGCGCGAAGTCGCCGATCTCCCCGATCCGGTCGGACGGATCCTCGAGGACCGCACCCGCCCCAACGGTCTCCGCCTCCAGAAGATCGCCGTGCCCATCGGGGTGATCGTGATCATCTACGAATCGCGCCCGAACGTGACCGCGGATGCCGCGAGTCTCTGCTTCAAGACCGGCAACGCCACCATCCTCCGCGGCGGCAAGGAGGCCCTGAATTCCAACCGGCTCATCGCCGAAACGATGATCAGCGCCGCCAAAGCCGCGCTGCCCGGCTTCCCCGAGAAGGTGATCCAGGTGGTTCCCACCGCGGATCGTGAAGCCATCCCCGCCCTGCTCGGACTCCAACAGTACGTCGACCTCTGCATTCCCCGCGGCGGTGAAAAACTGATCCGCGCCGTGACCGACTGCTCCAAGGTGCCGGTGATCAAGCATTACAAGGGCGTCTGCCATCTCTACGTCGATCGCGAAGCCGACCTTGCCATGGCCGAGGCCATCACCATCAACGCCAAGGTCCAGCGGCCCTCCGCCTGCAACGCCGCCGAAACCCTTCTCGTCCACCGCGACGTCGCCGCCGAATTCCTCCCCACCATCGCCGCCGCCCTCTGGTCGAAGAAGGTCACCCTGCACGCCGACGCCCGATCCCGTCCGCTGCTGACCTCCCGAACACCCGCCCCCGAAGGCCGGCTCGTCGACGCCCAACCCGCCGACTGGGAGACGGAATACAACGACTACGCGCTGAACGTCGCCGTCGTCGACGACACTGGCGCCGCCATCGATCACATCACGCGCCACGGCTCCGCCCACTCCGACGCCATCATCACCCGGAACGAAACCACCGCCCGCCGTTTCCTCGCCGAAGTCGATTCCGCCACGGTCTACTGGAACGCCTCCACGCGGTTCACCGATGGCGGTGAATTCGGCATGGGCGCCGAGATCGGCATCAGCACCGACAAAATCGGAGCCCGCGGCCCCATGGGTCTCGACGAACTCTGTTCCTACAAATGGATCGGTGTCGGCAACGGCCTCGTCCGCGCCTGAACCCCCTTATGGATTCTCATCGTCCGCCTCGCCGCCCGGAGTCCCCCTACTTCCGCGTCCGATCCGCCTCGCAACGTCCCAACCCAACCCGGCCCTACGCCGGCTCCAGCTCCGGTTCCGGCTCCGGCTCCAA
>CAYZAE010000358.1:0-3567 GCA_964476125.1 uncultured Verrucomicrobiota bacterium | reverse complement strand
CGGAGCAGGTCGAACCGCTGACGAACCGCCTCGGGGAACTGGTGACCGGAGAGGCTCTTGAGATCGTCGAGGATTTCTTCGGGCCCGGGGAGGGAAGCGGGCCGTTGGGGGACCGCGAGGAGAATATGGAAGTGATTGGACATGAGGGCGTAAGTGAGGACGCGGACCCGGCAGAACCGTTCACATTCCCGCATCAGGGCGAGGAAGTGCTCCTTTTCGACGTCTTCGAAGATGAAGCGCCGGTCCACGACGCGGGAAAGACAGTGGTAGAAGCCGGTGGGATGATCTTTGGGAACCTTCAGTCGGGCTGTCCTCATGGCGGTCGCCGGCTAACCACCGCCGGGTCCGCCGCGGCAAGCTATTTTTGCAAAGGGACAGGCACTTTGTTTTCTGATCTGCTCACGGCCAACCCTGGTAGGGACAGACGATTTGCGGCACTTCGCAACCAGCATCTGACTGTCTGTCCCCACCGGCTGCGGTCGGGCTGCGGTCGGGCGTCACTGAGGGACAGGTACTTTGATTGGCTCCAGCAAACTTCAATAGCGTGTCTGTCCCTTGGTCGGTGTTCCCTCGGTTTTGCGACGCATCGGGAGAATCGTGGAATTTATTCCTGGTCGCCGCCGTCGGGGCTATCGTCTGGAGGCAGCACGCAGTGAATACTCTCCTCCGCCTTTATCCCCTGTTCCTCTTTGTGTTGGGATTGTTTCTGCCTTTGGCCGGTGCGCCTGGGGCTGAACCCGTGGTGTTCAGGCCGGCTTACGGGCCAGCACCCGTGGATAATCCGCTCAAGGGCTTCGTCCCCTACGCCGGCCAGGGGCGGGAGTTTCCTCATTCGCTGGAATTCGGCTATCTGCCACTGGCCTCGATGATGGTCGGGCCCACGACCTTCGATTGGACACCGCTGGACAACCTGCTGAATGGCATCGCCGCACGCGGCTGCCAGAGCGTGTTCCGGGTTTACCTGGAGTACCCGCGCAAGCCGAGCGGAGTACCGGAGTACCTCATCCAAGGCGGTCTGAAGATGCGCGCGTGGACAAATGCGAACACGGCGCCGCTCCCGCCCGCGCTCGACCACACGCCCGATTATGAGGATCCACGCCTGCGCGCCGCGCTCGGTGGGTTCATCGCCGCCCTCGGCGCGCGTTACGATGGGGACCCGCGCATCGGCTTCATCACCGCAGGGTTGCTCGGCACCTGGGGCGAGTGGCACTGCCATCCGCACTCGGACTGGTTCGCGTCCAAGACCGTCCAGGCGGAGGTCCTGGATGCCTACGAGAAGGCCTTCCGGAGGACGCCTGTCCTCCTGCGCTATCCGGCGGGCGAAGGAAACCGTTCCTACGCCCCGAACCATTCACGGAGCTTCGGCTATCACGACGATTCCTTCGCCTGGGCCACGCTGGAGACCGGTCGTCGGCAGGATGACTGGTTCTACCTGGCCACACTGCGGCGAGCCGGGGCTGGTGCGATGAATCGCTGGCGAACGGCACCGATCGGCGGCGAAATCCGGCCCGAACTCTGGCCCTGTCTGTGGAAGGAGGCAGGGTGTGCGAAAGGCCAGGATTTCGCGCGTTCGGTCCGCGAAACCCACGCCACGTGGCTGATGGACACCAGCACCTCGGCGTCGCTGGCTCCTGAGGAACGGGAACGCGCCCTGTCCGCCGCAGGAAGCCTCGGGTACGAACTGCAGGTGGTGCAGTCGACGGCGGCCCTGACGGGTCGCGCCCTGGAGGTTTCCGTGACCCTGACGAATCGTGGCGTCGCGCCGTTTTATGCGGACTGGCCGGTTCAGGTCGTGGGAGTTGGTTCCGACGGGAACGAGAAGTCGGCCACGCTTCCCCTGGCGTTGAAGACGTTGCTGCCCGGGAATACCCGCACGGCGTCCGTGACGCTGGATCTGGCGATGTTTCCTTCCGGTGACATCCGGCTGCTTCTCGGCGTCCCGAATCCGTTGAAGGGAGGGCGGCCCCTTCGCTTCGCCAACCTGGACGCCCAACCTCTTCGCCCCGGTTGGCTCACGTTGGGTGGGGTCCCGCTGCCATGAGCTGAGTTGTGGTTCTGTTTCTGGGGATGGCTTGATGTGGCGGCTCAGGGGTGGTTGGAGGCGTCCTCCTCGAGCGAGGCCAGGAAATGGTCGGTGCACTGGGGGCACAGTCCATGGGTGAACTTCACCTCGGCGTGGGTGTGCAGATATTTTTCGACCTCGCTCCAATACCCGTCGTCATCGCGGATCTTTTTACATTTGGCGCAGATGGGGAGGAGTCCGCGGAGGGCCTTGACGTTGGCGAGGGCGTTTCCGAGGGCGAGGTTTCGGTCTTTCAGGTCGGCATTGCTTTGGTGCAGCTGGCGGGTGACGTCAGCGAGTTCGTGATTGATGCCAAGGATTTCCCGCTCCAGCCGTTGTTGTTCGGCGAAGTCGATGCTCCCGAGGGCGAGCACTTCCTCGCCGAGGGCCTTGAATCGGAAGAGGAAGCTCTGAGGTGAGCCGTTGGTGGTTTCGAGGGAGATCAGGCTTTCCTGGGGAAGGCGCGGTTCGCGTGCTGAAAGTTCGGGGAAGGGTGTGAAGGGGACGGCAATCTCCCGGAGTTTGAGACCGAGAATGCGGGGGCCGAGGATTTTAAGGGCAAAGGCGCTGGCCTGGTTGATGCGGCGATCCGAGTCGAGGTGAAGCGCAACAACGGGTGCGTTTTCCATGAGGTAGGCCAGGGCTGCCGCAGCCTTGGCCTGGGGCAGGTCAGGCGACATGGATCTCGGGGGATGGGGGGCTTTGCATCCAGGATTCCAATTCATCGAGCGATCCAAGGAAGCGCACTCCGGAGATCCGTTCGGCGCGTTCCCGGCCGCTCGGCTGGAAACCCTGGCCGCCGACGAGGATGGGAAGGGTGGGGAACCGTTGCCGAACGGCTTCCGCGGTTTGCAGGAGTGGTTCGAGATTGGCGGACATGGCGATGGACAGGGTGACCACTTCGGGCTGTTTTTCGCCGATGAGATTGACGAGGTCCGAGGCGGGGACATCGGCGCCGAGATAGTAACCGCGCCAGCCATTGAGTTCGAACATGTCGGCCACCATTTTGGCCCCGATACGGTGGGCTTCCCTGGGGCCGCAGCTGACAACGGCGATGCGGCCGTTCCTGCGTTGGCTGAAGAGCCGTGGGTACACGAGACCGAGAAGGCTTTCGGTGATGGCGGTGGCGAGGTGTTCGGTGGCGACCGAGACCCAGCCTCCCATCCAGAGATCCCCGACCTCGTACAAGGACCGCCGGATGAATCCGTCGTAGATCGACCGCAAGTCCAAGTCGCTGTCGACCAGGGATTTCATGATGTCGTGGCAAACTCGCCGGTCACCGGCGAGAAGGGCCTCCACGTAGCGCGGATAGTCCCGGGAGAGTTCTTGGCCGGTAGCGGCGAAACTGGGCGTCTTCATCGATCGCTATCCCCCTCATCCCTGATGACGGCATGGGATTCAAGAAGCCTGGGGCGGAATTTGGAACGTCCGATTCCCGGGAAAGGCAGTTTTGGGCGCATCTCCGAGTTGTCGACCGGGGGATGGATAGGGATCCGGGGAAGGGA
>CAYZAE010000357.1:0-3623 GCA_964476125.1 uncultured Verrucomicrobiota bacterium | reverse complement strand
GTACGCGTCCTGCGCAAGGTTCAGCCCGAAGCCTGCGAGGTCAGTCCCCTGCTGCGGCTTCGGGAGTTGATGCGCAAGCCCAAGATCCTGAAGCACCTCGGACACTTCCCCCCGCTCGATCATCTCGGACTGCGGTTGGTCGCATGCCCCAAACCTTACGGTTGGGCGACGCCCTCCCTCCTAGTCGAGGTTCAGGTAGATTCTCAAACGGTGATCCGTTGCGGTCGATTGCTCGAGGACATGCTGGAGATGCGGCAACTGCTCGGGGAGACTCGCCCACCCCACCCCCTCCGCTCGATGAAGCAACTCCAGGGGCTCCATGACGACCTGATGAACCGTCTGAATCGGGCGAAGATCCCATGGAAGGTCTCGCCTCCGTTCCCTCCGCCGCCTCTGCCCGGGACCGCAGAGATTGTTCCCCTCGTCTCCGCCAAGGATCTGGCCGAGGAAGGATGGCAGCAGCGCAACTGCGTGGCGGCCTACGCCTCCCGGGTTCGAGGTGGCCGCTGCTACATCTACCGCGTCCTCGCCCCCGAACGGGCGACCCTCGCCCTTATCCTCCGAAAGGATGGGTGGAGACTCGGAGAGTTGGAGGCCCGCTCCAACCGCGACGTTTCCCAAGATACGGAACTCCTCGTGAAGGCGTGGCTGGCCCGAGCACCGAAACTCAACGGCGCGTCCCGGCGTTGACCTCCCGACACGGTACATCCAGCATCCCCGAGTGGTCACCGACTGGAAACGTCTGCGGGAGCGCGTCATCGCTGATTTCTCTTGTGATGAGGAGTCCATCCATGGCCCCACGCACTGGCGGCGTGTCGAACGCAACGGGCTCTTTCTGGCGAAGTACACAGGCGCGGACATCGAGGTGGTTCGCCTTTTTGCGGTTCTCCACGACTCCTGCCGCAAGAATGATGGCGAGGACACGGCTCATGGGAAGCGTGCCTCCGAATACGCCGCGACCCTGCGAGGGGAACTCTTCGAGTTGCCCGACGCTGCATACGGACTGCTCCAGGAAGCTTGCCACCATCACACTGGCGCTCGACTCAGCCCCGACCCAACGATCGGAACTTGCTGGGATGCCGACCGTCTTGACCTCGGGCGCGTGGGGATCGAACCCTCCGTCGACTACATGAGCACGGAGATAGGATGTCAGATCGCCACCAAGGGTTGGCCCCCGGACATGCCACACGAGACCTGACTACCGAATCTGGAACGCTCCCATTCGGCAAAACGAGATGAAGGTCTTGAGGTGGCGCAGATCATGGGGGCAGGCGAAAAACTCGTGCGGGTCCTTGTTCTCTTCGGGTTCAGGAGCTTTCTTCCGCGCCTTCTTCGAAGGAGCACCAGACAGAACCGCATCAAAGACAGCGAGGCGTGGCTTGGCGGCACGTTTCACCTTGATGTAGGGAAGGCTCCGTTTCAGGGCGCGGGCCAGCGCCTGGGCATCTCGCCTTGTGACGACTTCGGCGTCGTTTGAAACGTATTTGCCCCTCCCCTTGTCCCAGCCCGGCAGAATTCCCGACCAGACGACATTTCCCTCTTTGTCCCAGTCGCAGGTTCCCTTTCTCGTTCTTGTCCCCAACGGGTTCCACCCATGTTGCATGGCCAGTTCGAGCACCCTGAACCACCCCGTCATGCTCCAGTCGTATTCGTAAAACTTTTCGTTGATCAAATACATTCCCATGGGAGTTCCTTTTGATCCCATTCTCCTCCACGCGCCCTCGTATTCTCAGGGCAATCATTGGGGACAATGCCTGCCCCTCGGGTCCGACAGCGGCACCTTGCCGACCACCTTTAGGAACCCCTCGATGGCGGTACGGAGGCGGGTGAGGTCGCGCTTTGCGTCGGCGACGAGGGCGTCGTCCTCCTTGCCGTGGGAGAGGGCGTGATCGGGATTGCGGAGCGAATCGAGTTCTCCGAGAGCCTCCCCCAGCCTCTCCTTGAGGGCCTCGGAGAGGAGATGATACTTCGTTCGAATCGAGACGAGATCGTGGGGCATGTTCGAGGAAGCATACAGAGCGAAGTCCCAGTCCTTCTGACGGAGATGGTGCTCGGCAATCCCCTGCCAAACCATTGCGACCTCGAACGCCCCTTGGAAAGCTTCCAAACGCGGCATGATGAACCAGATCAGTCTCTGTGCTTCTTCCGCCATTCGGTGGTGACCGTAGGTGGCCAAGCAGAAGTAGAAGTCTGATGCGTCCTTGGGGCAGAGAGTGGCCAAGGGCAGGGCCTCATCCAAACGGTTCGTCGAGTAGCGGAATGCGAGCATGAGGTCGCGGGCGTGGCGCTGCGCGCGGACGGACATTCGCTTCCATGCGTCCTCAATCGGCCGTTGCCAATCCTTGAGGTCGTCGGCCATCGCAAGGGTCGCCTGAACGGTCAGTGAGAACGCCTCGCCGACGAGTCGCCTGCGGGACAGTACCCGTCGGGCGACCTGCAAGGCGGCAGGGCGGTCGCCGAGTTCCTTGAATCCTTCCATCTCCAGGACTTCGAGGTCGGTTCGGCCAGTCACGGCACCACAATGGCGCGAGCCAGATCTTGAGAGTGTTTTCATGCTCCCATTCTCCCCCGTCCGCCCGGACAATTTCAGGGCGAACAATGGGGACATTCGGGTTCCCCGATCCGCTCGATCCGAAATGTTCTTGGCTCGGAAACTTTCAGGATGCGCTCGGCTTTCCGCAGGACCGCGACGACCTGTTGGGCAAGGTCCTCGGTCATTTCGAGGGCCTCGGCACGATCCCGGCTCCATCCGAGCCAGATGAACCACCCATGATCGGGGCAGAACAATACGAACTCGCGGACAGCACTCTCTTTTTCTTTATGCATTTCTCCGAATGATACCCTGAAATTCTCCCTCATTCCGGACACGCGGTGTCCACAACCTGGGTCCCTTGATGGACGGCGATTTGTGATATCATCAGCGTTGTGAATCTTCCGCCCAGCGTCGCCCAGCAAGCCCGTGAATGGCCGAGGCTGCCTCGACCGAGCGGGCTTCAACCCTACGTGGCGGCAGGCTACCTGAGTTCTGAGACCGGTCTTATCACCCAAGATGTTCTCCGCGAACTCGACGCATTTTTCGACCTGCTGCCCCGCTGGCGAGCGCCCGGGAACGCGAACCGAACAAAGCGAGAGGGTGAGGAACGCACCGCTCTCGACTGGATGTTCCGCAGCGTGGTGTTCTTCCTTGGCCGAAACCTGACCGCGGCACTGAAGAAACTTATCTGCGACGAGGCGGAGAACGCGCTCGACGACACCCTCATCCCGCCGTGGGAGGTGACCGCGCTCGTCAACCGTTGCCACCATGAAACCGAGTTCCGTAAGCTACTCGTCGGAGAACCCCGCTCCCCCGAGGAAGTTGAGGCGGTCCTGCAACATTGGGAGGAGCCGCCAGACGGTCCCGGACGACGCCCGGGGGCCTGGTGGCCACGCCTTCGTACTGACTGGCCGCACACCCCAAGCTACGAGGCACTCATGGACTTGTTTTCCGCGGAGTTCTGGCCGAAGCATGCCCCTTCGTACGGGGGCGCGCGCTGGCACGAGATCACCCGCGAGAGCATGGAACTCCTCGGCCTCTTCAAGAACGGACGCGACTTCGACGAGTTTGTTGCCCAGATCGTCAAGGT
>CAYZAE010000356.1:0-3629 GCA_964476125.1 uncultured Verrucomicrobiota bacterium | reverse complement strand
CACCCCACGCCCGTCCGCCGCCCCGCGCTGAAGAAAAGCGGCAGAGGGCTGCCGCTTTCCCACAACCGCCCCTCTCCCCACCCCACACCCGTCCGCCACCCCACGCCCAAGCAAAGCGCCAGAGGTCTGGCGCACTCCATACCCCCGCCCCGAGAACTCCCCGCTTCACTCGCTCCGCATTCCCGTTAGGCTCGTCCCATGCGCCCTCTCCGCGACCGCCTCCCAAGGCTTGCCGCCGTCACTGTCACGCTGCTTTCCCTATCCTCGTCCGCCGCGGACTACCGTCCCCCGCGCAAAAACCTGCCCTTCCCCGTCTACACCAACGCCCCCATCGGCCGCCAATTGACGGGTCAGCACATGCCGGCTTCCACCCCCGCCCTCTCGCCGGAAGCCGCCCAGAAAAAGTTCACCGTGCCCGAGGGTTACGAGATCCGGCTATTCGCCAGTGAACCGGAAGTCGTCAACCCGGTCGCCATGACCTGGGACGAACGGGGACGTCTCTGGGTCGTCGAACTCTACGAATACCCGCTCGGCGCCAAGCCCGGCACCGCCCCCCGCGACCGCATCAAGATCCTCGAGGACACCGACGGCGACGGCCGCGCCGACAAGGTCCATGTCTGGGCCGACGGCCTCAACCTCGCCACCGGCATCCTGCTCGGACACGGCGGCGCTTATGTGGGCCAGGCCCCGCACCTGCTTTTCCTCCGCGACACCGATGGCGATGATCGCGCGGACAAAACCGAGATCGTAAAGACCGGCTTCGGTCTCGAGGACCGCCACGAATTGCTCAACGGATTCACCTGGGGCCCGGACGGCCAGTTGTACATGACGCACGGGGTGTTCACGCGTTCCAGCGTCACCACCCCGGGCGCCGCCCCCACCGAACCGCCGGTCCTGCTCACCGCGGGCGTCGCCCGACTCAACCAGCAGACCGGCAAATTCGAGATCTACGCCGAAGGCACCAGCAATCCGTGGGGCGTGGACTTCGACGGCGCCGGCAACGCCTACGTCAGCGCCTGCGTCATCGAACACCTGTTCCACCTCGTGCCCGCCGGCCTCTACGACCGCCAGGCCGGCTCCCCGCCCCACCCGTTCGCTTACGAACTGCTCCACTCGATCAACGACCACAAACATCACATGGCCGCCTACGCGGGTATCCAGGTCTGCCAGGGCGACCAGTTCCCCGCCGAAAACGACGCCACGATTCTTCAGGGCAACATCCACGACAACGCCATCCACCAGGATCGCCTCGTCCCCAACGGCTCCTCCTTCACCGCGTCCCACTGGCGCGATCTCGTCCGCGCCAACGACGGCTGGTTCATGCCCGTCAGCACCCAGATCGGACCCGACGGCGCAGTATGGATCATGGACTGGTACGACCGTTATCCCTGCTACCAGAACGCCAACGCCGACCCTGCGGGCGTCGACCGCGAACACGGCCGCATCTGGCGCGTCGTCCACACCGGACGCGACCCCGGCCGCCCCGTGCCGTCGCGGCCGGCTCCCGCCATGGACCTCGCCAAACTGCCCAGCGCCGACCTGGTCAAATTGCTCGCGCACCCGAACGTCTGGCAGCGCCGCATGGCCCAGCGGGTGCTGAACGAGCGCCGCGACAACACCGTGCTCGGCCGGCTTCAGGATCTCTTCGCGCAAGGCACGATCGAAGGCCCGCTGCCGGTTGCGTCCGTCAGCGGCAAAACCGCCGCCCCGCCCACCACGGCGCGCCTCGCGGCTTTCTGGACGCTGCACAGCTCCGGTTATCTCAACGACGACGTGCTCGTGAAGGCCACCACCGACCGCGAACCGGTCATCCGCTCGTGGGCCGCCCGGTTCATCGGCGAACGCCAGGTGGCCAGCGGTCGGGAGCTGGAACTTCTCGCCCGGCTCGCCCGGGATCCCGAACCGACCGTGCGACTGTCCGCCGCCGTCGCCTGCCGTCAGTTCACCTCCAGCCATCTCACCGTCAATCGCCCGCCCGCCAAGGCCGACGCCGACATCACCCCGGTTCTCGAAGGCCTGATCGAGGCCTCCGCCGATGCCCGGGATCCGGTGATCCCGTTCATGATCTGGCACGCCGCCGAACCGCTCGTCGCCGCCGATCCCGGGTTCGCCCTCGACTGGCTCTCCGCCAACGGCGCCAGCCACCTTCCGCTGTCCGGCAAACTCGCCGCAAAAGTCATGCGCCGTCTCTGCGATCTCGGGGGCGCAGCCTCCATGGATCGCGCCGTCGCCTTCCTCGAACGGGTCCTGCCGGAAAGCCCCGCCCTCGCCCAAGCCGCGATCGACGGATTGATCAAGGGCCAGGAAGGCAAGGCCCTCCTCCCCAGCCAGCCCATCGGCCCGTTCATCGCCAGACTCATCGGCAGCGGAAACGCCGGCATCACCGAACGCGGACAAAAGCTCGGCAGTCTCTGGGGCGATGCCGCCGCCCTGAAATCGATCCTGGCCCAGGCGCTCGATGCCGCCGCTCCCGTCGACCAGCGTCTGCGCGCCATCCAGACCGTGCACCGAACCCGGAACGAAGCCACCCGCTCCGCCATGCTCCAATTGCTCGGTGCCGAAGTCCCCGAACCCCTCCAGATCGAAGCCCTCGCCGCCCTCGCCGATATCGGAGGCGATGACGTGCCCCGGCTGGTTCTCCAACGCTGGAAAGGCATGAGCCCCGCAGCCCGCCGCGCCGCCGCCGCCACCCTCGCCTCCCGCCGCAACTGGGCTCTTCCGCTCCTCGCACAGGTCAGCGAAGGCACCCTCTCCGCCTCCGATTTCGGCGCCCCGGTCATCCGCAGTCTCATGCAAAACAAGGACGAATCCGTCCGCGAAAAAGCCAAAGCCGCCATCGGACGGTTCCGTGAGTCGGGCGCCGACAAGGCCGCGCAGGTGGCCGCCAAACGGAAGATCGTGCTCGCCGCGGAACCCGACATCGCCGCCGGCCACGAGGTCGCGAAGAAATCCTGCCTGGTCTGCCACAAACTCCACGGCGAAGGCGAAAACGTCGGCCCCGACCTCACCGGCGTCGGCCGTTCCTCCCTCGAGGCATTGCTCTGGAATGTCATCGATCCCAACCAGGTGATCGGCGCCGGTTACGAACAGGTCGAGATCGAGACCAAGGACGATCGCGTGATCGCCGGGCGAATGATCGAAAACACCGAGAACCGGGTCCGCCTGCTGCTCCAGGGCGGCCGGGAGGAGGTCATCGCCAAATCCGACGTGAAAAGCCAGCGGACCCTCGAAAGTTCCGTCATGCCCGAAGGACTCGATCAAATCCCCGACGCGGATTTCCGGAACCTGATTTGGTACATTCTCGCCCCGCCCCAGGAAGGCCCGCTGACGCCGGCCAAACGCGAAACCATCCGGAAATCCGCCGGCCAGACGAACCCCGGTTCAGCCAGCCGCGAACCGGCCGGCCCCGGCGTCGACCGCGAATCCGTAGCCCTGTGGAATCCCCAGTGGAACGTGGTCGCCCCGGACTTCGAAGGCACCCCGCGAAAACTTCCCGAACACCTCGGCCGCTCCAACGTGCTCCAGACCCACCCTTTCCCCGACCGTACCACACCCGCCGCGATCGAGCGCCGATTGGAACTGCCGGCCGATCGAACCTCCACCCTGCGCTTCGCCGTGGCCGCGCATGA
>CAYZAE010000355.1:0-3664 GCA_964476125.1 uncultured Verrucomicrobiota bacterium | reverse complement strand
CCTCCTGCCCACCCTCAGTCTGGACGGCTTGGAGCTTCAGCAGCGTTGAAGTCCGGGCCGCAGGCACCCCGGCTCCGAAGTTCCGCCCGGGCGCGGAACGGCTCGGGGAATTCCATCTGGTCCGCGAGCCAGGCATGCCCTCCCGGCAGATCACGGAATCGACCATCCAGCTGCGCCTCCAAGGCGACCTCCGTCCAGTGGCCGACCTCCGGTCCCGGGTTGAATCCGAGCGCCAGAAGGTGGCGGCCAAGAAGAATGGGGCGCGGAGCGGCGTCGCTGACCGCCAGTCCGCGGGCGGTCGAAATGAGCTCGGTGACGGAGTGGGGAACGCCCCGGGGAAGTGGCGGCCGGCCCGAGGCGTCCGCGGTGATGACCGTGCCCAGGCGTTCGATGGTTTCAGGCTGGATCCGGCGGGCGAGTCGGCGGACAGCGCGTTCGGTGCATTCCTGGAAGGCAGCCATGTGATTCGCCACCAGCGGGACGATCCGGCTGATGAAGTGCCGTGGGGCATTGATGCGGTTCAGAAACGATTCCGCGATGCGGGCGCTTTCCGCTTCATGTCCCGGGGACACAATCCGCTGACGGCCCTCGCGCTCGACCGTCCGGGTGCAGACCGCCTTGCCGAAGTCGTGGGCCAGCACTGTCAGGGAGAGCACAATCCGCGTGGAGGAATCTGCATTCTGCCAATCGGCCAGTTCCACCAGGGCGTCGAGCGCATGCGAGGTGTGGGTGAGCACGTCGCCCTCGGGATGCCACTCCGGATCCTGCGGGACCCCACGCATGGCGGCAATTTCCGGGAAGTGCTCGATCCAGCCGGTTTGCTCGAGAAAACGCAGTCCGGCGGATGGGCATTGGCTGCGTTCGGCCCACTTGAACCATTCCTCACGCACCCGTTCCTGGGCCAGTTCCGGATACGCACCGCGGATTTGGCGGCAGAGCTCGAGGGTCTCCGGCGCGGCGGTGAGGTTGAACCGGCCGGCAAACTGCATGCCCCGAAGCACACGAAGGGGATCCTCGACGAACGCGTCGCTGGTGTGCCGGAGAATGCGATTCTCGAGGTCCCGGACCCCGCCATGGAAGTCGAGCAGTTCGCCGGTTCGCGGCTCAAGCATCAGGGTGTTGATCGTGAAATCACGCCGGGACGACGCCTCCCGGGGCGTGATCGCAGCATCGAAACGGACCTCGAATCCACGGTGTCCCGGGGCGGTCTTGGAATCGCGCCGGGGGATGGAGAAATCATGGACAGCTCCGTCGATCGAGAGTTTCACCACCCCGAAAGATCGTCCGACGAGATCGACACGGCCGAAGGGTTGGAGGACGGCGCTGAGGGTGTCGTAATCGATGCCGAAAACCTCCAGGTCGAAATCCTTGCCGCCGGGGAGGCCGAAGAGCGCGTCGCGAACGGCACCCCCGACCAGGTAGGTGCTTTGGAGCTGCGGCACCGAGCGAAGGAGTCGGTCCAGACTTTCGGGGAGGCTGAGGATCACTGGGGGGGCGGGTTCGGCTGTGCCGTCGAGGGGATGCCACCGCTGACGTGCGAGTCAAGGGATTCGCTCCCAGGCCGGGGCCATGTCCAAAGCAGGGTGGGATGAACACTCAAAGTTCCACCCCGGCTCGATCGGGAGCCGGGCACGTTCAGCGCCACCCCGATCTCGGTCATGACTTCATGGATGTCATGCACCGGACTGGAAGCGGCCACCCCGGCGCGCATATGCGTGGCTCCAGACAACCAAATCGATGCGTCCGTGAGAATGAACCCGGCCGAGGATTGCCCAAGAGCGGCGCCCACCACTTCGGGCGGCCAGGTCAGTCGCGTGGGGGAGGATCGCGTCCGGCGATCCCCGAGGCCCAACTCCCCTTGGTGGTTGTCTCCCAGGCCCCACCAGGTGCCATCCGTCTGACGGGCGATGACGAGGTCCGAGTGGGTGAGGATCCGGTCCCACCGCGCGTGCGCAAAAGCGGGGTGGAATTCGAGTGTCTGACTCGAAAGGGGGGGGAACTGCCGATTGTGGAAGCCGGGAAGGCTGGCAAGCGCAAGGCGTCCCTGATCATCCAGAGCCCCGAGCGTTCCGAAATTGTACGTGACCGTTTTCCAGGGACCTCGCTGGGCAAGAAGGGTGGCGCTGGGATTGGTTCCTCCGGCGTTCCATGACCAGATCGATCCGTCGTTGGCCAGGGCGATGGTATGCTCATCGCCGACGGTGAGCCCGTGCCAGCGATTGGTTCCGCCGACCTTCGCGGGGGCTGGAAAGAGCGTTCCCGCTGGAATCCCATTTCCCCGAAGTTGGGCCGCGCCGCCTCCCCAGGTCCAAAGGGTGCCATCGGACTTCAATCCCGCGCTGTGGAACTGGCCGGCGCCGATCTCCGTCCAACCCACGTTGGTGGACAGGGGACTGAGGGGGACAACACCCGCGGGATACTCGCCCAGTTCCCCGAACATCTGATAGCCCAGGCCCCAGAGGGTTCGGTCGTCGCGTATCAGGAGGAGATGCTGACTCCCGAAGGCCATGCGAATCCAGTTCGTGCCGGGGGCAAGCCGCTGTGGGACATAGTCCCCATAGGGCATGGCGGCGGTGGCTCCGATCGGAGGAAGGCCTGGGACCAGGCCCCAGCCCCACAGTTCGCCTTGGGGATCCAGGAAGAAGCCGCTGGCATAGCCGAGGGCTAGTTGCATGGGGTTCCGGCCTGGAGGCACAGCCGGACCGGCGACGATCGGGGACCGGGCCGGCTTTCGACTGGCCTCATCCCTGATCCACATCACGACACCCACCACCGTCGCGAGCACCAAAGGCAGGCTCGCGAGGATCAGGTGCCGTTGGCGGGTGAAGCTTCCCATGTGACTCGGGTTGATTAGGGACATTCGATGTCTGCGTCGAGGATCGTGTCGGCCAAGGACCTTCCAAGCCCGCCCGAGCCTTGTTCCCCGGGCCCGCAATCCGAGGTCGACACGATTGCCGACCGGAGTCCCGTACCCCCTGCATTCCCTTTTCAGTTCAAGGGGTTGGATCCGGCCCCGATCCAGCTGCGCCGAACACTGCCAGGCGAAGGGCTCGAAGGGTGTACAGCGAAGCTTCCTTCAACCCCCGCATCCTTCTTGCCCCGGTCTTTCGCTTCGGACCGAACCGTTTCCGGTGCTCCTTGAAAATCCCTTCCACGTACTCCCGCCCCCCGAACACCGCTCCGTCGCAGAAGTACCTCACCCGGCACCTCAGATACTCGCTCAACGGCAGCTTCCCTTTGGCCGTCAGGACCTTCGCCACCTCTTCCGCGCTCAGCGCGCCCCGCACCGGCCGTCCGTCCGGACCCACCGCCTCCCGTCGTTCATCCCCTTCCAGGTACAAGTGCCTCCGGTAGAGCTCCAGCGACCCGGACGGGGATTCCTCCCGCCCTCCCTGCAACGCCGTCGCCAGAACTTGCACCCCTTCCAGCGCCGCGCTGCCCCCTGCCATGGCCTCCCCATACCCGCACCACCGGTAATCCTTGGGATCCTTGACCACTCCCGCCCGGACCGGGTTGAGATCGATGTACGCCGCCATGGTCACCAGGGCGTCTCCGGCACCGTCCACCAGAACGCTTCGGAACCGCTCCTCCCAGAGCGTGCCTTTGCGACCCTTACGGACGTTGTACCACTGGGAGAACCGTTGTTTGAGCATCTTCATGAACG
>CAYZAE010000354.1:0-3667 GCA_964476125.1 uncultured Verrucomicrobiota bacterium | reverse complement strand
CAGGGCGAATTGGGGTGTCCTCCGAGGTAGTGGTAACCGATGGCGATGCCGTAGTCGGGATGGTTGCGCCAGGCCGGTCGCTGCATCCAACGGGTCAGGTTCGGGCAGTCGAAGGCCTTGAGATCGGTGGTGTAGCGCAGGAGGTTGGTTTGATTGGCACTCGAGAAGACCGGTGTGTGGGTGTCCTTGGCATCGACCTTGTCGGTTCCTCCCTGCGGCAGGTACTGCTCGTTGTCGTTGGCGTAGAGCAGCGCCGCGAGGATGAACTGCCGCATGTTGTTGAGGCAGGCCGTCCGCTGCGCCCGCTCTTTGGCTGCCCCGAGCGCCGGAAGGATCATGCCGGCCAAGATCGCGATGATGGCGATGACCACGAGGAGTTCGATGAGGGTGAAGCCCGCACGGGTCCTGAAAATCCGAGAAAACCCTCGTTTCTGGCGGCCACGCGAGGCTTCCGAAGCGGCGAGATCCCCGGAAACCATCGGGAGTTCGGTGAGGTTCATTGCGATAGGCGCTCGGCCACGCGGAGGAGTATCGAGTTATCCGGCGCGTCCATCTCGGCCTCCAGTGCCCCGTCGGCCGGTGCCGCGAGGAACTCGAGGGTGGCAGGACGCCAGATCGGCAGACCGCCCGAGGGGATGGCCGAAGTTTCGAGGCGGATTCTGGGGGCCTCGGTGGAGGAAAGTGCCAGGCCGCCGGGCGCGGTGACCCGAAGGGCGATTCGACCGGTGCCTGGTCGCAACTCCGCCGCCAACCTCAGCGATGGCAACGGCGGCGCGGTCGCACCGAGATCTAGCGCGACAATCTCGATGTTGCTACGGGCGTAGAGCTTCCCGTTGGAGAAGGCCGGATGGTTCCAGGAGGTGCCGGAAAGGGTCTGGAAGCGGGCAATCTCGGAGTAGGCAGTCGGATTGGGTTCGACCACCACCAGTTCGCCCCGCTCAGTGAGCACCACCAGCTTGCCGCCCACCTTGATGAGCGATCCGTAGCCGGGGTTGCCCGAGCCGACGGTCGAGCTAATCCAAGTGTTGGTCCGGCCGGCGAGACTGAAGCAGGCAAGGCTGCGCATCGAGCGCTCGACAATGCTGTAGAGGTGACCTTCGTGGTGAACCGGGGAGGCCCAGTGGTTCTGGTGGGCGCTGCTGCGTTTGAAGTCGGTCTGGGAGACCGTGAAGGTCGATCCGCTGCGGGTGACCTTCGCCGTCCAGGCCCCGAGGGCGTAGGCGCAGGAGGCGTAGACAATGTCGTTTGCCACCACCGGGCTGGCGGCGATCGACGTGGAGGACGGGGCGAAGGAATGGCGCCACAGCACGTCACCGGTTTCGGGCGACAGACCGAGCGTCCCCCGGGAAGTCACGAACACCACCTGCGGAATCCCGCCCAAAGTTGCCCGCACCGGCGAGGAATGGGTCATGACGTCGTTCTGGCCGCTCCACAGGGTCTTGCCGTCGCTGGCTTGGACTGCCATCAGGCACTGGTTAGCGACGTTGCAGTTCAAGAACACCCGGTCCCCCACCACGAGCGGCGAGGCGGCATTTTGCCAAAGAATCACCGACGTACCGGGGAACTCGGCCAGGAAGTCGCGGCTCCAGACGACGGCACCGGAGTCGGCTCTCAAGCAGTACAGCTTGAGGTACGACGTCAGCACGTAGACCCGGTCGCCCTCGACGGTGGGTGTTGACCTTGGCCCGTCGGTGCTTCCCGTGCCTCCGTCCGGATAAAACGCCGCGTCGAGGTCCGCGGACCAGAGTTCGGCCCCCGAGGCGGTGTCGAGCGCCACGCAGCGTTCCCGTCGTTGGCCTCCGACGCGCCGGTTGACCTGCGTGAAGACCTTGCCGCCGGACACCGTGACGGAACTCCAAGCCGGATCTATGGCACGTTTCCAGACGACCCGAGGGGAGCGGGCGTCCCAATCGGTCCGGATCGGCTCGGGTGAAGATCCGTCGCCCTCGGGACCCCGGTAATGGGGCCAATCGGCCGCGGCGAGAATTCCCTGCAGAACGAAAAGGATCGCGATGGATAGAGAGGGGATCTTCATGCGGGAAGCCGAAGGTTGGTGTTGTAAATCAAGTTGCTCCACCCATCCCCAGAGTCAAACCGAGGTTCCTGGGCCGCCACCCGACTGCGGGCGGAGGCGTTCCGGCGGCGATGACCGACCAGCGCCGTTGTCGGTGAGCTCACAGATCGCGGAGCTTCAAAAAGCAAATTCCTATCCAGCTGGCCCCAAGCCGCCCGAACCGGTCCCGCAAGAAGTGGCAAGGACCTCGCAAACGCCGCTGAGAAGAGGTCCGACTTCCATGACGATCATTCCAGTCGGTCAGAAAGGTCCGAAAATGAAAACCACCCCATCGATCCTTCGTCGCCTGCAATCCAGTTCTTACCCAGACCCCTTTGGGGCCGCTCTGGTCGCCGGCCTGTTGGCCGTGGTTCCAGGGACGACGGTGGGCGCTTCTTTCACCGGCCTGGGTTTCCTGCCGAACTCGCAGGCAAGCTACGCCCGAAGCGTCTCGGCGGGCGGTATCGTGGTTGGTGAATCGATTGGTTCCACCGCACCCGAAGGCGCCCAAGCTTTCCACTGGACGGAAAGTGGGGGCATGACCGGCATCGGGTTCCTGCCGGGCGGAAAAGTGAGCCTCGCCCGGGCCATTTCGAGCGATGGCACCGCGGTCTTTGGCTCTGGCGATTTCAACGACTCAGCCTATTGGGGCATCTCTTGGTCTGCCACCGGGATCGAGAATTTGGGCTGGATCTTCAATTACCCCAGGGCCGTGTCAGCCGATGGATCGGTGGCGGTGGGGACCGGAGCCACCATCGAGGTCGGACCATCGGAACAAGCGTGCCGGTGGACGACGTTGACGGGTCGGGTTCTCCTGGGGGTTCTGCCCGGCGGCTCGTTCAGCGATGGATTTGGGGTCTCCGCAGATGGGTCAGTGGTGGTCGGGACCAGCGACTCTCCGGGAGGATTCCGGGCGTTCCGTTGGACGGCCGCCGACGGGATGACGAGCCTTGGCTTCCTGCCCGGGCACCAGTCCAGCGAAGGGAGGGGCATCTCGGCCGATGGTTCAACGATCGTAGGCGTCAGCTACAACAGCGTGGACTCGGAGCCGTTTCGGTGGACTCAGGCAGGAGGCATGCAGGGGCTGGGACATGGGGCGCCCGGCGACGAAGACGCCACGGCACTTGCCGTTTCCGGCGACGGCGCGGTGATCGTCGGCTTCTACCAGCCCTGGGTTGCCTATGTTTGGGACGAAAACCATGGAATGCGCAACTTGCAGGATGTCCTGACCCAACGCTATGGCATCAACCTGACCGGCTGGGGACTCCAGGAAGCGGTCGCAATTTCCGCGGATACCCGCATTCTGGTTGGCAATGGGATGCATGACGGCCGGCCGGAGGGATGGATTGCGCGGGTCGAGGACCTGACGTTGCCGGAACTCAGCATCAACAAGGTCGCCGACGAACTGGTCGTGAGTTGGCCTGCACCATCGCCGGGCTGGCGCTTGGAGGCGGCGACCGGGCTCGCAGACGGTTCGGCTTGGACCGAGATCCCCGGTCCCTACCCGACAGGAGACAATCGCCGCATCTCCTTCCGCGGGGCGTTGCCCGACGGGAATCGATACTACCGGCTGGCCAAACCGTAGGCTGGAGCTTCAACAAATCGGCGCCCTGA
>CAYZAE010000353.1:0-3692 GCA_964476125.1 uncultured Verrucomicrobiota bacterium | reverse complement strand
ACCGGCAGTGGCACATGGAACATCGTGGGCGGGACGAACAACATCAGCGGAAGTGTCGCAATGAGCCGGGCAGGGGGGACGACGCGGTTCCTGATGGAGGGGGGAGAACTCAATATCCTGAGTGGCCTCTTCGACGTGGGCCAGCAGGGCCGCACCCTCGCGATCGCCACGGTGAGCAACGGCACCGTCAACGTGAACAAACTCTCCGTGGGCGGGGGCGCCGACGGCTCCACTGGCGGCGAAGGCCAGATGGATCTGTTTGGCGGACTGGTCAGCGCGACCAACTACCTGCGCATCGGCGGTAACTCCGGCGGCGGGAACAATTCGACCGGCCGTATGACCGTCGCAAACAGCGGGATCCTCGAGGTGAAGGGCACCCTCGCCTTGGGCAGGAGCGGCACCAGCGACCGCGGCTACCTGACCAACCGGGACGGCGGGACGATCCGGTTCACCGGCCTGAACGACCCCTCGATCACGGTGAATACGGGCAGCTCGTTCGTCACCACCAACGCCACGATCGAGTTCAAGAACGCGGGCGCGGCCAACCTGATGGGGAGCATCTCGAACCTGATCACCTACCAGGGCAACAACACACTCCGCCTGAACGCCGCGACGAACGCCAATCTGTCCTCCTACACCTTCCAGGCCAACAACGGCCAGCGGTTCGCGTTTCTCGACCTCGCGAACGGCGGCGCGCTCCTCGCCACGAACGTGACGTTCGGCTCGGGAGGGAAACTGACGGGGACCGGCGCGATCCTCGCGCGGACGGTCACCAACCTCGGGACGATCGCCCCGGGCAACTCCCCCGGCCTGCTGACCTTCAGCAACGACCTCACCCTGGGCTCCTCCTCGGTGCTCAACATGGAATTGGCGGGGACGAGCCTGAACCTGTTCGACCGCATCGCGGTGGGCGGCGCATTCGCGCTCGATGGCACGCTCAATGTGTCGTTGACCAACGGATTCACCCCGGTGGCGGGCAACACGTTCAAGCTCTTTGACTTCGGATCGCTGGGCGGCGCCTTTGCCGTGACGAACCTGGGCTCGCCCGGCGCCGGGCTCGCCTGGGACACGAGCAACCTGTACGTGACGGGCACCCTCGGCGTGCTCTCCGTGATCCCCGAACCCAACGTTTTCGTGTTGCTCGTGGCCGGCGCGCTCGGGGGCCTCGTGGTTCGCCGTCGCCGGGTCCGGTAGGGAAATCCCCTCTTCAACCCGAATCGCCGACGGCGTCGGCTCCTACATTCCAGATACTCTCGCCTGTAGGAGTGCCGATGGCGACCGGGACGATTCTCTCCCACATTTCCGCCTGTAGGAGCCGTTGCCAACGGCGATCTCTGCCTTCCGCCAAGAACGGCAGCCTTGCTGCGACCGGCTACGCGAACCGGTCCTTCAACTCCTCCCGCCCCTTCTCGAAAAGCTGGTGACGGGTTTCCGGGTGGGGGTCGCCGCAACCGCGGTCCCACCACACCGAGGTGGGGCCGCTGCCCTCCCTCTTGCAGGTGGTCATCGAGGTGGTGACCTTCTCGAAGATGAGCCGGTAGAGGTCGCGGGCCTTCATCACGCTGCCGTAGTGCAACCCGAGCTGCTGGAGCACGTCGAGGTCGCGCTTCTCGTTGGAGAGGCCCCCCGAGCCCTGGACGTTCGTGCAGGCGTTGGAGCCGGAAACCCGTTGCGGGCAGGGGCCGCACATCATCGGATCCGCCTGGCGCACCAGGCGGACGGGGATGTCGGGCTTCTCCTTGAGGACCATCTGGAGGAACTCGGGGAGGTTGTCCGGCTTGAACGGGGGCCGCTCCCCCGCCGCGTACTGGCACACGGCGCAGAGCAGCAGGTGCGGGCGCATCCTCACCTCGCCCGCGGCGTACATCGCCGCCAGCGTGGCCTCCTTGGCCTGCGCCATCTCCTCCGTCGGCCGCGGGGGAATGAGGGCCCCGACCCCCGACTGCAGGCCCTTCTCGTAGTCCCCGCTCCGTGCCTTGGGGCATCCCTCCCAGCCGGGGGTCGCCGTCGCATCGCCGCAGATCCCCTCGGTGGTCGGGATCGGCGTGGGACGCCGCTTGAGCGGGAAGAGCGACATGAACACCACGCGGGCGGGGAGCGTGATCCCCGGCGACCAGTTCATCCGCTGGAGGATGTCGAGGTCCCGCTTGCGGTTGAAGTCGCCCCCCTCGGGGGTGTCCTCCGCCGTGCCGGGGTCCTGCCATGTCCAGAGGTCGCCCGCGTTGCACACGAGGGTGACCGGGACGTCGGGGTTCTCCCGGATCGCAGTCTTGAGACGCTCCACCGGCCCGACCCTCGCGTCCTTCGGCAACGGCCCGCCGAGCGAGCAGATCGCGCACATCAACTGGTAGGGGCGGACGCGCAGAGGGGTGGGATCGGGGGGCATGGGGTTGGGGAAAGGGGAGATTGGAGCTGCAGGTCCTTCAGCTTCTTCCCGCAGCGCGCCAAGTCAATCGCCGAGAGATGGACAAGCACACTGCCCAGCCACTCCCCCGTCCATCACCTTGAAGGGGGGGATGTAGGAGCCCCGAACGCTTTCGCATTGGCGTCAAGCTAAGACATCGGATTTACCCACGGAGGACAGTCCGAGATGCCGAGCAGAGAGGGAGGGAAGAGGAGGCCGAAGGAACCGAACCCGAATTGCCCACGGAGCACGGAGAATGGAGAAGAAGCAAGGAGCGGAATTCTCGCGCAAAGTTCGCAAAGAGCGCAAAGGGGGAACCGAGGGCCAAAATACGCGGCCCGATGGGCATCGGGCCTCGCCGTATTTCAGGCTCCCTTGCTTGAAGTTCCAGATCCGCCTCCCGGCGAAGGCAGGCCGAATACGGAGAGCGACAACTCCGGTTGGCGCGCGTATTCGGCCTGTTCATCCTAATCCCCTTTGCGCTCTTTGCGACCTTTGCGCGAGAATTCTTCCATCCTCCATCTTCTCCGCTCAGCGCCTCGGACTGCCCTCCGTGACCTCCGTGGGAAAATCCGAGTCTGAGTGCTTTGCCCATGCGACCCACTGAAAGTCGTAAGGAGCCCGGAATTCTAGGGGATGCCGGAGTCCGCCTGAGGCGGGAGCACCTTGCGGAGTTCAACCGCGGCGGGAACGCCTCGCCAGGAGGGCCATGCCCGCGAGGGCCAGCAACGCCACGCTCGTCGGTTCCGGAATCGCGGCCACCGCCTGGTCGAAGTTCAGGTTGTCCAATCCATAGCCACCGGCAGATCCAGTGTCCTGAATCAACTCCATGACCACCGTGCCCATGTAGTTGGAGCCGGCCGTCGTGAAGGTCGTGCGGTTCGCATAAGTGTCCCCGTACGTAATCCCTGTCCCCGAGTCGAAGATCGTGCCCAATGCGGAATCCTGGTGAAGCTTCCACGACGTTGTCCCGCCGGCGCCCGACGAGTACCCGAACATCTGCCAGGAGTTGATTTTGACGCCAAAGCCGCTGTCGGGCGTGAAGGTGAGGAAGTAGGACCGGGGAGTTCCTCCTGTCCCCAAGAGATACGCGACCCATGGCCAGGAGCCGTCCTGGTAGTCCTGCATCTGGAGAGCATTGGATCCCAAGGTGTAGCCGAGGGTGATGTTTGTGGTCCACCCGTTGCCCAGGTCGTAGTGGTAGGTGTAGGAGCCATCCACCACCGTGGTATTGGTCGCATGGTCCCCGTAGTTGGTCAGGACCGTGTCGAGGCGCACGCCGTTGCCG
>CAYZAE010000352.1:0-3707 GCA_964476125.1 uncultured Verrucomicrobiota bacterium | reverse complement strand
TCTTTCCACCCCGCCCACCTCCACTCGCCCTTACCCACCCGCCGCCTTCCGCAAGACCCCGCCCAATTCAACCCAAGTTATTAAGGGCCAAACGATTCCATCAGAAGAAACGAACTTCCACCGGCCAATCCCCGAATCCCCACCCCAACCCAACACCCCCACCTCCACCCCACGCCACCCGCCCCGCCAACCCGCATTGCAACTGCAGCCTGTTTGCAGGCTGCATCCCCGGGACGGATGGCTACCTCCAGAACCGCCGGGAACTCGAGACGAAGAGCCTCCGCCGCCATCCCACCGAGGCCACTCTCCGGCGCCCCGAAAGCCCACTTCCTTCGCAACACCCAGGTGGGGAGCCCACCTGCGCCGAACTCCCAATCAAGCGCGCCCCCAAAGCCCATTCCGCACGCTCCAAGCCCCCACGTCGCCGAAAAGCAAAAAGGTGCACAGTTCCCCGTAGGGCCCTGTGCACCAACCAAATAACGCTGGATGTTCAAGCCCCGGAGGGCGATCAGCTCAGGCGGCGGCTAGCAATGCCCAAGCCCATCAGAGCCAGACCAAGGAATCCCATCGTGAATCCAGAATCGGGAACAACCACGTTGTTCGCCGAGAAGCTGAACTTCGTCTTCACCGGAGAGTCGGTCTGCGTCGAGAACGCGAAGGTTCCTTCCGTGTCATCATAGCCAACGCCCGAGACGACGCCCGTGCCGGTGAGGATGATCGAGTTCGCCGTGCGGGTCACGGTCGCCGTGTCCAGATGGAAACTAAAGGCACCACCCGTAAGTTCCCAGACATCCGCACCACCCACCGGGAGGGGGGCGAAAGAGAAATCCTTGAAGATGGCGAAAGTCGGAAAGCCAATGACCGCGAAGCTGCCGGAGGGATTGGCGTTAACAATCGCGTTAATCCCAAACGTGGCAGAGCCGATGGGGGAGAAATCAAACCCCGTCGCCGTCAGGAAATCCCCCGAACCGCCGGTCAAAGCGACAGGAGCATAGCTTCCGAATTTGATTTCGCCGGTAATGGGAGCGGCCTCCAGCGAGGCAACGGTTCCGAGCGTGAGCAGTGCAGCCAGTGTAAGTTTTGTGTTCATCGTTCTTCTACTTGGTATTGGAGGCATGGGCACTCCGCCGACATCCTCGCGTTGCCACCATCTAGCAAACGACGTGCCACAACTATGGAAAGTCTTCAAATAACTCACAACTATCTCCAGCGAAGAAGGTTATACCGAAAACACCACTTTTCCCCAAGGTCACCCGCCGGACCCGTCTGTAAGCTTCCCCGACGCCACCTCCCCCCAACCTTGCTGAACTGCGCGTTTTCCCTAGAAAAAACTCACCTTTGCCGCGTAAGGAATAGCGACAAGGCTTACCGCCTCTCCAGACGCCCGCACCCTCGGCGCTTGCGTCCCCCTCCGGAATTCGAGGGATTCGAAGAAAATCCCCTTCGCCCCCCCCCAAAAAAACCATGGAGAGCAGAAACCCGCCAACCCTCTCCCCTCCAGCGCCCGGTGGCCCGATACACTTCGCGACAAACCCGACAGCATCCCCGATGTTTCCTTTCCCCCCGCGGCGTTATTGGGAAGCGCCCCCCCTTGGCGTGGGGTCGGTCCTTCCGCCGCCCCCGGGAAAAAGCGTAAGGGAATTTGACACCCCACTTTCGTTAGCCAGCCCCCCCTCTCAGCAAAGCCACTCCATCCAAACGCTTTGCGAACAATTCGCCACGTAAAGGGCTCCGACAAAGGGCCCATTTCAGCCTCTTTAAGAGTTCAGGGCATTTCCTCCGGACGGTGGCTCTCGGCGTATTGCCGCAGGGCGACGAGGTTCTCGTGGGGGGTGTCCCGCGTGACCTCGCACCCGGCTCCGACGATGAACCGGTTGCCTGCCGCGCGGTGGCACTCGGCCACTGCGGCGTGAATCCGCGCCGGATCGCCATTCCGAAGCACGGCCACGGGATCGATATTCCCCAGGATCACCTGTCGGGCCCCCATCCGGGTCCGGCCTTCCGACATGGGCGACATCCAGTCCAGATCCACCACGGCGCAACCCAGCTCCCCCATGCCGGCCAGGCAGGCGCGGGTGTTTCCGCAGATATGCAACCGGACCCTTGCGCCCATGTCCCGAATGCCGTCAACCAGCCGTTTCTCATACGGCCAGATGAACTCCCGATAAATCCTTGGCCCCACCAGCGAGACCGCCGCGTCCCCAATGCCAATGACATCCGCACCCGCCTCGATCTGCACCTCGGCGAACTGCAACTCCATCTCGACGCAGAACGCGAACAGATCCCGGACAAAGCGCGGATCGTCATGGAAATCCAGCATCAGGTTGTTCATGCCCCGAAGATCCACCGCCTCGGCACACGGCCCCTCGACCCATCCCTCCACGATCAGATCCCGCCCCACCCGCTCCTTGAGCAAGGCCACGGCCTGGACGCCGTTCTGCATGCGCCCACCCCCCAGGGGATTGGGGATCCTCAATCCCGCCAGCGCGGTCTTGTCCTCCAACAACGGCGAAGTCTCCACCACCGCCGCAGGCTGATGTTCGAAATACTCGATCCGCGCCCCGCAATCCGCCGCCTCGCGGCCCGGATCCGACATGGTGTTCACGTAGTCGAAGCCAAACCTCTCCGCCACGCGGATCTGCCCCTCCGCAAGGACCCGATGGTCGGTCTCGTAATCCCGGTACCGCGCCCCGAGAAGATCCGAGGCAAACTGCATGGTGATGGGCATGAAGGGCAACCGGTCAACCGGCCGTCCGTCGAGGTGCGCGAGAACTCGTTCACGGCTGTTCATGGAGAGGGCAGGGCTTGGCAACCACGCTGCCATCGACAGCCCACGGCAGGCTCGCCATCCCTTGGCATTTGCTGGCCGTCCTCCAGCCGCCGGCGTTGCTCCCTGAACGCTTGCGACAAAAGGATCCAAGGTTCATCAAGAGATCTCGTCACCCCCATGACCCTGAACCGCCGCACCCTCCTGGGACTGGTCCTCGGACTGGCCCTGTTGTCCTCCGCCACCCCGGCCGAAGCCGCCGTCCGGCTCGGACACAAGGGTTCCACCGACTACGTCATCCTTCGCGAAACCGGCTGCCCTGAACCCGAGGCGAACGCCGCCCGCGAACTCGCCATGCACCTCGAAAAAATCGTGGGCGCGGAATTCCCGATTCTTTCGCCCGGCGACGAAATTCCCAGCCACGCGATTCTGGTGGGCTCCGGCCCCACCTCCCGCAAGCAGTTCCCGGAGGTCCCCTGGGACCGGCTCGGCGACGAAGAGATCGTGATCCGCACGAAGGGAAGCCGTCTGCTTCTCGCGGGAGGACGACCCCGGGGAACCCTCTATGCCGTAAGCCGGTTCTTGCAGGACCACTGCGGGGTCCGCTGGTGGACACCCTGGGCCTCGCGGATTCCGTCGGAGCCCGACCTGCGCGTGCCCCGTCTGCGGCTCCAGGAGGCACCCGCCTTCGAAGCGCGCGACCCGTTCTGGCACCCGGCCTTTGATCGCACCTGGGCGGTCCGGAATCTGTCCAACAGCCAGAACGCCCACATCCCGCCAGAGTGGGGCGGTGCTGTGCGCTACAAGGGCTTCGTCCACACCTTCTACCCCCTGGTCCCACCCGAGAAGCACTTCGAGGAACACCCGGAATGGTACAGCCTGGTGAAGGGAAAGCGGACCACCGACCATGCCCAGCTCTGCCTCACCAACCCCCAACTGC
>CAYZAE010000351.1:0-3800 GCA_964476125.1 uncultured Verrucomicrobiota bacterium | reverse complement strand
GACCTCGGCCATGCCGAGCGGCTTGCGGGTGTCGGTGCCGTTGAAGATGACGTCCGCCATTTCGCCGCCGCGTAGGGCTTTGGCGGACTGTTCCCCGAGCACCCAGCGGATGGCGTCGGCGACGTTGGACTTACCGCACCCATTTGGGCCGACGATACCGGTGATCCCCCGCTGGAAGTTCAGCGACGTTTTATCGGCGAAGGATTTGAACCCCAGCACAGTCAGGTTCTTCAGGAACATGGCGCTAAGAACGAAGCGGAACCGCGCGGGGGTGTCAAAGGCAAACCCGCATTCCATGGGGTCAAGTTGTTCACAGGACCACAAGGGATTGGGGCTGGCGGGAACTTACGGCCGGTTTGGCGGGGCTGGTGGGGGTGTGGTAGGCTGGGGGCGCGAAGGGAAGATCCTGGGCCGGAACCGGAAGTAACCGCCGGGGGTCTGGGAGAGTCTCTGAGGGCGGCGGTAGCGACAATTCATGGCATGAAAAGCGAACGACGGGTGGCGGCCTTTACGCTGATCGAGTTGCTGGTGGTGATTGGCATCATTGCCATCCTGGCGAGCCTGTTGTTGCCGGCGTTGAGCGGGGCAAAGGCCCGGGCGAACAGCACCAAGTGCCTGAGCAACCTTCGGCAGACAGGGCTGGGGGTCCGTTTGTGGGCCCACGACAACGCGGACAAGTTTCCCTGGAACCTGTCGGTGTCGGCGGGAGGCAGCGCGGGGTCGGCCGACTGGGGGGATCACTTCAGGTCGTGTTCAAACGAGTTGAGCACCCCCCAGATCTTGTGGTGTCCCTCGGACAAGACCCGGAAATACGCGAGCAACTGGGTTTCGCTGGCGGCGGACGTTCATGTCAGCGTGCTGATCGGGACGAACGCCCAGGAAAACCTGCCGCAATCGATCCTCCTGGGGGATCGGAACATCACGGGCGGGGGTGGGGGGCTGGATCCGTCGTGGAGTGTGTTCCTGGGCAGTTCGGTGGATGCCGCCTGGGACAAGGAGATGCATGCGCGATCGGGGCATCTGGCGATGTCCGACGGCAGTGTGCGTGCGACAAAAACCCCGGTCCTGCGCGAGGTGATTCTGGCGGAGATCGCGTCGGGGATCACCAACGTGGTGTTGTCCAAGCCCCGCGGGGTTTTTTGACGCCCATGGATCGTGCATTGATGCGTCGCGGCCGGTGGGTGCAGGGGGTGTCGGGCCTGACGCTTGCGGCTTCGTCGTTGCTTTTGTTTTTTTCGGCGAACGAGTGGCCGCCGACGGTGGATCGTGCGTTTCACGGGGCGATTGGGGAGGCCATGGCGCGGGAGACGTTGTCCCTGGTGCAGCCCGGGGCCGGGGTGGTGGTGGTGGTGCGGGACACCGAGGAATTCCGGCATCCGGAGAGCGAGGCGCAGTTCCGTGGTTTCGAGAAGGTGCTGAAGGCGGGGGGCAGTGCGGTGGTGTCGGTGCAATCGCTCCAGGTGGATCCCCTCCGTCCGCTGGAGGTGCCTCCGGGGGATTTCTACGAATTGCTCCGTAAGGCGCCGGCGGGCACGGCCATCGTGTCGTTCATGGGGCCGCCGAAGCTGACGGAGGAACAGCGCGGACGGCTGGGGGAGATCCGGCCGAAGGTCGTTGCGTTTTGTCCCGGGGCGATTCCGCGGACGACGGACTTACGGGGCATGTTCGAATCCGGGCTGTTGCATTCGGCGGTGGTGGAGCGCGACGGCGCGGTGGGGGGAAAGCGGTCCGATTTCGCCTCCCTGTATCGGGTGGTGCGCGGGGCGGAGGCGGGGACGTTGCCGCAGGTTTCCGGGGAAGGGGGGATGCCGTGAGGCTTCGTCGCGGATGCGGTGGGTTTGCCGGGGTGGATGGGATGGCGTTGCTGGCGGGGTTGGGGCTGGTGGGGGCGCTGGCCGGGGCGTTCGTGATTTCCTCGAAGCGCAAGGCGCGATTGGCGCAATGCGTGGACAACCTGGGCAAGGTCAGTCACGCCATTCTGGCGTTCGCGGAGGATCATGGGGGTGCGTTGCCGTCGCCGGTGGCGGAGGTGCCGGGGGATCTGTGGTGGTGGTACAAGGAGCAGGTGAAACGGTACGCGGGCCTGACGGGGCCGTCGTCGGCGGAGGACCGGGTTTTCGCGTGTCCGGACGACCGCGGGTATTCGGATCCCAAGCCGTTTCATCAGACGGCGCGGTTTGATTACGGCAGCTATGTGTTCAACGGGGTGACCTTGCCATCGATGCCAAACCTTGCGGGGCGGAGGACGGAGACCGTGCGGGAGGCGTCGCGCACGCTGCTGGTGATGGAGTGGACGGCGCACGCGCCGTTGTCGTGGCACCGGAGCCGGACCGGGCGGAAGAACCTGCCGTTTTATTGCGATGCGGAGAACGTGGTCGGCTTCGTGGATGGGCATGTGAAGTTCGTGCCGATCTACTATGACGGCTACACGGCGGCGTTCACCCGCGATCCCGTGGCGGGATACGCCTACAAGTACAGCGGCGATTGAGCCGGGAGCGGGAGCCCCGGAGTTGGGGTGGTCGGATTTCGAGGAACCTTTGGAGACATCCATGAACCGAACGAGACGGAGTCGAGGGTTGGCCTGGCTGGCTTTGGTGCTGGGGTTGCTGGTTATGCCGGGCGTGAACCGGGCGGGGGCGGCGCCGCTTCTGGGGTCATGGAAACCGTTGTTCCAGGGCATCGATCTGGCGCAGGGCACGAACGCTCCGGGCGGGACCATGCCGAACCTGCACGTGGCCTATGTGCTGCGGGTGAACCTGACGGAGCCGGGGGTGCGACTGCTGCCCTCGCCGCCAATCGACGACGCGGTCCTGGGTGTTGTGGAAACGGAGGGCTACACGGTCAGCGATTATCTGGCCAAGCACCGCCTTCAGGTGGCGGTGAACGCCGCGCTCTTTGATCCGGAGGAGTACTATCTTCCGGCGGGGACCCGGATGGACATCGCGGGATTTTCGGTTTCGGAGGGGCGGGTGGTGTCGACGCAGGAGAGCGCGGACAACGCGGCGACGATGGTTTTCACGGAGGCGAACGTGGCGTCGGTGATCCCGACCAACTGGCCGCCGGTTTCCGCGGCGGGGATTTTCACGGCGGTTTCGGGCAGTTACCCGATTCTGGTGAATCACGTGAACCTTGGGTCGTTGTATGCGAACGACCGGGATTTCATTCATCGGACGAACCCGCGCACCGTCTTCGGGATCACGCCGGATGGTCGGACGCTGTACATGGTGGCGATTGATGGGCGGCAGGCCGGGTACAGCATTGGGGCAAACGATTTTGAGAGTGCTTCGTGGCTGGCGTTCCTCGGTTGTTCGGATGGGGTGAACATGGATGGCGGCGGGTCGACCACGATGGTCATCGAGGATTCCACGGGTGTGCCGCTGCGCTTGAATCGGTCGAGTGCGGTGGCGGATTCGGGGCGTGAGCGGACTGTGGGCAGCCATTTCGGGATTTACGCCAATCCGCTGCGCGGTTTCGTGAATGACGTGAGGGTGGCGGCGGACGACATTTCGGCGCGGATCTCGTGGACCACGGTGTCGCCGGCGACGGGGTTGGTGCGGTACGGCCTGAGTTCGGATCTGGGGCAGGAGGTGGCTTCCGGGGGGGCGGGAACGACCGAGCACTCGGTGCTGTTGAGCGGGCTGACGCCGGGGACCCGTTACTATTTCAGCGCGGTGTCGGAGTCGGGCGGAGTGGCGAACGCGTCGTCGTTGCGGGTGTTTTCAACGAGCAACTTCGTTTCCGAGGCGAGCCTCTTCGGGGTCACGAAGGAATGGCGTTACAGCACGGCGGAGCAGGGCGGG
>CAYZAE010000350.1:0-3808 GCA_964476125.1 uncultured Verrucomicrobiota bacterium | reverse complement strand
GATCCAGTCCAAGGTCCAACGCCTGATCCGCAGCCTCGGGACAGCCGGCCCCCCCACCGCCCGCACCACCCCCGCCACCCCCGCCACCCCCCGCCCCCGAACCGCCACGGGGTCCACCCCCCGGTTCCCCCAACTGGGTCCCCTGCGCCCATGTGGTCCACCCCGGCTGACGCACGCCCGTTCCAGGATCGCTGACCACGAAGTTTCCATCCGCCGACACCGTCGCCGGCCCCGCAACCTCCCACCGGCCCGTATCATGATTGAAACTCCAGATCGCGGTCCTGGCCCCGGCCGGAAGCCTCAGCCCGGTGCCAGGATCGGGGAGGTTCGGGAACCAGACCGCCACCGGACGGTCAAAGTTCATCGGCCCATCGGATTGAATGGTGAAAACAATGGGAGGATTGAGTCCCGGCGGGAGCGATTCCGGCAGGCGGTCGGGTGAAACGGGAGCAATCCCGATCTGTCCGCCTCTCACGCCACTGTCCGCATACAACGCATTCGGGGGAACCTCCACCCGGACCCCGGCAAGGGCGGGATTTCCGGCAATCACCTCGGGCGGAAAGGTCACCAGCGTGGTCTCGGTCGGACTGACCGGCTGCAGCGTCGCCGCCGCCACCAGCGGAAGGAAAACCTCCCCCGTGCCCCCGGCCAGGTTGTTCGTGCGCCCCGGCTCCGCCTCCCACGCCTTGCCGACAAACGGATAATACGCCCCTCCGGGCCAGCGACTCCCCGCTGCGGTCCGGCCATCCACATGCACGAAAAACCGCCCTGCCGGACAGGGCTCCAGGCGGAAGACACCGTCCGCACCCGTGGTGGCCCGAAGCGTTTCCTCGGCCCCATCCACCGTGATCGTCACCCCCGACAGCGGTACGTTGGTGCCGTTGCGCCGCTCACTCGCAAACACCCTTCCGACCAGAGCCGTGCCCGGAAGACCGGTGAGGTCCGCGGTGTCAAACGACCACCCCCCCACACCACCCGCCACCCCATCCCCGTCGCCGTCCAACGCCTCGCCCTCCTCATCCCTCAACCCCTCGGTGTTCAGCGTCACCTGAACGCGGCTCGCCGCAGGCAGGTTCTCCAGGAAAAACAACGTCGCCGTGCGGCGGTCCGACGACAGCTCCACCCGGGACAGCATCCGCCGCCCGCCGGACACGGCGAACATTCGGTCCGAACCGAGAACGGTGTCGGCCCGCAGCGATCGGGAAAAGCGCACGATGGTCTCCCGGGTCACCGCCACGCCACCCTCGCCCGGCGCCGGGGAGATCTCGTCCGGTTGAGTGCTTTGCCGCAGAGCGATTTCGCGGAGGCGGAAGAACCTCTGCCTGCCCTCGGGCGTTGCTTCCACCACGTTGAATTCGCCCCGCGTCACGGACGTCCCGGCATAGGATCTCCAGGAATCCTGCGGGGAAAACGACGCGCGCTCCTCCAACACAGCCCGTGGGGAAACGGGCCACGAAATCATAATCCGATCCGGGCTGGTGGAGTGGATGTTCAACGCTGCCCCCAGGACTGTCGCCGTCGACGTCAGCCCCAGGAGCACCCAGGCGGTCCGCATGCCTTTCATAATTTATCCGGATCTTACGCCCCACGGCACTCCCCTGCGAAACCATTTCCCACCAGCTCCCACCAGCCCCGGCAGGCCGGTGCCTCCCGAAGTTGTGGGTGTCGGTTGTCGCGCTGAGACAACCCCGCCCGCGTTGAGTGGGCGGGGGCTGGAGTTTGGCCATTTTCGCCCATCGCTCAGAAGTCGCGGAGCGACGGGACAATGGTAGCCAGGGCTTCAGCCCGCGTGCTTCAGCCTTCCTTCAATCGCCTTGATGACCGTTTCAATGACCTTCACCCGCGCGTGCAGCTTGCAGTTGGACTCCACCACACACCACGGGGCATACGACGTGCCGGTCCGGAACAGCATCTCGTCCACCGCGGCATGGTAGACATCCCACTTCTCCCGATTCCGCCAATCCTCCGGCGTGATCTTCCACTGCTTGTACGGGGTCTTCTCCCGCTCGCGGAACCGACGCAGCTGTTCGTCGCGATCGATGTGCAGCCAGAACTTCAGCACCACCGCACCCGAATTCACGAGGTGGAGTTCCATCTCGTTGATCTCCCGGTAGGCCCGCTTCCACTCATGCTCCCGGCAGAACCCCTCCACCCGCTCCACCAGCACCCGGCCGTACCAGGTGCGGTCGAAGACCGTGAGATGACCCGCCTTCGGGATCTCCGTCCAGAAGCGCCACAGATAATGATGGGACTTCTCCACGTCGTTTGGCGCCGCCACGGGAACCACCTCATACCCGCGCGGATCCAGATTCGCCGTCAGTCGCTTGATGTTCCCCCCCTTCCCGGCCGCATCCCATCCCTCGAAGGCCAGCACCACCGGCACGCGATGCTTGTAGATCTGGTACTCCAAATCCCGCAACCGCTCCTGCGCCACCTTCAACCGCCGCTCGTATACCTTCCGGGTCATCGTCTTCGAAAGGTCCACCGAATCCAGGACCGACCCCCGCAGGTACGGCGGCAACACCGCATCCGTCCCGCCCGATCCTCTCAACCCCGAGCCCGGGACCGGACCGGTGCCCGCCGACGACAGGACCGCCTCCCGCTCCGCGACGCGGCGTTCGAGCGCGGCCAGCATCGTCGCGAAAACCTTGAGCGTCGCCAGCCGGCGGTCATGCGCCTCGACTATGGTCCAGGGTGCATTCTCCGTGTCGGTGCGTCCCAGCATGTCCTCGTAGGCCGCCAGGTACTTTGGATACCGCCGATGGCGCTTCCAGTCCCCCTTGGTCACACGCCAGGTCGTGGAAGGATTTTTCTCAAGGACCTTGAACCGCTCGGCCTGCTCCTCCTGCGAGATGTGCAGGAAAAACTTCACAATCACCACGCCGTCGTCCGTCAGCTGCCGCTCGAACGATAGAATGTCCGCGTACGCCTGGGGCAGCGCCTCACCCCGCACCGCTCCCGAAACACGGTCGACGGTCACCCGACGATACCAGCTCCGATCGAACAGGGTCATGCGTCCGCGCGTCGGGGTATGGCACCAGAACCGCCAAAGAAACGGCCGCAGGGCCTCCTCCTCGTTCGGGGCCTGGGTCGTCCTCACCTTGATGCCGCGCGGGTCCAGCGGGAGGATGAGTTCATTGATCAACGTCCCCTTCCCCGCCGCGTCCCACCCCTCGAACACCACCACCACCGCAATCCCCAGCCGGTGCGCGCGTCGCTGGACCTCCGCCAGCCGCAGCTCCAGTCCGGGCTTCGCCTTCCGGTACTCCGCCTTCGAAACCTCCCGCGACAAATCGAGCGTGGACAACATGGGCATGGCTTGAGCAACGCACCGCGCCGGGTATCGGATCGGACGTCGACCTTAGGCTACCCAAGGCCCGCCCTCCGAGACGAGCCACGATCCGCGCGGCCCCCACCCCCGTGCATCCCGATGTTTTGGTGGCGGTTGTCTCGCTGCCACAATCACGCGCGCGTGAAGCGGGCGGCCTGGAGTTTGGCCATTCTGGAGTTCGTGCACAGTGTCAGGGCTGGAGGTGCTCGATCGGTGGAAGAGGAACCGGGCTAATTGAACCCTGATGGGAGCGCCGGCGTCTCGCCGGCTGGCTGGTGCAGGTCGACGGGATGCCAGCGCACTCGGACGAACAGGCCGGCGAGACGCCGGCGCTCCCGGGCGAGATGTCGGCGCCCTATCCTGATGTCACGCCGCAACTCGTGAGAAGTGGCCAAACTCCAGCCCGCCCGCGTTCCGCGGGCGGCGGCAGCCTTTGGGTGTGGCGCTACTCGTCGCAGCGCGACGAGTTCCACCTCC
>CAYZAE010000349.1:0-3897 GCA_964476125.1 uncultured Verrucomicrobiota bacterium | reverse complement strand
TCTCGATTTCCTTCGCCGGATTCAGATACAGGCTCGGGCCGGTGGCTGAGGTGCGTAGCGTGACTTCCAGGGGAAGGTTCATCCCGCCCGCAACGGGCAGATCGGGATTATCCTTATAGAACTCAAAGTCATACCCCACCCCCTGAGTCAAGGCTCCAATCAGGATGCGACGCCCTTCTGGCGCGTTATCGAAGGTCCGCCCCGCGAGGAAATCGCCGTGGAAACTTATCAGTTTCTCCGTCTCCGGAATGAACTCCCGTCCGTTGAAGTCACCGATCTGGTATTGTCGATTGCAGCTGTGAAGGACCCAGTGGATCTTGCTTTGATCCCCGTCCAACGGCAGGGGAAACAAGTCGGGGGTCTCGCTCAATCTCTCCCGCTTGGTGCTGAGGTATTTCCAGTCGAGCAGGTTCTTCGACTCGTAGAAGTCGTATCCATTATTTCCGTTCAACTTGTCACACACGACCATGACCCACTTTTTCTCCCTGGGATACCAGAAAACCATCGGGCCTTGACCTGATTTATCACGCGTGAGGAAGAGCGGGTTCTTTTCATACTGCCGGAAGGTTTTCCCTCCATCGACGCTGTATTTCAGGGCGATGGCTGAACGTCCCTTCTGCAAATAGAACAACAAGATCGGTGGATGCACGCCCTGTTTCAGGCCGGAGTCATTGTTGTGGTCCACCAGCCCGCCACCCGTGCGTGGCCGCCACTCCAGGTCAGGCCTGATGGTAGGTGGCTGTTCCGTCCAATGAAACAGATCCGGACTCGTGGCGTGGCCCCACATCTCATTGCCGCGCTCGAGAGCCACAGGATTATTTAAGTAAAATAGGTGCCAAAGGCCTTCGTAGAAAAACAACCCGTTGGGATCCCAGCTAAAACCGCTCTTGACGGTGAAGTTCAGTTGCGGCCGGCCGGGTTCCGCGTAGATGCCTTTCTTGTCTCGAGGCTGCTTGGAAAGAGTGATCTGCCGCATAAAATCCTCCCCGTGCTCCCTGGGGACCACCGGCTGCGTGCTGGTTAACCTCAAGCTTTTTCCGCTCCACGCCTCGTCCAAGGGGTAGGAGGCCCAGAAGTCCACGGGAAAATCAATCGCCAGCCGCATCGTCAGATCGAGCTTCTTCTGTCCATCCACTTCCAAAGAGCATGACACGTTGGGGGCCAGATTGCTGATCGGCACCACCAGGTAGTGCATCCCTTGAAGGTCCAGTTTCTTGTCCAGCACCACGCATTGCGATTGGTGAACCACGATGCGCGTTCCCCTGGGCCTTGAGTCGCCCGCGACGATTTCGTCCACCGCGATGTATTGCTTCCACCCGGCATCGCGGAACACCAACTGTGCCTCGCGCCCCTGGAAGGGGGAAACATCGAGCGCCCACGGCCGAAGGGTGCGGTCACCATTGGCCTCCAGTTGGAATTCCTTTTTTCCGTCGATGAATAATTCCAGGCTTGCGCGGGCTCCCCCGAACTGAACACGGATGAGTTCCCGCTGAATGGTGAATTTTGGTGAAGTCAAGATTCCCCCCAGATCATTCCCATAGCTCGGGTCCCAACTGTCGGCCAGACC
This sequence comes from uncultured Verrucomicrobiota bacterium, assembly GCA_964476125.1. Classification (GTDB taxonomy): domain Bacteria; phylum Verrucomicrobiota; class Verrucomicrobiia; order Limisphaerales; family CAIMTB01; genus CAIMTB01. Next base: position 2,330 of record CAYZAE010000349.1, on the reverse strand, counting down.
CTTGCCAGCATAGCCCACCGGCGGCAGCGAGATCGGAAGAAAATCAAGGGAGATGTCATCAAAACCGGGGGGAGCCTGGATAGGAACCATACCTGCAAACGGTTGTCGGGCGGGGGGAAGAAACCGCGTAGTGGGATGGTTGAAGGCCTCGCCTTCCACGGTCCAGTTGCCGTAGCCCTGCTCGAAATCGGCAAGGACGATGTCAGGGCGAGAGGATTGTGCCGGTTTATCGGCAGCGTGCGTAGCCAGCGGCGCGAGCAGCAGGGCGGTGAGGAGGGAGAGGCTGGATTTCATAAGGTAGGGTTTTTCTTGGCTGGCTTCCCATCATCGGCTGGCTGCCGAGCAAGCGGCCGACCTCAGATTTCAAGACGTCTTGCCTCCCGTGAGCGAGCTGGTTGATGTTTTCCAGTAAACTCCGCGCATTCGTGCGAATCGTCGGGTTGGTGAGACCTGTTACCGCGCCCACCGGCAAAGTTTTCATTTGCCGCGCCACACCTCGATCCAGACGGCCCCGAGAATCATCGCGGACATTGGCTCTCGCGGATCAGTGGGGAGTGATTGGAAACTGCCGGGTGAGCAGCGCGGCGGCCTCGTCTTGCGCGGAGGCCAACGCCGGGAGGTCCACCGCGCTTCTCATTTCGTGGCGATCGTTGAGGGCGTCGTAGAGTTCACGTTGGGGGCGGAAACGGAGGGGGACGTTGCTTCACTCACGGGAAAATCGAGGGGATTACCAACGCTGGAAATCGCTGGAAAGACCGGAGCGAGGCGAGCCGATTTCAACGCTTCTCCCGTGAACGTTCGAAGCCTCGGATTCGTTTACATATACCCGCAAATGCCGCTGCGGTGATGGGAAGAGTGAGAGTGGCTTGAGCCTGCCGTCGGCGATCGGAAAGCGCGTCTTCATCGACGGCAGCCATTCCAGCTTCATCGTGCGGTCGAGGCTGTCACTGGAGATCACGTCGCCGCGTGTCCTGAGGATGGGTTTGAGCTGCAGAATTGGGTGCAATTTCATTGGTTCAACCTCCCGTTCCTGTGGCTTCATTCGTCAAGCGGAGCCAGATGCCTTTGCCGATGCCGCCTTTCGGCGTGGTTTTCGGATAGCCGGGGTTGGGCTTTTGCTCGATGACTTTGACGACTTGTTCGATGCGCACGTCGGTTTGCGCGTCGCGGGTACGGACGCCGGAGACGCTGAGTTTGCGCACGGTGCAGTCGAGGTCAGGGGAAAAGATCTCGAACCATTTCGCGGGGGCCTCGGACTTGCCGCGCTTGTCGGTCTGCGACAGCGGGCCGATGGCGAGCAAGTGCCATTCGGGAGTGATGGGGTGATTCACGTAGCGCCGGCGTCGTGCCGGCTATCGCCCTAAACTGCCGGCTGGAAGCGCCAAGACTTCGTCACCACCCCCGCAGATAAGTTCGGCGTCAAGATCGGCATCACGGCGCCGTGGCGCCGACTCGAGCGCCTCGGCTTGAGCCATGAAAAATGACACACGCCGCCGGGCAACAGCGACCTGATGTGAAGGCGGCCCGGATCCGGTGGCGCCAAGGCCAGCCTCTGTTGGATAGCCAACGCCTGGTGTTCATCGATGGTACTGCGCTGAACACGAAAATGGCCGGGTTCTGCGGGCGCGCGCATTCCTACCCATCAGCGATGTGTTGCCAGCCTACCCACGGCCACTGGCAAAGAACCACCTTCATCCCGGCCCTGCGCGCCGAGAGCATCGCTGCCCCGTTCGTCATCAAAGGCGCAATCAACACCGAGGTCTTCACTGCTTAAATCGATCAGTTGCTTTGACCCGAACTGCACCTGGGGTATGTCGTCGTGCTCGACAGTCTCGCGAGCCACGAAATTGCCAGTATCGCCGCCTTGATAACAGCCCGGGGTTTCATCGTGTGTTTTCTGCCGCCCAACAGCCCGGATCTCAATCCAAGTGGCCTTCGCCAAACTCAAATCAGACCTGCGCCACGTGGCGCCCCGCTTACTCGAGGATCTCCAGACCGTCCATATGGTTGGCCTCGTTTCCTTCCGTCCCGCCCACTGCGGGGGCTTCTCTCGTCATGCCCGCTATGCGTCGATCAGAATAGAAACTGATTGATTAGTGCACGTCTGCCAAAGCCCCGTGGACGGGCGAACACTGGGATTTCGGCCTTACCAACGCGTTTCATGACTTGGATTATCTTGGTTCAGGGCGGTTCATCTTCCAGACATTGAGCTTTGTGCAGCGGGCGGTGCCGCCTTCGCTGAAGAGATCGAGGCCGTCGGCCAGGGCTGGCTGTGAGGTTTTGGGGTTTTTGACTAGCGCGATCGTCGTGCAGGTCTGGCCGTTGACGAA
>CAYZAE010000348.1:0-3901 GCA_964476125.1 uncultured Verrucomicrobiota bacterium | reverse complement strand
GTCCCATGAACACACGCCTTTCGGTTCTCCTGGTCTCGTGGCTCGCGCTGCTCGCGGCTCCCGCCTTTGCCGCCGGCCGGTTCGAAATCCCCGCCTGGGCCTTCGACCGCGGGAACGCCCGGACCTTCACCAAGGAATACGCCGACGCGGCACCCATGATCGCCTTCGGCGGAAAGTCCCCCGTGCTCGCCGAGTACGACATCGATTTCCCCGGGTCCGGTTCGTACGAACTCTCCCTCTCCTTCACCGCCGGATCGCCGCGTCCCATCGACCTGCTGCTCGACGGCAAACGGATCGCCCAGGTCTGCCGGACCGCCACCGGTTCGTGGAACACCAGCGCCGCCACCTGGGAGAAATCCGCCAGCCTCTACATCCCCGCCGGCGTGCACACGCTCCGCCTCCAGCGGACCGGCGACTTCCCCCACGTGGTCGCCCTCCGCTTCGACTCCCCCGAAATTCCCGCCGGCTGGAAGCTCCAACGTCCCCACGCCCGCAAGATCGATGACCCGCCCCCGACCGCTCCCTTCGAACCGTATATCCCCGACGTCGACCTCGCCGCGCTCCGTCGCGCCATCACCGATCTCGCCGCCCGCTTCGGAGCCCGCTACCCCCGGGGTGCGGAATGGCTCAAGCAGATCGACGAACTGGAAACCCGCCTCGCCAGCCCCGACCGCGCGGCCCAGGCGAAAACCGAACTCGCCACCCTTCGTCGCGAAGCCCTGGTCCAGGCCAACCCGGCCATCGATTTCCAGCACCTGCTCCTGATCCAGCGCAACAACACCGGACCTGATCTCGGCCTGCCCCGGAATTGGGAGAGCAATTCCTCCCTGCCCAAACGCGGCTACGACGACCGCCTGTGCGCACTCGATCTTGCGAACCTGGACGCCCCACTCGTCCCCGTGTTCAAGCCGGAGAAGGACGTCTTCCTGGGCGATGTCGAACTGCACTACGACGCCGACCGCCTCCTGTTCTCGTCCGTGGGCACGCACAACCGCTGGCAGGTGTTCGAACTAAATCTCGCCCCCGGCCGCGACAACGCCGACAGCACCAGCAAAGCCAACACCGCTCCGTCCGCCACCGGCACCCCGCGACAGCTCACCGGCGACCAGTCGGATGTCGACAGCTACGACGCCTGTTATCTGCCCGACGGCCGGATCATCTACACCTCCACCGCCCCGTTCATCGGGGTCCCGTGCGTTTACGGCGGTTCCCACGTGGCCAATCTGTTCGTCATGGACCGCAACGGCGGCGCCATCCGCCGGCTGTGCTTCGACCAGGAACACGACTGGTGCCCGACCGTGCTCAACAACGGACGCATCCTCTACACCCGCTGGGAATACGCCGACACCCCGCACTCCAACACCCGCCTGCTGTTCCACATGAATCCCGACGGCACGGAGCAGATGGAGTTTCTCGGCAGTAATTCCTACTGGCCCAACTCGTTCTTCTACGCCCGCCCCATCCCCGGCAGCCCGGGCAAGGTCATCGCCGTCATCGGCGGGCACCACGACAACCCGCGCATGGGCGAACTCGTGCTCTTCGACACCGCCCGCGGCCGTCACGAAGCGGCCGGCGCCGTCCAGCACATCCCCGGCTACGGCAAGAAGGTCGAACCCATCATCCGCGACGGACTCACACTCGACAGCTGGCCCAAGTTCCTCCACCCGTTCCCGCTCGACGACAAACAGTTCCTCGTCTCCTGCAAACCCACCCCCGACGCCCCCTGGGGTCTCTACCTCGCCGACGTCTTCGACAACCTCGTCCCGCTCGCCCAGTCCTCCGATTCCGCTCTGTTCGAACCGATCCCGTTCCGCAAGTCCGCCAAGCCACCCATCATCCCCGACAAGGTGAACCCCGACCGCAAGGACGCCACGGTCGTGATCCAGGACATCTATGCCGGGGACGGTCTCCGCGGCGTTCCCCGCGGCGCGGTGAAATCGCTTCGTCTGTTCACCTACCACTTCGCCTACCAGGGCATGGGCGGCCTGCTCGGGGTGGTCGGGGCCGATGGCCCCTGGGACATCAAACGCGTGCTCGGCACCGTGCCCGTTTTTGCCGATGGCTCCGCGAAGTTCCGCGTTCCCGCCAACACGCCGATTTCCGTCCAACCGCTCGATGCGGAAGGGAAGGCACTGCAACTGATGCGCAGTTGGATGACGGCGATGCCTGGCGAAGTGGTGCAGTGCGTGGGCTGCCACGAACGGCAGAACTCCGCCCCGCCCACCCGACCCGCCCTCGCCCTCACCCAGCCGCCCGCCGACATCACCCCCTGGCACGGTCCCGTCCGCGGCTTCAGCTACGCCCGCGAAGTGCAGCCGGTCATCGATCATCACTGTGTCCGGTGCCACGACGGGAAGCCGCGTCCCGACGGCACCAAGCTCTCCGACCTGCGCGGCACGGAGAAGGTGCGCGACTGGACCAGCGTCACCCCCGGCAACGGCGGTGTGCACGCCGGCAAGTTCTCCGTCGGTTACGCCGAACTGCATCGCTACGTCCGCCGCCCCGGCATCGAAAGCGATTACCATGTGCTCACCCCGCTTGAGTTCCACGCCGACACCACCGACCTGGTGCAGATGCTCCGCAAGGGGCACCACGGGGTGGACCTGGATCCCGAATCCTGGGACCGGCTGATCACCTGGATCGACCTCAACTGCCCCTACCACGGCACCTGGGGCGAGGAAATTGACAACCCCGCCGAACAACGCGCGCGTCGCCGCGACCTGCTCAAACTGTATGCCGGCGTCGACGACGATCCCGAAGCGGTCCCGAACCTCCCTCCCATTCGTCTGCCTGCCCTCCGAAAGGACGCGGCGTCCACGGCGACAACCTCATCCGCAACGACACCCGCACCCGCTCCGACCGCAGCCGGTTGGCCCTTCGACGCCACCGAAGCCAAACGACGTCAGAGCGCCGCCGCCGACAACAGCAAAGTCCGGCGCACCGTCGATCTTGGCGACGGCCTCCAGTTGGAACTCGTGCTCGTGCCCGCGGGCGAATTCGTCATGGGCTCCGCCACCGGCGCCCCCGACGAACAACCCGCCCACCGCGTGAAGATCGAGAAGCCGTTCTGGATGGCCACCCGCGAACTCGACAACCGCACCTTCGCGCTCTTCGACCCACGGCACGACAGCCGGATCGAGGACAAGAACACCTACCAGTTCGGCATCCACGGCTATCCCGCGAACAAACCGAAACAACCGGTCGTCCGCATCTCGTGGCACCAAGCCAACGCCTTCTGCGCCTGGCTTTCCACCCGCACCGGTCAGCGCTTCAACCTCCCCACCGAGGCCCAATGGGAATTCGCCTGCCGCGCCGGCTCCGACACCGACTTCCACTTCGGATCGGCCGACACCGACTTCGCGCCGCACGCGAATTTCGCCGACGCCAAGCTCTCCGAGTTCGCCAGCGACCCCTACACCGTCGATGTCCCGCTCAAGAATCCAACCAAGTACGACGACTGGATTCCCAAGGACAAACGCTTCAACGACGGCGCTCTGCTCGCTGTCGCTTCCGGCCGCTACCGCCCCAACGCCTGGGGGCTGCACGACCTGCACGGGAACGTCGCCGAATGGACACGGTCCGCCTACGCCCCCTATCCCTACGTTTCCGGCGATGGACGTGAAGCCGCCACCGGCCAAACCCATCGTGTCGTTCGCGGCGGTTCGTGGCGCGATGTGCCTGCCCGCGGCACCGCCAGTTTCCGCACCGCCTACCTCCCCTGGCAGCGCGTCTACAACGTCGGCTTCCGCCTCGTGTGCGAGGACGCCGCCACCCAGGTCGCCGATTCAGGCACGCGTCAGACGGTTCGCTAGAAGGATGGAACGCCGATGTCTTGCCCGGGAGCGCCGGCGTCTCGCCGGCCTATTCGTCCGAGAACGCTGCCATCCCGTCAACGTGCACC
>CAYZAE010000347.1:0-3967 GCA_964476125.1 uncultured Verrucomicrobiota bacterium | reverse complement strand
TTGGATCCGCTGGAGCATGGGCCCTTCTTCGCCTCATCCCTCCGCACAGGTCAATGCGGCAATTCTACCCGTTGCTGGATGTGGCCTTGCGACACCCACCCATGGGGTCGCATCTAAATGTTTGACTATTCACGATCGTCCGGCGGAGCCGCGATCCATCGCGTGGCGCGTTTCGATGCGCCCCATCGCAGACCCGCCGTGAGCCTTTCCCACGCGGATCACGGCGTGAAAGTCCCGAACCAGGACAGAACCTCGCGCAGACTAGGCGCGTAGCAATCCTCATGGCCCAATCGTTGGGGGGCTCCCGGGTCAACGAGGCTGACGCAGCACGCCGCGCGATTCGTGAACGCCTGATAGGCGACTTCGGCCTCGGAAAAGACGGCGATGGAATCCCCCCGGCAGTGGATCAGCTTCGTCGGAGCTTTTGGGGTCCAGTCATAGGTCCTGTTGTTGATCAACGCCTGACGGAGCGGGTTCCCGGGGTTTGAACGGAAGTCCGCCTGGAAATCGGGACGGAGGATGGCGAATGGATCCTTGGGGAGAACGGCACTGATCTGCGACTCGTCGTGGGTTCCGTCCAGCAAGGACGGCAACGTGCGCCGATAGGGCTCCGCGAGCAGTTCCTCAAGCGTGTCGCCGAGCTGGTAGATCGGCAGATAGGCCGCGAGGATCATGGCGAACGGGTAGGACACGGGATAATTACGATTAGCGGCCATTTCCTCGAAGGTGGCCCCACCAAGGTCGTACGTGCCGGCGCAGGGTGCCGACGCGGTCACCGTGAATTCGTTCGCATGGAAGCTCTCCAGTTCGCGGTGGGCCGCCATGGTGACATGCCCGCCCTGGGAGAAACCCGTCAGGAAGATCCGTCCATCGAGGCTGATCCGGTTGCTGGAGCAAAGGGCCCTTCCCGCCCGCAGGGCATCCACCACGCAGGTCCCCTCGCTCCGGGCGTGAAGATACGCCTGGTAGCCGGGTGAGGATCCGAGCCCGAGATAGTCCGGAACCACCACCGCGTAGCCGTAGGATCCCAGCACGGAGGCCCACATCTCCCCGGAGCCGGGTTGCGACGGCGCGTCGATTTTTCGCGACATCGTCCCATGGTGCACGCTGACCAGCGGCAGAGGTCCGTTCGTGCCCATGGGCAGAATCAGAAGCGCCGAAGCGGTGATGGCCAGACCATACGGATCCACGGTTTCATAAGTGAACGAGCGGCTGATTATCCCGAACTTTGCGTGGGCAAAGCCGGCAATGCCCCAATTCGCGTAAACGCTGTTCTGGGTGTTGGCATCCCACTGGCCCTTGAAGGAGTTGCTGAGGAGTTTGCCCCGGTTGGGTGGGGTCGCGGTCTCCGAAACCACCCTGTAGAATCGAGCGCCAGGCAGGTTCCGGGGTGCATCACCCCAGTGGGTGAACGGCCAGGGCCACCGGTACCGGGTGGAGGCGTTGCGCCATGCGCCGCTGGTCAGCGAATCGCGGACCTGAACCGTGTAGGCCCGGTTCGCCCCCGGATCCGTCCACGCCAGCCGGACCCCGTTCGTGGTTGAGGCAATCGAATGGACGGTCGATTGAGCCCGCGACGGAACGGCGGTCAACATCAGGCCAAGGTGGAGTCCAATCAGCCATCTCCTCCATGTTCGGGGGTTTTCTCTCCAAAGGGTGTCAGGTAGGGCTTTCATACGCGTTGAGTGGATGAAGGGCCCAATCGCCCTCCACTCTGCATGCGGAATTCCGAGGTGAAAGCGGCCACGCCAGGGAAGTCGATTTCAGTGCGTGCCGGTCGTGATACCGGGATCTTCCGCCCTCCCCACGAATGTGGGAGGAGTCAGCGGTTGATCCGGCCCTCACGGATTCGCCCGTCGATGTCGGCCAAAGTCGGCGCATGCCAGAACCGGAGAGGCCGGCCATCCCGAGTAAAGCTTCCGACGGCGAGGGTGGTGCCATCGGCAGAAAACACGGGGGAATCAAAGGAGCGACCCCGTTCGACGAAGCTCAGCATCTCCTGACCGGTCACCCCGCTCCACAACCGCACAGTGCCGTCGTCGCCGGTGGAAACCGCCGTCCGCGAATCGGGGGAAAACGTCTGCTGCATGACCATCTGACGATGGCCGCTCAGTTTCTTCGCCTGAGGAGGATCAGGGCGCAAATCCCAGAGCGTGGACCCAATCAGGAGGTGTGTCCCGTCCGGCGAAAAATCGAGTCGCCGTCCCACGCCCTCGAGGCGGGCTCGCCACTTCCGGGTGCCGACGTCGAGAAGATGCGTGTACTTGCGGCCTTGCGCGTCGGTGGAGCACACGGCCAACCACCTGCCGTCGGGTGAAAAACCCAGATCGGAAGTGACCCCGGGAATGGCCTGGGTCGAAAGCAGTGCGCCGGTAGCCGCGTCCCACTCAGCCAGTCGGAATTCCTTGCCGACGCGCTCCGACTCTTCCTGCTCGCCCGAAGCGCTTATCAACGTCTTACCGTCCGGCGACCCGGCGAGTGCGGTTACCGGGTGATCCAGGAGGCTGGTGCGAACCAATCCACCGTCGACGAGATTCCACCAACGGATCGCGCGATCATCGCCCGCGGTGGCGATCATTTCACGGCCGGCCATCAAGGCGACGGTACGCACCGGGCCCTGATGAGCCTTCAAGAGGCGGGGGAAGGTGTTCGATCCGAAGAACCAGGAAGCCAGATGACCGTCGGAAAATCCAAGGAAAGCAGCCTGCCGATCCGGGGTCCCGAGAACGCACAATCCCGAGGACGCGGAGTCGATCGGGGGCATCCCCGGGGGTTCAGTCAACCGATGGATCAGGCGGCCGGAAACCCGCTCCCGAACAACGGCTTCGCCTTCTCTCGACACCGAGAAAACCTCTCCACCGTCGCGCGACAACCCCAGCGGATACCAGTCCTGGCCGGCATGGGAATCCGGTTCCGAGCCAGCCAGAGGCCATACTTTGATTTTGTCCCTCCAGGTCGCGATGCTGGAGCTGATGAGGACGTTTCGACGCGGGTTGAAGGTAACGCTCCAAGGTTCGCTGAGGTGACCGTCGAGCAGGATGGGGTCGCGCCTTCCTTCAATATCCCACACACGAACGGTACCGTCGGCCGCGGCGGTCGCGAGGCGTCGACTGTCCGGTGCCCAGGCCAGCCCGTGAATCCTTGCGGCATGGCCGATGAGGCGGTCTCCGTCGACGCGCCGCCCATCGCTTGCATCCCAGACGACCACAGGAAGATCGCCCCGCTCGTTGGCCAACCCCGGGGCGGCGATCCGACGGCCGTCCGGCGAAAAGGCCATCTCCCGTTTCAAGCTTCCGTAGCCGCTGCCGTGGACGAGCACACCCCTTGAGCGCTCAAGCACCAACTGGCAGACAGACGGTTCATCCACCCGGCGAATCTCGAGGCCCGCCTCCGACCGCAGGACGAGTCGCCGCCCGTCTGGAGACAGCGTGGGCGGTCCTGTGACTCCGGCAATCGGCGTCGACGTCCGCGTCAAAAGATTCCATACGACCAACCCGTCCAGGCGGGTCGGATCCTGCATGTGCCCGACGGCCGTGGTCACGAGCGTGTCGCCACGCAGATCGATCGGACCGGACGCATTGGTCAGCGTCAGTTCAGGAAACTCCCGCCACGTGCCCACCTCGAAGAACTTCACCCGCCCATGGCAGGCGGTGACGAGCCACCGCCCATGATCGGAAAAGACCGCCCCGGCTGCGTCGCCGTCAAGGTTCGGATCGAACTCCAGGCGGGCCACGACTTCCCGCGTGTCGAGCTTCCACACAGTGACACCGGCGTTGCGTCCGGCGTCCGACGCGGCGGCGACGAAGGCTCCGTCGGGCGAAGCTGTCAAGGTCCAGGGCATGCCTACATCGCCGGGGAGAAATTCATGCGGGCTGCCCTGGCAGGCCTGCCAGAGGTAGCGCCATTCGAAGCCGCGGAGATCCTCCTTGTCAGGGGTCGCCGGCCGGTGTCGTTCGAGAATCTGGAG
>CAYZAE010000346.1:0-4002 GCA_964476125.1 uncultured Verrucomicrobiota bacterium | reverse complement strand
ACCGCGCCGGTCAGTTCCTTGGACAAGGTCGAGATCCTGCCTGGAGTCCCGCAGGCCCTGCGACGATTGCAGGACGCTGGATACCGCCTGATCGTCATCACCAACCAGGCCATCGTGGCCCGCGGGAAACTTTCCGAGGCGGCCCTGCTCGACCTCCAGGCGGAGATCGCCCATCGCATCCGCGCCGACGGCGGACCGGCCCTCGATGGCTTCTACTACTGCCCCCATCATCCTCACGCGGATCTTCCCGCCTACCGCATCGACTGCGACTGCCGGAAGCCCCGCCCGGGACTGCTCCTGCGTGCCGCCACCGAGCTTCACCTCGATCCCACGGCCAGCTTCATGGTGGGCGACCGGATGACCGACATCGAAGCCGGACACCGCGCCGGATGCCGGACCCTCTGGGTGCAAACCGGCGCCCATACCGAGGCCCGCATCCAGACCAGCGACGCAGCCGCCCCGGATCTCCAGGCCGATCACGTCTGCGCCGATCTGCCCGAAGCCGTGGACTTCATCCTGGCGAACCCGCGATGAAGGCCATGGTTCTCGCCGCCGGATTCGGCACCCGCCTGGGCGATCTCACGCGGGATTTGCCCAAGCCGATGTTGCCCATCGCGGGTCACCCCCTCCTCGCCTACCTGCTCGGGCACCTTCGTTCCCAGGGGTTCAACGAAGTGGCGATCAACCTTCACTTCCATCCGGAAACGATCCGTGACCACTTCGAGGACGGTTCCCGCTGGGGTATGCGCCTGACTTATTCACTCGAGGAAACTCTCCTCGGCACCGCCGGAGGGGTCCGGAACATCGCCGCGTACTTCCGTTCCGAATCCGAGTTTCTCGTTCAGTACGGCGACGTGCTCACCGACCAGGACTTCGCCCCCCTGCTCAAGATGCACCGGGAGCGGAATGCCCTGGCCACCCTCCTGGTCCATGAACGTGCCCGCTCCAACAGCATGGTGGAAATGGCAGAGGACGGCCGGATCACGGGTTTCCTGGAACGCCCCACGGACGCCGAGCGCGAACGCATCCGGTCCAGTTGGGTGAATTCGGGCGTCTGCCTCTGCTCCCCCGAGATCCTCGACCTCATCCCCGACGGACGCCCGAGCGACTTTCCCCGCGACGTCTTCCGTCCCCTGCTCGCAACCGGACGCCTCTTCGCCGTTCCTCTCTCCGGTTACCGTTGCGCGATCGACTCCCCGGAGAGGCTGGCGTCCGCGCGGGAAGCGGTCGCTTCGGGCCAATGCAGGATCGCGCCCCTCCACGCTCCACCCCCGTCCCAGACCCCGTCGCGGCCCACATGAACCTTCCCCGCGTCAGCGCCGTCGTTCCGAACTACAACCACGCGAAGCTCGCCCCGCGTTGCCTTGACGCGCTGCTCAACCAACCGGTTCCGCCCGACGAAATCATCGTCATCGACGACGCTTCCACCGACAACAGCGTGGAGGTCCTCGAAGACTACGCCCGCCGCCATGACCGGATCCGATTCCTTCGGAATCCGAAGAACTCGGGAGTTTGCGTCACCGTCAATCGAGGACTCACGGAAGCAAAGCATCCCTACGTCGGATTCTTCGCTGCCGACGACGAAGTACTGCCCGGGCTCTTTCAGAAGTCGCTGCCCCTGCTGGCCCAGCATCCCGAAGCCGGTTTCGTGACTGGAATCTGCCGATGGCAATGCCACGCCACGGGGAACTCCTGGCTCTACGGCGCCACCATGCCGAAGCAGGCCGGGTTCATTTCGCAGCCCGAAATCGTCAGAATTGCAAAATCCGGACGCCTCCAAGTGGCTGCTCAGCCGGCGCTCTACCGCAAGGACGCCCTGATCAAGGCCGGCGGCTGGCGACCCGAACTTCGCTGGTTTACCGATTGGTTCGGCACCTGGGTCGTCGGATTCCGACACGGCATCTGCTTCGTCCCCGAGGAGCTCTCCATCTTTCATCTCTACCCGACCTCCTACTATCACTCGGCGGAATCCAAGGCCCAACGCATCGAGACCCTCGACCGCGTCCTGCGCCTGCTGGAGAGCCCCGAGTACTCGGACGTCACACCCTGGGTTCGGAGCAGCGGCCTGCTTGGACAGTTCGGCCTGCCGGCACTTCAGCTTGCGCTCCGCGATCGCGAGCACCGCCAGTTCCTCTCCCTTCCCCTGCTTCGCATGGTGGCCAAGCGGCAGGCGGAAATCGTCGGCCGCAAATTCTTCCCCGACTGGCTGACACGACTCTGCCTACGGCTCTTCTACGGTGCCGGAAGAAAAGCGGACTCCTGATCCAACGACCAGTCCGGCCACCACCCGGCCCTCGCCCCTCCCCGCGCCGGAACACTTCCCCACCCCCTCGCTTCTCGCGCGGAGGCGCGGAGGCGCAGAGATCCCGATCACCCACTCAGAAGCCTTCTTCCATTCCCTGTTTCTCTCCCTCCCCTCCCCGCCTTTCCTCCGCGCCTCTGCGCCTCTGCGCGAGCCCTCTTTCCCAACGGCAGACCACCCTCTACCCCGCCATCGCTCCTCCCCACCCCGGAACACCTCCCCGTCCCCTTTCTTCTCGCCCAGTGGCGGGGACATCCGGAGTTCCCACAAACACCTTGGCCCTGCGAATGCATTTCGGAGATCATTCCTTCCATCGCCGCACCACGGCGATGCTGTGGCCCAATCCTTCGACATCCTGATCCTCGGCGGCGGCATCGTCGGCCTCGCCACCGCGCTGAAGATTCTCCAGTACCGTCCGGGAACCCGCCTGGTCCTGGTGGAAAAGGAGGAGCGTCTCGCCCGCCATCAAACGGGCAACAACAGCGGGGTCATCCACTCCGGCCTCTACTACAAGCCAGGTTCCCTCAAGGCCACCAACTGCCGCGAAGGCTACCGGGAAATGCTCGAGTTCTGCCGGACCCACGACATTCCCCACGACATCTGCGGCAAAGTCGTCGTCGCCACCCATCCCGAGGAGATTCCCCGCCTCGAAGAACTTCACCGACGCGGGGTCGCCAATGGACTCGACGGACTCCGTTACCTCGAACCCTCCGCGATCCGGGACATCGAGCCCCACTGCACCGGGCTCCGCGGGCTTTGGGTGCCCCAGACCGGCATCGTCGATTACGTCGCCGTCGCCGAACGCTACGGCGCCCTCATCCGGGAACTGGGAGGCGAGATCGTCCTGGGACAGCGCGTGGAACGAATCCTCCCCACGGGAAACACCGTCCGTGTGACTTCCGCCAGGACCGAATGGTCGGCTCGCTGCGTCGTCGCCTGCGCTGGACTTCACTCCGATCGTGTGGCGCGCCAGACCAGCCCGGATCTTCCTCTCCGCATCACTCCGTTCCGGGGCGAGTACTACCAGCTCAAACCCGCGGCCGCGTCGCTGGTGCGGAACCTGATCTACCCGGTCCCGGACCCGGCTTTTCCCTTCCTCGGCGTCCACTTCACCCGGCTCATCCAGGGGGGCGTGGAATGCGGTCCGAACGCGGTCTTTGCCTTCGGACGGGAGGCCTATCGCAAGACCGACTTCAACCTTCGGGACACCCTGGAAACCCTGGCCTGGCCGGGATTTCGGGTGGTGGCCCGCAAGTATTGGCGGACCGGGCTCGGCGAATTCCACCGGTCGTTCAGCAAGACCGCCTTCGTCCGCGCCCTACGCAAGCTGATCCCCGAGATCCAGGCCGACCAACTCGAACCGGGTGGGGCCGGCATCCGTGCCCAGGCCTGTGCGCGCGACGGCCGGTTGCTCGACGATTTCGACATCCGCACCGACGGTCAGGTGATTCACGTCTGCAACGCCCCTTCCCCGGCCGCCACGGCTTCCCTGGCCATTGGAGGAACCCTCGCCACCCAGGTCGTCGCCCGCCTCGGCTAGACCGACGTATGGAGTGCGGCAGCCCCCTGCCGCTTTCCTACCACCGCCCCCTCGCCCCCAACCCACGGACCACCCCCCCACGTCCGGGACGACACCGGCGTCGATCGGCATGCCCCCGGTTGCGCGAAAGCGGCAGAGGGCTGCCGCACTCCATACACCG
>CAYZAE010000345.1:1750-4020 GCA_964476125.1 uncultured Verrucomicrobiota bacterium | reverse complement strand
TGAGGTAGACCAGTTCCTGGAATTTGGACAAATCCTTGATGCGGCCGTAATCGGTCGGGAAATTCTTCGAGCAAGTGATCCATCCGATGTGGGCCCAGAGAAAACCCTGTTGCCGCACCGAGTGCTTGTCTTCGGGGTCATCGGAGTGCTGGTGATGGTGACGATGCGACGCGGCCCACCAGAGCGCACCGCGCTGAACGCATGTCCCGCACCACACCGCGAAAACGAACTGCATGAAACGCGAGGTGCTGAAAGTCCGGTGGGAGAAATACCGGTGGAAGAAACCGGTGACGGAAAACATCCGGATGAAGTAGAGGGAGATCGCCGTGAGGACGGCCGTCCAGCTCCAGCCGGTCCAGATCACACCCAGACAACCCAGGTGGAGGATGAGAAATGGCAGGGTACGGACCCATTCGACCTGCTCCGGTTTGTTCTTGAGGGCGAGGACACCTTCGGGGTGGTAGTCGGAGTCCACCCATTGCGTCATGGATGTTTTGACGTGTTTGAGGGCACGAATGAATACGTTATCGGACATGTGTCGCAGACTGTTTTCGGTTTTTGCCGTCAGCCGACCAGGTTCATCGCCTGACCGACGTCGCAATGATAAACTGCCATAGTTTGGCGTTTTTTCCAATTCTCTTTGAGGTAAATACCCTGCAACGGTTGTTTTACTGGAGACAGAATCGGGTGGTTATTCGACCTTTGTTTAGACCACCTCGCCTAGGGCCGCAGCGGTTTCAGTTCGAAGGTTTCACCGGGCCGGGTGGGAAGGATTGCCCGTTGGGTTTGCAACCGTTCGGTCATTTGGCCGGAACGCACGATGGCCCAAGCCTCGCCGGGCCAGGGATTTTGGATCACGCAGTCGCGTCCCTGCTCGCTCCGGATTCGGACGGATTGAACCTGTCCCTCGCGGCACTCGGCGCTCACGAGGAATGCACCCCGGGCCCGCAATTGGCCGAAACGTGCTGGCTGAGAGCGCGGCCAGACCGGGAACAGCCTCAAGACCCCGTCGTGGGATTGCAGCAGCATCTCATGGAGGGTGGCGGGCACGCCTGAGCAGTTCTCGATGCCCCCGCCTCCGCCGAAGACCATCAGATTGGGGAGTCCGAACTCCTTGAGCTGGCGGCGCAGTTTGCGCAGGAGATCGTCTGGATCGTGGCCCACCCGGGCGGCCCCCGGAAAGGTGATGCTGAACCCGTTGAAGTGTCCGATCCATTCGCTCTCGGTCCATCCGCGGGCGTCGTCCTGAAGCATGCGGAGCATCGCGGGATCGGAACCCAGGCCCAGCACTCCGGTGGGCCAGACCATGCCCATCCACTCGAGGCGGGTGTTGTTGCGCGAGGGCCCGATCCGGCTCGCGGCAGGCCCTGCCTCGGCTCCACGGATGCGCCGGATGCCGTCGACCTCCACCGTGGGAAACGGGCTGAGCCGGGCGAGGATGTCCCGCCACCGCTCGCGCCGGTCGGCATCGACGCCCAGCTCGGTGCTCACGTCGAGCATGCCCTGGAAGAGCATGCGCACCAGCCCGAGGGATAGGCTGTTGTTGCGGTCGCTGCCGCCGTCGCCGACTTCGCCCGAGGCATCGTTGCGGATGACATACCGGCCCTGGTCGAGGTGCAGGTAGTCTTCCCAGAACTGAGCCGTTTCGCGCAGGAAGGGATAGACCTTGAGCGCATAGGCCCGGTCGTAGGTGTGGTAGAAGCGCAGGAACATGTTCACCGCGGCGAAGGCGGCGTTGCTCTTCTGGCCCAGGAACATCCGACGGCCTTCTCCGGGAATGCCGTGGCCATCGGGCATGAAGGAAGTTTCCAGACCGCGTGGCCCCACGCCGACATCGTAATAAACTCCCCGCACCTTCAGCAGCTCCTGCGCATTGGTCCGGGCGGTCGGCAAGTAGTCGAGGATGGGGGCGTCGTAGGGTTCGGCCAATTCGGGATGGTTGGCGGCGAAGACTCCCCACCAAGGCGCTTGATGATTGTAGTTGAGGTGGTAATCGGCTTGCCAGGAGGGACCGTCGGCGGTCGTCCAGTTGCCGAAGAGCGACGGGGGGAACTTCGGATTCCGACTGCACGAGGCCATCAAGTACAGCGAGCCGTAGTAGTACCGCTCCAGCAGCGGATCGCCGACGTCGACGAATGATTTCGACCAGAAGTCCCGCCACCACTGGCGATGGGCCGAGCGGAGGGTTTCCAGGCGTTCCGGAGCAAAGGCGGCGATTCGTTTCTTGGCTTCCGCCAGTGGTTCGGCCGATTCCTCATCGGTGACCACGG
>CAYZAE010000345.1:0-1650 GCA_964476125.1 uncultured Verrucomicrobiota bacterium | reverse complement strand
GCGACCCAGGACCGCATCCGGAGGGTCGCCCCGGCTCGGGTGAAGGGCGGTGGATCTTCGACCCGTTGAGAGGTGCGCAAGGTGTGGAGGACCTCGGCCGTGTCCAGCCGTTGTTCGGCGTGATAGGTGCCGTTGAAGAGGGCCGGGATGTTCAGGTCGATGGCCGCGATGGGACAGGGATGGCCGTTGGGGTAGATGGACTTGGTCTTCCAGAAGTCGTTTTTGGCGATCCAGAATCGGTGGCGTTCCGGGCTGTTGGTCGCCGTCGTGGAGCGGGTGGTCACCTTGGCGCCGCCGTCTTCGCCCAATCCGTGGTAGCGCAGGCGCTCGGTGACCGCACCGATGGCGACGCCGAGGTCGCCGTTGCCCAGCAGGGGTCCGTCCGGGAGTTTTCGCGTGGGCATCAGAACGGGCGGTGCATGGAAGACTCCGGAGTGTCGGGCCACCTGACGCAGGGCTTCAGTGCCGACGTCGGGCGTGGCCGAGTCGCCCCACGCGGTCGAGGCTGCCAGCAGCAGCCCGAAGATCAGACTCCGGACGCCAGAACGATGGGGTGGGGAGGAAAGGGATGGCATGGCCGAGGCAGTCCCACAGGTTGGGACAGGGGGCCTGCCGGGTGCAACTCCGCGCCACCATCCCGGGCGGCGGCCTTGTGGTCCGTAACCGATTTGTCACACCCGGGTCATTTTGATCACCCATGAAGCGCTGTGTCTCCCTCTTGTTCGCCGGCCTGCTTTCGGCGGCTGTTCCCACCTTTGGTGCCACGGCCCCCGCGACGCCCGGTGAGTGGTTCTCCCTGAACAAGGTCTGGGATGTCCGTCTGGAGTTCCCTGCCGGACAGTGGCAGGCGCTTGAGCCCAAGGGCGGCGGGGATGGGCCGTTCGGGGGTGGTCCGGGAGGACGAGGCGGCTTCAACCCAAACCGGTTCATGGCCCCGGTGTGGTTGAAGGCACTGGACGCCAACCAAGACGCCCTGGTGACCCGCGACGAATTCCTGGGTGCCTTCCGCCGCTGGTCTTCCGAATGGGACAAGGACAAGAAGGGCCATCTCGATGCCGATGCCCTGCGAGAGGGCTTCAATCAGGCGTTGTCGATGAATCCCGGCGGCCCCGGCGGTACTGGGGGTTCCGGCCCCGGTGGACGTCCGGGCGGTGGCGGCTTTGGACCGATGCTCCTGGCCAAGGAAGGGGGTCGCAATGGGCTTAGTGGCGCGGCGGGCCTCGTGTTCGAGTACGTCCACGCCGATCTCGAGATTGCCGGAACCCGGCTGACCAACGTCGCCGTGCGCTATAAGGGTAACGGCACCTTCATGGGCTCGCGCATGACCGACAAGAAGTCGCTCAAGGTGGACCTCAACGAATTCGTCTCCGGTCAGCAGTTCGCCGGTGTGGGCAAGATCAACCTGCACAACAACGTCACGGACGCCTCGTGGATGAACGAGCCGCTCTCGTACGCGCTCTACCGCGATGCCGGAGTGCCGGCCCCGCGCAGCACCTACGCACGGGTCCGCGTCACGGCGCCAGGGGTGCACACCAACGACTACCTCGGCCTGTATTCCATCATCGAGAATCCCGACAACCGCTGGGCCGAGGCGCGCTTCGGCACCAAGAAGGGCGCGATCTTCAAGCCGGTCACGCCGACCTTGTTCCA
>CAYZAE010000344.1:0-4082 GCA_964476125.1 uncultured Verrucomicrobiota bacterium | reverse complement strand
GGGAAATCGATGCGCCAGAGTCCGCGGAGTTCGCCCATGACAAAGCCGGTCGCTTCGTCAGTGGAATACAGGCGCCGAATGATCTCGAGGTCCCCGGCCGCGATGTCTTTGCCGGGGTTGCCGTGGCACTTCAGGCAGAGTTCCTTGGACAGTAGGATCGGGGCGAAAAAAGTGGTTCGGCCGGGTGCCATGTTCGTGACCGTCGGCGGCGGCAGGTTGGTGGAGGAGATGGAAGCACTGGAGAGCAGGCCCTGGTAGGACTGGATCACGGCCAGTTCGGCGGCGTCGGCCCGGTTGGTGGGATTGCGGGGCTTGTGAGTTACGCGGCGAAGGGTGACGCCATGCCGTGTGGCGATTCCGGCGGTCAGGGGGGACGCCGCCAGGGAACAGAATGGCAGAGCATTGCTGACGCCACCGGATTGAATCGCCCCGAGCAGGTTGGAACTCAGGATGCTGAATGTTTCAGCCGAGACGGCCTTGCCTCGTTCGAGCGCCGTTTGCCGATGGGCCTCGGTGAGTGGTGGGGACGCCGGGGCGGACGCGACGCGAAGTTCCGTGGACGGGGAGCAGCCGGGAAGCAAAAGCCCCAGAGGCAGCCGCAGCAGCAATCCCAACAGCATCCCGTGCGCCGTCGGCGATCGATTGGTTGGTTCCGCTCTGTGTCGGGCAGCGGATCCTGTCCTGGTCTGGAATTGATTGGGTCGCATGTTGCTTGCGATCCCATGCCAGGCCCGGAATCGCAAACGGAAAGCCGCGGACGCTCTGGAGGGCAATGGGAAGACTGGGCTTGCCCGTGCAGGAGTTTGCTACCCTAGCCCAAGGGATTTTCGGCAACGGCGGCGGACCACGGCCTCCGGCACAGGTTTTCGTCCAAAGTGGCCAGCTTGAGCCCGTGGCTGGCCGCCAATTGCACGAGGTGGGCGTCCGTCACGTCCCTGCTGCTGGAGAGCGTTGGCAGTGCGGACGCGGGTGTGGCATCGGCGAGGAACCGGTGGGACTTCATCCGCAGGATGGCGTCCAGCGCGGTTCTCGCATCGTCAAAGGAGGCGCCGTAGGCCGTGCTCATGCTGACGCGCAGGAATCCCATCTGGGTGATCGGAGCGGTGGCGAAGGCCCTGGTTCCATCAAGCCAGCGGTTGGCACGGGCGTGGTCCGCGTGACGGGACCAGGCGCAGGCCAGAAGAAGGTTCACGTCCAGGAGGTGGCTCATGGGGAGTCCTCGAGGATGGCTTTCACCTGCTCCGGAGTCATGGGGGGGGCATCCGCAGGGGCCACGAGCACCGGCCGTCCGAACTTTCCGCGGGTGAGCCGTGCCCTTCTGGGTTGATCGCGCTGAAGCACCAGCTTCTCACCCTCCAGGACAAACGAAACGCGGTCACCCGGCTGGAGCCGCAGCGCCTGGCGGAATTGATGGGGGATGACCAGCTGGCCTTTGGTGGAAAGCGTCGCCGTGCGCATACCGGAAATCTTACCCGTCTTACCCCGGCTTTCAAGAACCCCGTGGCGACGGACCCGTCCAGCACAGGACGCCTACCAGGGACAGGTCGTTCCTGGGGTCCCCCTAGGGACCGTCTCCGGCTCTCGGGAAGCGATACCAAATTCGATATGTCAACAATTTAGACGCGACCCCATTGTGGCCCGGGCTCGGATCCAGTTGACGGCGTGCTGAAGTAAGATTTTCCTACCGAGGTGACGGCAACCATGAGCACCAAGGGGCAGGTCGTGATTCCACGCGCGATCCGCGAGGCGTTGGAGCTGAAGCCCGGCGACGACTTCGAGGTGATCCGCCGCCAGGACGAGGTGGTGTTGCGTCGCATCGGGGCGCGACCCCGTCGAAAACTCTCCGAACACCTCGGGGCCCTGCGCGGGATCGAGATTCCTCAGTGGGACGAACCCCTCTTTCCGGGGGCATGAAGTACCTGCTCGACAGCAACATCGTGAGCGAACCGGTCAAGGCGAAGCCCGATCCCGCCGTCGTCGCCTGGCTCGATTCGCACGAGTTGGAATGTGCGGTCTCGACGATCACGCTGGCGGAACTGCGATACGGAATCGAGCGGTTGCCCCAGGGGAAACGGCGTCGCCAGTTGGAACGCGACTTTGCTTTCTTTCGGCAGGATCTCGGAAGCCGGGTGGTCGCCTTTGACGAGGCGGAGGCGGCGGAGTGGGGCCGGTACGCAGCGAAGCTCGAACAGGAACTTGGCCGCGACGCACAGCGGAAAGTGGGCATCAAGGATTCGCAGATTGCCGCCACGGCGCTTGCACGTCACCTGACCGTGGTCACCCGGAACACGGACCATTTCCCCCAGGTGGACACCCTCAATCCGTTTTCGGTTTAGCCCCTGAGGTGGCAGGAAGTTGAGTGCGGCCTGCTGTTGGATCTGCAGCGCTCTCTCAGACCCTTGGAAGATGGTGGGTTGGGTGGGACTCGAACCCACGACCAACGGCTTAAAAGGCCGCTGCTCTACCGACTGAGCTACCAACCCACGAAAACTGTCTCGACCGATCCAACCGATTCGACTGATCTGTCCGATCCGGGGTCGGCCTAAACGAACCCGCCTGCGGACGAATGTCCGGCGCCGCGTCCTTGCGGACGTCGCCGAGAGGCCGGACGCTAGTCTGCCGGCGTGCCGTCGCAAGGGCTTTTTACGCCACTTTCAGCTTTATCGGGCTGGATCCGCGTCGCACGGTGACGTCGTCGAGCTTCCACACGCCCATGAAAACCATGCTTTCCCCGGTCCTTTTCGCCTGTTTCACCGCCGTCGCTGTGTTGGTTGCGGGTTGCGGAGGGGCCGCGAAGACCAAGATGGACACCGCGGAGTTCAGCCAGGCCTTCGCGTCGGCGGAGGCTGCGGTGAAGGGGCCGGCTGATGAGGCGGTCAAGTTGCTGACGGCCGGCAAGCTGTTCGAAGGGTCCACCGCGCTGGTGGAAGTGGCCAAGGCGGGAGGCGACAAGCTTTCGGAGGCTCAGAAGAATGCGCTTATCAACCTGGGGGCCACGGTTCAGTTGGTGATGTCGGAGGACGGCGACAAGGCGGATCTGAAGGTTTACCAAGCGGTGGAGGATCTCATGGCGATCCTGACGGAGCGGGAATCGACGAAGGTGGGCACGAGCCCGGACCGGGTGTTGCCGAAGGAAGGTGGCGCCCAGTAATCCAAAGAATCCCGTTGCCAAGCAGGCATCCGACGGCCCAATCTATCGGCCGTTCGGGGCGTAGCGTAGCATGGCTAGCGCGCTTGTTTCGGGTACAAGAGGTCGTGAGTTCGAATCTCACCGCCCCGACCATCTTTCCTTCCTGCCGATTCTCCGCCGGTTCCCTTGCGCTACTTGGTTCCTGGTGCTTGTCCGAGGGATTCCTCGTTTTCCCTGGGGTTTTCCGAGGTTTTGAGGGATTTAGGCTTCTTCGCTTCTCCTCCGGGGACTGGGCTGCGTCGTGTTCCCTTGATCAACGGCCGGCCAGCTTTTCCAGGGTCCGGGTCGTGGAACGTCCGGGAACCAGGGTGAGGAACGCGATTCGGCCGCCGGCCTGTTCCACGGTCCGGCGCTCGTCCTGGTTGAGCGTTTCCAGTGTGTAATCGGCTCCCTTGGCCCAGACGTCGGGTCGGGCGATGGCCAGAAAACGCTGGGCGCTGGTTTCGTCGAAGAGACACACGGCATCAACGCAGCCCAGGGCGGCGATCAGCTCGGCGCGGTCCTGTTCGCCGTTCACGGGCCGCGTGGGTCCCTTGAGACGGCGGACGGAGGCATCGCTGTTGACGCCGACCAGCAGCAGGTCGCCTTCGGCACGGGCGGCCTCGAGGTAGGTGGCGTGGCCGACGTGGAGGAGATCGAAGCAACCGTTGGTGGCGACGACCCGCCGTCCGGCGGCGCGCTGTTGTTCGCGCCAGGCGGGGACGTCGTCGAGGAGCAGGAGTTTGTCGCGGAAGCCCACGGGCCTAGGATGGCTGGGCGAGGGGTGTGGGTCGAGGGTCGTTGGTCGTTGGGAGTGGGGAGTGGGGAGTTGGGAGGCTGGAGCCGGGAGTGGGGAGATCGGAGATCGGAGTTCGGGGTTCGGAGCGTGGAGAGTGGAGAGCGGGATTAGAGA
>CAYZAE010000343.1:0-4144 GCA_964476125.1 uncultured Verrucomicrobiota bacterium | reverse complement strand
ACTTGCGCTTGAGGGAGCCGACCCCGACGCGGTCGGCGTCGGTGATGCGGTAGTTGTTGGGGTTGCGCGGAGGTTCCGGAGCGGCGGTTGCCGGCCCGAAGGCAACCCATTCATCGTCGCCGTTCAGTCCGTTTTCGGCGGCAGGAAGAGGTATCGTTCCCGCACAATCTCCCAGGCCCGGTCGTGGGCCTGCTGCGGCGTCAGTCCCTGCTGGATGAAGTGCCTCCGGAGCGAATCCAGCTCCGCCTCGGTCTGTTCCTCCGCCTCCAGGAGCATCGCGTGCAGTTGGCCGCTCGCCTCCAGTTGGGCCGTCATCCGGGGCAGGAACTGGCGCCAGTGGTTCTCGGCCATTCGGCCGTATTGGGTAAGCGGTTTCATCGGTCGGGCCTCCTCGGGCTTGGAATGAAAACAGATCGAGTTGCCGGTCGTCCCTGGCGACCCGGCTCGCAAACGGCATGAACGTACTCCCTCCAGAACTCGGCGGCCGCACCCCGAACGGGCGGACCGCCTACGGAACCCTGCTTCCGATCTACCGCACTTCGGCTTCCCAAGTCAACTGACCCCAAACGGCGTTTGAATCGCGGGGACGATTCCCGCTGAGGTTTCCAGCACTTGACCGTCCCGGCTAATGGTCGTGGCCATGGTTCCGGTCCTTCCAATGCGCGATGGTCGACCCCCATTCGGTGTTGTTCAACTCACGGGTCTGGTGGCGCTCGCGCGGGGCATCCCGCATCACCTTCCCCTCGAAGAGCCCGGGGGTGTGCGCGAGGTAGAAGGGCGGCATGTAAATCACCTGGGTATAGGTCGAACTGCGGACTTGGTTCGCATCCACGACCGCGCCGGGCTCCAGGGGACCGGGGTCCTTCAGCGACGAGACCTTCATGGCCCCGTCCCGGACCAGGTCCTGAAGCCCCGGCGACAGCGACGGACCGGGCGGAACCCCGGCCATGAAATCCCGTTCAATGCGGTTGGCCACCTCGGCGAGCAGGGCCCGGTCCCGGACGTGCAGGATGAAGTCGATGGGGGCGTTGGGGCTGCGCAGGTACGCGGCGATCAGCCCGAAGTGAGTGGGATCAATCTTCGATTCCCAGTGGTTCATATGGTTCCTGTCGTTGTCGCCCCGGGCCTACCGGGGCGGGTTGCGCTCTGAGTTCAGCAGACCCGGAGTCGGGTCGGGGCGATCCCCGCCGCGGTCCGGTCCACCACCCTGTAGTCGCATACACCCTTTCCGACCGAACACGCAATCTGCGGAGATCGTGTGGACCGAGGACGGCGGTGTCCCGTGGCGAGGCAGCCACCATCACTGCCCTCGGATACCGCCCTGGATAGGGGAAACCCGCAAAGAAACGCTACCCAACGGCGCTCAAGGAGGTGGGGACAAACCCCGGCGCGGGACGGTGGGGCAGTCGCCCCATGAGCGGTCGTTCGGTCACCGGGCGGCTGCGGCCCGCGCCTGACCTGGCCCTGGTGGAAGTTCATCGTGACCCCAGCTTCGGTGCGGGTGCGTGCGTGCGACCGCGAGCGGCCTCGGCCACCCTGCTGTTCAGCCCTTGGCGATGCCCGCTGCGGAAACGACGGGCGCGGACCACGACGGCCGGCTGCTGGATCGGGGAGCTCACCGTGTCTCACGCAAGAAACGCTCGAGTTCGTCCTTGGGAATGAGGATGTGGCGCAGCGCGCGGGAGGGCCGGATCAGACCGCGGAGGATGAGCCGGCGCACGCTCTTGTCGCAGACCCCGAGCATCTGGGCGGTTTCCTGGATGCTGTAGGCGAGCCGCCCGGACAGCGACGGGGAGGGGGATGGGGCAGATGTGTTCATGGTCTTTGTCGGGTGGCGCTCAGTCCGGTGCTGGTCGGAGCGCGTCCTACCAGCACAGTCGCGGTCGGGGCTGGAAACCGAACAACCGAAATCAGCCACGGCCGCCGGGTGGAGCTCGCACGGTTGGCGACTTCGGTTTCGGTGTGGGCCTGTGGGGGGAGGCGGTCACGGATGCCGAGGCGGGCCTGCTGCGGAACGATCGGACGGGTGTTGAGTTTCGGGTGATTACGGCCAGTTGGCTGGAACGCGAAGAGCGTCGAGCAGGGTCTCGAGCAGACTTGCAGGCTAATGGGCTGAGTTGAGCATCGGGTCAGCCGCGACCCTTCCAGATGCAGGCTCAAGGCTGCAGAGAACCGACACGCCAGCGTCGGATCATGCGGTTGGTCCGACGGGGAAACAAACGCGCACGGACAGGACCGTGACCTTGATGTTCACGGGTTGCGGCCCGAACGGGGAGAAGGAGGCGACCCGGGAGCTCATCGTGCACGAGTTGGGTGGCCGCGCGCGGGGCGTTCGCTGCAACCCGGAGCAGGTTCCTGGACGGATGAGCCACGAAGCGGAGCCTGCGCCCAGGGCTTCGGCCAGCTCCAACGGATGTTGGGCAGGCGGGGCTCGCGTGGAAGTCAGTGGGAATGTCCGTGGTCCTGGCTTCGGGGCGGTGGGGAACGGCGCGGTTCGGATCCGTGTGAGGGAATCTGCGTAGGGGGCCTGCGAGCTGGAGGGCCACCGAAAAGGGCCTCCAGCGTGGTTCTGACGTGGGACCGGGCGGCGTCCATGAACTGCTGCCACCGGCGCAGGTTGTCGAGATGCTCCAGGAATGCCTCGGCATGGGCCGGACCCCAGCCGAATTCACGGCCCTGTTGATTCCACCGGGCGAAGAGTTCCTCACCCCGTAGGGCCCGGGACCGCGCCGGGCCATGGGCATCCACTGGGTTGGCGAAGCCGGGGTCCAGGAGAAACCGACGGCAGAGCTCCTGGGGGACGTCACAAAGACGCAACTCCTCACAGGCAACCCGGCTAAATGGCCCCAGCCTGTGGAGGAGGTTCTGCTCGAGAAACTGACGGTAGTAGGTGGTGGCTTCCTTCGTCGCCTCCAGAACCTCGCGCGGCTGGAACATTTTCGCCTGGCCGTCGGGGCCGATGCCCAAGTTCATGCAGAACACGCTCGTGTGCAGATGCGGGGTTTGATCCCACGCTGCGCCCTGGCGAAATGAAGCGAACACCGCCCCAGGGAGCTTGTCCATCATGAGCTCTGTCTCGATCGAATGGCCGCAAAGCACATACTCAACGTCCATCATCGCCGTCCTAACACAGGCGGCGTGGACGCGCTCGATGATCCCGCGGTCGGCCGGAGGCACCATCGCCCACAGCACGCTCACGCTCGGCGAGGTGTCGAAGGTCAGGCGCCAGGCCCCGGTGCGGTCGGGACCCGGGGTGTCGGCCACGAGGCTCCGGGTGCCATCAGGCATCCGTCCGCCGAGGAGGTTGATGAACGCGGCTTCCTGGACGGGGTTGGTCAGCCCCAACCGTTCCACTCCCATGCCTTGCCAGCGGCCGGCTTCGCCCAGCCGCTCGGCCAGCGATTCGGGCGTGAAGAACTCCTGGAGGAGCCTCTGCGCGTCACCCGGACGGACTGGCTCAATCGTTGCCATCGTGTTGGGACTTTGCCACCGCCTGGTCACTTGATCCGTGGCGCGCGGCTTCGACTGCCTCGCTCGGCGCCCGCACCCGGTTCGGCGCGGACTTGGGCCAGTGCTCCAGCATCACCGTCGTGCACCCGGGCGCGGAGCCGAGTCGGTGGGCGGTTTCCCGCCCGCTGTAGGCGAACCTCGGCGGCGTCCTTTTCCACCGAGGCCGTGTGGTCGTGTACATGTTGTGTTCCGGAGGGTGAGCGCGTCTCCATCGACCTTCTCACCGCTCCAAGACACCAGTCGTCGGCGACCGGCGAAAGCGAACACACCAATTGGCTTCCGTCTCGACCTGGGCGCCAGGCTACCAGAAATGTGGCGATGCAGCGCAGGGGGCGCCCTGCTGGAGTTCTCACCCCACGCGGGGCGGACTCCACGAGTCGCGCCAGGCCCCGCCGACGATCAGCCCGGCCAGGGATGGCCACGGTGGGGAGGGGAGCGACCCCGCGCCGGGAGGCCGTACAGCCTGGGGCCACGAGGTGCGCAGTCGACGGTTCTTGTCACCCGGTTTTGTCACCCGGCACCGGCACTTCGGCCCATTCCGGTCCATTTGGGCCATCCATCGGCGGCGCCGAACTGCTTGCGCCGGAGTATTAAGGGCCAGGCAGTCCAATCCGCGGCAGATGGGACCAAAGGC
>CAYZAE010000342.1:0-4147 GCA_964476125.1 uncultured Verrucomicrobiota bacterium | reverse complement strand
CGGCGGACGGTGACGCGTGTTTTTCGGGAGGGCCGCGAGGTGGCCACGATGCCGACATTCGGCAGTTCCTGGAGCCCGGGATCCTGATGGGCCGCGCGCGTGGCGGCTTCCAGCAGTTCGGTCTGGCAGCGACGCTTGGGGCCGGTGCCCTGGACTTGAGAGGGATGGGTGTAGGTGCCGTCCGGCTGGAGGATCCGTGCGCGGGTGTTGTCGCGCAGGTTGGCCTCCAGGATCTCGCGCACGATGCGGTCCCGGATCAGGCCGTCCTCGATGGGGAAAACCACCTCGATCCGACGGAAGAAATTCCGGGGCATCCAGTCGGCGCTGCCCAGGAACACGCGCGGGTTGGCGGCGTTCTCGAAGTAGAACACGCGGCTGTGCTCGAGGAAGCGGTCGACGACGCTGCGGACCCGGATGTTGTCGCTGAGCCCGGGGACGCCGGGGCGGAGGCAGCAGATGCCGCGGATGATGAGGTCGATCTGGACGCCGTCCTGGGACGCGGCGTAGAGCGCGGCGATCACCTGGGGGTCCACGAGCGAGTTCATCTTGGCGATGATGCGGGCGGGCAGGCCGCGGCGGGCATTGACGCATTCCTCCTCGATCAGCCGGAGGATCCGGTCGTGCATTTCGAACGGAGCGATGAGGAATTTGCGCATCGGCTGGAACTGGCAGATGCCGGTGAGCAGGTTGAACAGCGTGGTGGCGTCCTCGCCGAAGTCGGGGCGGCAGGTGAGCACGCCGATGTCGGTGTAGATCTTCGCCGTGGTGGCGTTGTAGTTGCCGGTGCTGAGGTGCATGTAGCGCCGGATGCCCTGGGGTTCGGCGCGCACGATGAGCGCGACCTTGGCGTGGATCTTGAGTCCGAGCAGGCCATAGACGACATGGACCCCGGCCTCCTCCAGTTTGCGGGCCCACTGGATGTTGTTGTGTTCATCGAAGCGCGCCTTGAGTTCGACGATGGCGGTGACCTGTTTGCCGTTCCGGGCCGCCTGGATCAGGGCGTCGATGATCCGGGCATCGCCGCCGGTGCGATACAGCGTCTGCTTGATGGCCAGCACCTTGTCGTCAATCCCCGCCTGGTGGAGGAAATCGACGACCGTGTTGAACGATTCGTAGGGATGGTGAAGCAGGATGTCGCGTTCGCGGATGGCGGCGAAAAGATCCGTCTGGCCGCGGAGCACCGGGGCAATCGGAGCGACATACGGCGGATCGTGCAGTTCCGGTGATTCCACGCCGTCGGCGATCCCCATGATCCTGCCGGGATGCAGGGGTCCGTTGATGCGGTAGACGTCGTCCTTGGACAATTCGAGCCGTTCCACCAGCACCTTGAGCACTTCGTCGGGGCAGTCATGGCTGACCTCGAGACGTACGGCCTCGCCCTTGAGCCGGTTGTGGAGCTCCTGTTCGATGGCGACCAGCAGGCTCTCGGCATCCTCGGTGTCGATGTAGAACTCCCCGTTGCGGGTGACCCGGATGTGCCAGTGTCCCAGGATTTCCATGCCGAAGAACAACCGGCCGAGGAAACGTCCGATAATCCGGCCGAGAAAGATGTAGTCCTGGCGCCCATCCGACCGGGGCAGCCGGACCAGGCGCGGGAGGTTGGGGGGGACCTGGACCACGCCCAGTTTCTCCTCGTTTTCGCCGTCGGTGGTGTCGATGAGCCGGACCACCACGTTCAGCATTTTGTTGATCAGCTGCGGGAACGGGTGGGATTTGTCGATCGCGAGCGGGGTGAGGACGGGATGCACGCGGTCGAGGTAGAAACTCTCCAGCCAGGCCAGGTCGGCGTCATCGAGTTCCTCCACCCGGAGGAATCGGATTCCGTGCTCGGCGAGTTGGGGGACCAGTTCGTCGCGCCAGCCGCGATAGAGACGGTCCACCAATTCATGCACCCGCTGGCGAACGGCCCGGAGCGCCTGGAGTGGGGAGAGGCCGTCGGGCGTGGGTTCGACGATGTTTCCCGCCACCTGCTGCCGCAAACCGGCCACCCGGACCTCGAAGAACTCGTCGAGATTGGAGCTGGTGATGGCGAAGAACTTGACCCGTTCCAGCAGGGGATTGGACGGATCCAGGGACTCCTCGAGCACCCGTTGATTGAACGCGAGCCAGCTGAGCTCCCGGTTCAGCAACTGGCTGGGCTGCGGTTGCGGCTTGGGCGTGGTGATCGATGTGGGGTCGGGTCGGCGGCTCATCCCGGGAGGAGCTTAGAGGGTGGAGTGGGGAGTGGGGAGTTCGGAGTTTGGAGAGCGGAGAGCTGAGAGCGGAGTGGGGAGTGGAGAGTGGGGAGTGGGGAGCCGGGAGCCGGGAGCCGGGAGTGGAGTTGGGGGCGGGGGTGTGGCTGAATGGCGGCGGCATGTTTCGACCGTGCATTGATCTTCGGGGCGGGCGGGTGGTCCAGATCGTGGGGGGGACCCTGACCGACAGTGGTGCGGGGACGCGGACCAACTTTGAATCGGACCGACCGGCGGGCTGGTATGCGGACCTGTATCGTCGGGACGGCCTGACGGGCGGGCATGTGATCATGCTGGGGCCGGGCAACGACGCGGCGGCGCGGGAAGCGCTGGCGGCTTATCCCGGCGGGCTTCAGATCGGGGGGGGCGTGGATGTGGCAACGGCTAGGGGCTGGCTCGAGGCCGGCGCTTCCCATGTCATTGTCACCTCCTGGGTGTTCCGCGAAGGCCGCCTTGATGAGGACCGACTTGCCGAGCTGCTGCGGACGGTCGGACGCGAACGATTGGTTCTGGACCTGAGCTGCCGGAAGCGCGGCGACGACTACTTCGTGGTCACCGATCGCTGGCAGAAGTTCACGGACTTGCGGGTGAACGAGGAAACGCTGGGCCGGTTGGGCCGGCAATGCGCGGAGTTCCTGGTCCATGCCGTGGACGTCGAAGGCCTGTGCCGTGGCATCGATCGGGAGTTGGTGGAGCGGTTGGCGGGGGCGGTGTCGGTGCCCACCACCTATGCCGGGGGCGCGCGCTCGATGGAGGATTTGGAGATCGTGGAAACGCTGGGACGCGGTCGAGTGGATCTCACCATTGGATCCGCGCTCGACGTGTTCGGAGGAACGGGGGTCCGGTACTCGGATTGCGTGGAGTTCAACCGCCGCGCTGTGGAACTCAGGCGGGCTTCGGGACTTTCCTGAGCCGGTTCTGGAAATCGTCGAGTTCGGACGTCTTTTCAAAACCGACGGTGACCATGTCCACGAGCCCCTCGGCCCAGGGGTAGCGGATGGATTGATCCTTCTTTTCCTCGTCGTTCCGGAGCCGGCCCTCGCCGATGATTTTCATGCCCACGACCCCTTTGCCCCTGGCGCGGAGCTGTTTCAGGACCGAGGCCACCTTTTCGGGCGGACCGTCCATGGCGATTTGGAAGGGGTTGATGCGGGCGTGGACGGAGTCGACCCAGGATTCGTTGGCGGCGGCTTCGAGGGCGGGGAGGGAGTGACACGAAACGCCGTGGGCGCGGATCAGTCCCCGGCGCTTAAGGTTGGCGAGAATCTCCATCTGCCGGGCCAGCACCTTGGGCCAGTAGGCGCCCTCCACACAGTGCAGCAGCACCAGGTCGAGATAGGCCGATTTAACCTCGCGCAGGAAACGTTCGACGACGACGTCGGCGTCCGGCCGTTCTTTTTCGGGGATCCCGCCGGGTCGCCACCAGATTTTGGAGCAGAGCGCGTAGGAGTCGCGGGGCACGCCTTCGAGGGCGCCGGGGATGAGGGGATGCGTGCCGTAGAGGTCCGCGAGATCGAAGTGCCGCACCCCGCGCTCGTAGATTTCACGGATCAGTTGGTGGGCGTTGGCTGCGCCCATGCGGGTGTGGTTCGACTCGCGGTTGCCTCCGCGGACGCCGGTTCCCATGGAGACCCGCGAGGTTTTGATTCCGGTGCGGCCGAGCTGGATGGTGTCGAAGGCGCTCAGTTTGGCGCCGTCCGCGGCGACGGCGGGGGTTTGGGCGCGGAGCGGGGAGGGTGTTCCCAGGGCCAGTCCCCCGAGTCCGAGGGCCGATGATTTCAGGAATTGGCGACGGGCGATTCTCATGGGGTTGGGGAGGTTTGGGTTGGGTTGGGTTGAGGCCGGGGGTCGATTCGTCTCTACGCCTGCCGCGGGGATCGCGAAAGAGGGAAGGGGTGGAAGGGGAGGGGCCATGC
>CAYZAE010000341.1:0-4166 GCA_964476125.1 uncultured Verrucomicrobiota bacterium | reverse complement strand
GTGATCCTTGGGAACCTTCAGTCGGGCTGTCCTCATGGCGGTCGCCGGCTAACCACTGCCGGCCCCCTCGCGGCAAGCTTATTCTACAAAGGGACGGGTAATTGGTTGGCAAATGACATAGGGACAGGTCTTTAGACGCGAGTCGGGGTTGCGAACAGAGGGACAGGTCTTTGGAATCCGGCCCTCCCCCCGGGGCGTCGTTTGAGGGACAGGTCCTTGGAAGCGGGGCTTGGCAAAACAGAGGGACAGGCTTTTGGAGTGCGCCGGCCTTCGGATCGCGGCCGGGCTTCGAAATCGAAACGGGGCATTAGTCCCCGATCTTCAGGAGTCCGAGGACTTGGGTGACCGCTTTGGGCACACGCGCTTCGGTCACGGGGTCGAGGTGCTCTCCGAAGTCCATCGAGCGAATGGGGAGAGTGACGAGCCAGGCGACCGGTGCATGGCCAAAGATGTCCCTGGCGAGGGCGAGCAGGATGGCGGGATCGGCGGTGTGGCCCTCAAGCCGGTGGGTGTCGCTGGGAGCCACCGGACGGATCTGGATGGTGTCGGGCCCCCCAAGGGCAGCATCGACGAAGATGACGGTGCCGGCGCGGGAGATGGGGTCGGCGTGTTCCGGGGAGAGTTGGTGGAGGATGAGGGTTTGGACGTCCGGGAGCCCGAGCCGCCCGATGGCTTCCGCAACCCGCGGACCCGCGCCGTCGTCGCGGCGCAGGGTGTTTCCGTAGCCGATGACGAGGATCGGGGCGGGGATCATTCGCGGGTGATTTCGCCGGCAACCGATCCGTCGTGCCGGATCAGGCGGAGGTGCAGGGGCATTTTACCATAGGCGTGGGTGGAGCAGCTGAGGCAGGGGTCGTAGCAGCGGATTCCGTGTTCGACACGGTTGAGCAGGGGTTCGGTGAGCTCGTGGCCGCTCATGTAGTGGCGGGCGATCTGGGCGACGGTGCGGTTCATGGCCAGGTTGTTCTGGCCGGTGGCAACGATGAGGTTGACCTTCTGGAGCAGGCCGTTGCGGTCGACGGTGTAGTCGTGGAAGAGGGTACCACGAGGGGCCTCGCTGGCGCCGACTCCGTGGAGGTTGTTGATGCCGGCATCGGCGCGGAGGTAGTCACCGAGGATTTCGGGATCATCCATCAAGCGTTCGATGTGCTCCAAGCTGGCAAGGATCTCGATGAGCCGGGCGTAGTGGTAGAGGAAGGAGGAGGTTACGGCGCCCCGGCCCATTTTCTTGAACAGGCGGAGTTCGGCGTCGGCCTTGGGCACGCCCATCCGTTCGCAGACATTGAGTCGGGCGAGGGGGCCGACGCGGTACATGCCATCGGGGAATCCCAGCGGGAGGTAGTAGGGCGACTTCAGGTAGGAACTTTCCTGCACCGATTCGCCGATGAACTCCCGGTATCGCGCGACCTCGATCTGGTCGGCGATGATGCTCCCGCTGCTGTCGGTGAACCGGAGTTTGCCGCCATGGTGCTCCCAGGAGCCGTCGGGGGCGACAAGGGCCATGAAGAGTGAAGGGAAATTGCCGAAGATCTGGACCTCCCGCTGGTGCGTTTCGAGGGTCCGCTTGAACAGGGACAGTCCGGTTTCGGCGGTGGCGAAGGCTTCGGGGAGCCAGAGCCGGATTCGTTCGCGGCCCTCGACGGTGAGCGGGGTGCGGACGCCTCCGGGCACGGCCCAGGCCGGGTGGATCTTGCGGTCGCCGAGGATCTCGATGATTTCCTGGCCGAACTGACGGAGACGGATGCCGGCGCGGGCGAGGTCCTTGTTGGCGGCGATGAGGCCGAAGACATTGCGCTGGGCCTGGGGGGTATCCCAGCCGAGCAGGAAATCGGGGGCGCTGAGATGGAAGAAACTCAGGGCGTGGCTTTGGACGAGTTGACCCAGGTTCATCAGCCGCCGGAGCTTGTCGGCGACAGGCGGGATCTGGATGGCCATGATGGCGTCGCCGGCCTTGGCTGAGGCGAGCAGGTGGCTGACGGGGCAAATGCCGCAGATGCGCGGTGTGATGCCGGGCATTTCGGCGAAGGGGCGTCCTTCGCAGAATTTCTCGAAGCCGCGGAATTCCGTCACATGAAACTCCGCGTCGGCGACGTTGCCGGCCTCATCGAGGTGGATGCTGATCTTGGCGTGTCCTTCGATGCGGGTGACGGGGTCGATGACGATTCGGTTGGCCATGGTGTGGGGTGGGCGGTCCACGGGATGGGGTGTGCGACCGGTGGGGAGGGAGGATCATCCGAACTTGAGTTGGATTCCCTCGAGCCGGGGTTGGACGCCGCTGAGGATTTGGGAGACGAGCGCCTTGATATGGGCCGCCGCAGGTGGGCACCCGGGGAGAAAGTACTCCACATGCACGACCTCGTGCACCGGCATGACGCGTTCGAGCAGGGCGGGCACGATGCCATCTGCCCGCGGCAGTCGTGGATTGTCCTGGGCGGACTCGATGTAAGCGCGCTGGAGCACGCTTTCGGTGTTCCCCGGGCCAAGTTGGTTGCGCATGGCCGGAACATTGGCGGTGACGGCGCAGTCCCCGAAGGCGATCAGAACTCGGGTTCGTTCCCGAATGCGGTGCACGAGGGCGAGGTTGTCCTCGTTACAGATGGCGCCCTCGATCAGGCAGAGGTCGACGTTTTCCGGGTACTCCTTGGTATCTACGACCGGGCTGTAGACCAGGTCGACCAGTTCGGCGAGGTCGAGAAGGAATTCGTCGAGGTCGAGGAAGGACATGTGACAGCCGGAGCAGCCGCCGAACCAGACTGTGGCGATGCGGGTCTTCATGGGGGGCCGCTAATCCGTGGCGATCCACTGTTTCTTTTCCCGGGCGGTGACGATGAATTCGAGTTTGCCGCGGTCGCGCTGCATTTCGCCGACGGTGGAGCCCTTGTGGGAGAGGGCTCCGGTGGGGCAGGCCTGGACGCATTTGCCGCACTGGGTGCAGGACTCGGAATCGCCCCAGGGCATGTTGAGATCGGTGATGATGTGGGAGCGGGTGCCCCGACCCGCGACGTTCTTGGTGCCGGCGCCTTCGATGTGCCAGCAGACCCGGACGCAGCGGGTGCAAAGGATGCACCGGTGATGGTCCATGCCGAACAGTCGATGGGTGGTGTCGACGTGCCAGCGTGGGAAGAGGTACTCGTAGCGGACGTGGTCCATGCCGAGCGAGTAGGCCAGTTGCTGGAGTTCGCAGTGCCCGTTGGCGACGCAGGCGCTGCAGACGTGGTTTCGTTCGGCGAAGAGCAGTTCGAGGGTGATGCGGCGGTAGCGCCGGAGCCGTTCGGTGTCGGTCTTCACCGCCATGCCTTCGGCGACGCGCGTGGTGCAGGCGGGGACGAGCTTGGGTGTGCCGGCGAGTTCAACGAGGCAGAGCCGGCAGGCACCGACGTCGTAGACACCTTCGAGGTGGCAGAGGGTGGGGATGCGAATGCCGGCTTCCTGAGCGGCGTCGAGGACGGAGGCGCCTTCCTCTGCGGTGATGGGTTTGCCGTCGATGGTGAGGGTCTTGGCCGCCATGGTGGGATGGGATCTTGGGTGGAGGGCGGAGCGGCGGGTTGTTGGGTCAGGCAGGCTGGGACGCTGTCGGTGCCGTGATGGAGACAGCGGGCTGGTTCCGGCGTGGACCGTAGGTGTCGGGTTGGAGCAGGGCCTCGTATTCGTGGCGGAAGAATCTAAGCGTGCTGAG
Organism: uncultured Verrucomicrobiota bacterium; assembly: GCA_964476125.1. GTDB lineage: Bacteria > Verrucomicrobiota > Verrucomicrobiia > Limisphaerales > CAIMTB01 > CAIMTB01. The sequence goes on along the minus strand of CAYZAE010000341.1, from coordinate 490 downwards.
GGTGGGGTTGGGGGCGGTTTGGCCGAGCCCGCAGAGGCTGGTGGTTTTCACCATGTCGCAGAGTTCCTCGAGCGTGGCGAGGTCGCGGGCGGTGGCTTTGCGTTGGGCGATCTTGTCGAGCAACCGGTGCATCTGGACGGTGCCGGCGCGGCAGGGAATGCATTTTCCGCAGGACTCGTCGCGGCAGAAGTCCATGAAGAACCGGGCGATCTCGACCATGTTGGTGGAGTCATCCATGACGATCATGCCACCCGAGCCCATGATGGAGCCCAGTTTGCCGAGTGATTCGTAATCGACGGGAGTGTCGAGGTGCTGGGCGGGGATGCAGCCGCCGGAGGGGCCGCCGGTTTGGACGGCTTTAATCTTCGCGGTTCCCGGAGCGCCGCCGCCCATCTCCTCGACGATGGTGCGGAGGGGGGTGCACATGGGCACTTCGATGAGGCCGGTGCTGCTGATGTTGGCGGCGAGGGCGCAGATGTTGGTGGCCTTG
>CAYZAE010000340.1:0-4168 GCA_964476125.1 uncultured Verrucomicrobiota bacterium | reverse complement strand
ACCGCGCCACCGCCGCCGCCCGCGCCCGCGAAGTCCTCGGACGCGCACCCGTGGCCTGAAGGTCCCTCCAGGGGGAAGGCACCCGCCCCCCTCAGGGAAGCTCCACCACGCGATAGAATCTCCGCGGCAACCCCGCCGCTTCCCGATCGATGGCCGTCACCTGGCCTTCGGCCGGAGTCTCCACAGTCACCCCGAGGTCTTGCCAGACACCTGCCGGATCCCCGGCATATTCAACGCGGTACCGGCTTCCCACCTTCGCCGGCCAGACCAGCCGGACCTCCCCCGTCATCACCCGCGTCACGGTGGTCACCCGGAACCCCGACTCCACGCCCGGCAGGCGCACCACGAACACGTCGGCCTGCCCGTTGAAATCGCCGTCCACCAGGTCCGACGCAAAACTGGTGAACGCAATCGTCCGTCCGTCCCCGCTGATCTGCGCAGCCCCCGAAGGCGCCTCCGCCACCCGCCCATGCCAGCCGACACTGAGCAGCACCGTCGTACCCTCCTGGCCGTCCCACAAAAACACATCGTTCCATCCATTCGTGTCCCCTCCCGCCAGACCATTCACAGGACTGGTGAACACCACATGCCGCCCGTCCCGGGACAGGGTCACCGTCCCCAGCGTTCCCGGCCCGGCACTCGCAATCGTGCGGATCAAGCCCGTCGACCGCTCCAGCATTCTCACCTCCGAGGATGTCCCAGCCGCCGAAGACACCGTTCGATACACCACCCTCTCACCCCCGGCCCCCACCCCACCCAACCGCACGTCCCCGGCCACCACCTGAAGTTGGCCCGTCGCAAACTCGTACCAGAGCATGGACCGACCTGTGATCGGCCGATGCGTGAACACCATCCCCGAGCTGTCCGGAGCCATCGCCGCCATCGGCTCCTGAGCCGGAATCTCACTCGCCGCCGAGGCTCCCGTGGACACCGCAGCCAGCCGGGTTACCCCGGTCGATAAGTCCCTCACGTAAACACCGCGGCCACTGACTGGCGCGTTGCGCACCAGCGAGGTCGCCCGGCTCTCGAATACCAGCCACCGGCCGTCCGGCGAAAAAATCGGGGTCTGACCACTCCCCGTCGAAGCCCCCCCCGCCGTGTTCGTCGTCAGGATCGAAACCGCCCCGGTCTCACGCTCGAACAAATAAAGGTTGAGGTTCGCCGAAGGAACGGCCGGAACGAGGTCCGGGGACGTCGACTCGAACGCCACGAACCGGGCGTCTGCCGACAAGGCGAATCCAGCCGCACCCCGGACCGCCGCCGTCCCGTCCGGACGCCGACTCACCAGCACGGTCGAAAAGGTCTGGAGATCGCGGAGAAAAACATCGGCCAGCCCATTCCTGTCTCCGATCACCAGATTCCCCGCCCGACTGGAGAACGCCACCCACCTTCCGTCCGCACTGATCACACCCGAATGGGATTCCGCGTTTCCCACGCCCGATCCAGCCACATCAACACTCACCGCGTGAAACGCGTTGGCGTCGAAATCATAAACCAACACATCCAAAGCCCTGTTCGTGTCCCCGGCCTCCCAGACCGGTGCCGCGCTGTGAAACACCATTCGTCGTCCGCCCGCGCTCAAGGCCCCGGCGACCGCCCCCGAGGAACCGGGCCCCGCCCAACCCACCCCCCGCTCGGCGGACACCCCCGAAACGAGCATCACCGCATCCGTCTCCCAGTCGTACACGAAAACGTCGTGCGCCTCGTTCCGGTCCCTGTCGACCCATCCCGCATCCGCACTCTGGAACGCCAGGCGCCGGCCATCGTCACTGAACGATACCGCCGGCACTCCGGCGTCCGCCGTCACCCGGGCGCCCGCCGTGCCCGGGACCCGTCTCAGTTCACCGGTTTCCAATCGCCGCACGAGCAACTGCTCCCGCGCCGCCCCGGTTCCCGAATCTCCAGGAAGGGATCCCAGAAAAGCCACGAACCCGCCATCGCGGCTCGCCCCAAGGAATCGTCCGACGGCATTGGTGACATTCACCGACCTCTCCCCAACCTCGCCGGAAACCCGGGTGGCAACGCCCGTGGCAGCCTCCCACCGGTAAACCGCAGGTGCCCTCCCCGCCTCGCGCGCCCCAAAGATCATCCGCTGTCCGTCCGCACTGAGCACCGGTCCCAGGGTGTCCACTCCGTGCCCCGTGAACAGATTCGTGGCGATCGGCCGCACCACCCCCAGCTCCAGATCCACCCAGAACTGGGAGGAAGAAAGAATCTGCTGTGACACCGGGGCGACACGGACCCCCAGATACCGGCCGTCGGCACTGAGCGAAAAACCAATCGGGGTGGCAGGAACGTTCGCCGGCACCTGCGGTTGAAACCAATCCAGGGCGCGCAGCCCCGAACCCGCCGGACGCCCGATCAGCACACCACTCGAAAGCTCCACCGCCCCCCGGATGGGGCCGCGCGCCAGATTCCGCGCCAGGCTCGCAAACACCACCGTCGACCCGTCGTCACTGACCCGCAAATCCCTGATGTCGGCGGCGACACGTGAGGCAATCTCGACCTCGGCCGAGGGGACGTCCAACCGGCGAAGCTGCCCGGTGACACGATCGAAAAGATACGCCTTCACATACCCCAGGGAATCACCCCCCGGCAAATTGGCCGCCCGGCTCTCGAAGGCGACATAACGACCCTCCGGACTCAGCCACGGGGAACCGGATTCACGATTCCCGAAAACACCCCCTTCCCTCCGACTGACACACACCGTCACTCCAGCCGTGAGATCCCGCAGAAAGACATCCGAAACGGAATTTGTATCTCCCACCACCAGGTCCGAGGCCCGGCTCGCAAAGGCCACCCAGCGGCCGTCAGCGGAAATCGAAGGCGACTCGGAGGGCCCGTTTCCCGAGATGCCGTTCATGTTCACCGACACCAACGTCGTCGTCCGCGCCTGCAAATCGCGCACAAACACGTCCCGCACAGACCCATTGGCATCCTGAATGGACAGGTTGGCCGCACGGCTCACCCACACGACGTGCCCCCCCGAACCACTCAGCACCGGGGCCAGGGAATCCCCTCCGGCGGTGACTGAAAGACCAGTCATCCGCGAAACGTTGTACGGTCCCGTGGCCGCAAAGGCAGTCAGACCAACCAAGGGAAGGACAAGTGGCGTCAGGGCCACGATGAAACCCGGGACCGTGGCAGGGAGAAGTGTCCTCATGGGAAATTCAGGCTTGCGGTGTCATGTCACCCTGTTCAGCCTTACAACCGTAGGCAAGTCAATTTCCCCCATGAATGGCTCATGCCACCCCCGATCGCGCGCCTGTCTCTCGTCCCCCAGACATTCCAGCGCCTTCACCCGAACGGACCTGCTCGCGGTTCTCTCCGCCTCCAGCCTCCTGCTTCTTCTCGCCCCGCCCCTCACCGGCAACAACCAGGTCCACTCGCGACTGGCCACCTGCCTGGACAATCATCGGCGGCTCGCCCTCGCCTGCCAGATGTACGCCGGCGACAACGCGGGCTGGTTCCCTCCCAACAGCGACGACGGCACCACCGTGCCCGGCTTCGCCTGGGTCGGCGGTCAGGCCGGACCCGGGGGAGGGCAGGAATTCAACGGCCGCCTGCTCTCGGATCCCTCCCGCTCCCTGCTCGCCAACTACGTGCAACGGGACCCCCTGGTGTTCCGGTGTCCCACCGATCTTCGAACCGGCATCGACCAATCCCTTCTGGGCCCCGGGGAGGCACGGCAACGCGTGGGGGCCGCCCGCAGTGTCGCCATGAACGCAGCCGTCGGCGTGAACCCCTACGCGCGGGCCGGCAAACAACCGGCGGACGGCGCCTGGCTCGATAACAACCACGGCCATACCTACGGCCGGACCTGGCTCACCTACGGCCGGGAATCCCAACTCACCGTTCCCGGCCCTGCCAGCACAGCCCTGATCCTCGATGAGGATGGCCGCAGCGTGAATGACGGGCTCTTCGCGTTCGGCATGCAATCCCCCGAATGGATCGACTGGCCCTCCACCGCGCATGACGGGGCCGGCACCCTCTCGTTCGCCGATGCCCATGTCGAAGCCCGCCGCTGGGTCGATTCACGAACAACCCTCGGTACCACCATCACTCGCCGCGCCGTTCCCGGCAGCCCCGATTACGAGTGGCTCCGGGAACGCATCTCGGCGCGCCGGCCGAACTGACTCCAGCCCGAGTTACTTGGTCAACGGCGGCG